>NZ_CP086615.1:1544318-1853181 GCF_020883455.1 Spiribacter halobius | reverse complement strand
TCGGCGACCCGCGTGCGCTTGCCATAGCCGTTGGCGGTGACGCTGAGCACATCGCCCTCGCCGAGGATCAGGCACTGGATCACCGACTGCCCGGGCCCGAGGCGAATGCCGCGCACGCCGGCGGCGGTGCGGCCCATCGGGCGCACCTCCTCCTCGCGGAAGCGCAGGGCCTTGCCGGCGTCGGTGATCATCATGATCTCGCGCTGGCCGTCGGTGACGCCGACGTTGACCAGCCAGTCGTCGTCGCCGAGGTGTGCGGCGATGATGCCGGTGGAGCGCGGCCGCGAGAAATGCGACAGCGGCGTCTTCTTGACCGTCCCGCGGCGGGTGGCCATGAACACGAAGTGATCGTCGTCGAACTCGCTGATGGGGAGCACGGTGTTGATGCGCTCGCCCTGCTCCAGCGGCAGCAGGTTGACGATGGGCTTGCCGCGCGCGCCGCGGGCGCCATGGGGCAGCTCGTAGACCTTGAGCCAGTAGACCTTGCCCCGGCTCGAGAAGCAGAGCAGCGTATCGTGGCTGTTGGCGACCCAGAACTGGTCGACGAAGTCCTCGTCACGCATGCGCGTGGCGGCCTTGCCTTTGCCGCCGCGGCGCTGAGCCTGATAGCCGTCCAGCGGCTGGGACTTGGCGTAGCCGTTGTGGGAGAGGGTCACCACCACGTCCTGGGGGGAGATCAGGTCCTCGGTGGTGAGGCTGAGGCGCTGCTCGAGGATCTCGGTGCGACGCTCGTCGCCGTAGCGCTCGCGGATGTCCGCGAGCTCCTCGCGGATCACCTGCATCAGCCGCTCGCTGCTGCCGAGGATGGCCAGCAGCTCCTCGATGGTGTCGAGGATCTCACGGTACTCGTCGACGATCTTGTCCTGCTCGAGGCCGGTCAGCCGGTGCAGGCGCAGGTCCAGGATCGCCTGGGCCTGGGTCTCGGTGAGCTGGTAGCGGCCGTCCACCAGGCCGACGTTGCGGCCGAGCCCCTCGGGGCGTGAGGCCTCGGCGCCGGCGCGGGCGAGCATGTCACTCACCACGCCCGGAGCCCAGGTGCGGCCCACCAGCGCCTGCTTCGCATCCGCCGGCCCGGGCGAGGCCTTGATCAGCGCGATCACCTCGTCGATGTTGGCGAGCGCGACCGCCAGGCCCTCCAGCGTGTGGGCCCGGTCGCGGGCCTTGCGCAGCTCGTAGACCGTGCGCCGGGTGACCACCTCGCGGCGGTGGCGGAGGAAGGCCTCGAGGATGTTCTTCAGGTTGTGCTGGCGGGGCTGGCCCTCGTGCAGTGCCACCATGTTGATGCCGAACACCGTCTCCAGCTGGGTGTGCTGGTAGAGGTTGTTCAGCACCACCTCGGGCACCTCGCCGCGGCGCAGCTCGATGACCATGCGGATGCCGTCCTTGTCGGACTCGTCCCGCAGCTCGGTGATGCCCTCGACGCGCTTCTCCTTGACCAGCTCGGCGATCTTCTCCAGCAGCCGCGCCTTGTTCACCTGATAGGGCAGCTCGTGGACGATGATGCTGACCTTGCCGTTGCGCTCGTCGGTCTCGAAGCTGCAGCGCGCGCGCATCACCATGCGCCCACGGCCGGTTCGGTAGGCCTCGCGGATACCCTCGACGCCGTTGATGATGCCGCGGGTGGGCAGGTCCGGCCCGGGCACGTAGGCCATGAGGTCCTCGACCGTGAGGTCCTCGTCGTCGATCAGGGCGACGCAGGCATCCACCACCTCGCGCAGGTTGTGCGGCGGCACGTTGGTGGCCATGCCCACGGCGATGCCGGAGCCGCCGTTGACGAGGAAATTCGGCACCTTCGTCGGCAGCACCTGGGGCTCGCGCTCGGAGCCATCGTAGTTGTCGGTGAAGTCGACGGTTTCCTTGTCGATGTCCGCCAGCAGCTCGTGGGCGATGCGCGCCATGCGCACCTCGGTGTAGCGCATCGCCGCGGCGTTATCGCCGTCGATGGAGCCGAAGTTGCCCTGCCCGTCCACCAGCGGATAGCGCATGGAGAAGTCCTGGGCCATGCGCACGATGGTGTCGTAGACGGCGGAGTCGCCGTGGGGGTGGTACTTACCGATGACGTCACCCACCACGCGGGCGGACTTCTTGTAGCTCTTGTTCCAGTCGTTGCCGAGCTCGCGCATGGCGAACAGGACCCGCCGGTGCACGGGCTTGAGGCCGTCGCGCACGTCCGGCAGGGCGCGGCCGACGATCACGCTCATGGCGTAATCGAGGTAGGACTGCCGCATCTCGTCCTCGAGATTGACCGGCAGGATCTCCTTGGCAACGCTCGACATCGGGCGGTCTCACTTCTCGGGAGTGGGGGCACAATGCAGGCGGCCCGGTGATGCACCGGGCCGCCCGCGGATAGC
This sequence comes from Spiribacter halobius, assembly GCF_020883455.1. Taxonomy (NCBI): domain Bacteria; kingdom Pseudomonadati; phylum Pseudomonadota; class Gammaproteobacteria; order Chromatiales; family Ectothiorhodospiraceae; genus Sediminicurvatus; species Sediminicurvatus halobius. The sequence continues at coordinate 1,850,830 of NZ_CP086615.1, read as the reverse complement.
CGTCAATCATACCACGCGCTGGCCGCCCCCGGCAGCGCCCGCCCTGGTGGCGGCACCGGACCGCGGCCGGCGGCGAGCGGGCCCCGCTGCTCGGCCCCGGGGCGGCGCCGTCAGGGCTCGACGCGGCGCGCCCGCTCCACCACCACCGGGTCCACCGGCACGTCCGTCATCGGACCGCGCCGGCTGGTCTGCCCTTCGGCTATGCGCTGGACCACGTCCATTCCCTCCACCACGCGGGCGAAGACGGCGTAGCCGAAGTCCCGCGCACCGTGATCGAGAAAGGCGTTGTCCGCGAGGTTGATGAAGAACTGCGAGGTGGCACTGTCCTTCGCCTGAGTGCGGGCCATGGAGAGGGTCCCGCGTTCGTTCTTCAGGCCGTTGTCCGCTTCGTTGACGATGGGCTGACCCGTGGGCTTGCGCGAGAGGTCCTCGGTGAAGCCGCCGCCCTGGACCACGAAGCCGGGGATCACGCGGTGGAAGATGGTGCCGTCGTAGAAGCCGTCGTCCACGTAGCCAAGGAAGTTCTCCACGGTCACCGGGGCAGCGTCCGCCAGCAGCTCCAGGCGGATTTCGCCGGCGCTGGTCTCGAATACCACCTCGGGATTGCCGTCTGCGGCGGCGGAACCGATGCCGGCCGCCATGGCCAGGGTAAGCAGGGGAAGGCGCATGTCAGGGGATCTCCTCGTGTGCCGGCGCGCTCAGCAGGCGCCGGATCGCATGGGCATCGGGGCGCGCGACCACGCCCCGCTCGGTAATCAGCGCGTCCACGAGGCGCGCCGGGGTGACGTCAAACACCGGGTTCCAGACCTCGATATCCGGTGGCGCAATGGCCTGTCCCGCAATGCTCAGCAACTCCTCCGCGCCGCGCGTCTCGATGGGGATCCCGGCCCCGCTCGCGGTGTCAGCGTCGAGGGTCGACAGCGGTGCGGCCACCAGGAACGGCACGTCGTGCGCCGCGGCGGCCAGCGCCAGGGCGTAGGTGCCGATCTTGTTGGCCACGTCGCCGTTGGCGGCGACGCGGTCGGCGCCAACGACCACGGCGCCCACCTCGCCGCTCGCGAGCAGGCTTGCCGCGGCGCCGTCGGCGATCAGCCGCACCGGGATACCGTCGGCCTGCAGCTCCCAGGCCGTGAGCCGCGCACCCTGGAGCCAGGGCCGCGTCTCGCCGGCGTAGACCCGGGTGAGGCGACCGGCGGCGTAGGCCGAACGCACCACGCCGAGCGCGGTACCGTAGCCGCCGGTGGCGAGCGAGCCGGTGTTGCAGTGGGTCAGCACCGCGCGGCCCGCGGGCAGGTGCTCGGCACCCAGCGCGCCGATACGGCGGTTGGCGGCAACGTCCTCGGCCTGGATGCGCTGCGCCTCCGCCAGCAGCGCCCCGGCGTCGGCGCCGGCGTCGTGGGCACGGCGCATGCGTGCCAGCGCCCAGCCAAGATTGACCGCCGTCGGCCGCGTCGCCGCCAGCCCCTCGAAGGCGGCGGCCAGCTCGCGCTCGCTGCGCTCCCGGGCCGCCAGGGCGACGCCATAAGCCGCCGCGATGCCGATGGCCGGGGCGCCGCGCACGACCATGTCGCGGATGGCCTCGGCCACCTCGCGCCAGCGGGTGCAGTCGAGGTAGTGCTCCACCGTCGGCAGCCGGCGTTGATCGAGCAGGTGCAGCCGGCCGGACTCCCAGAACACGGCGCGGATGCGGTCGAATGCGGTCATCCGGGCTCCCTGACGCGCCTGACAGTGTGGCCGCCATTGTCGCACACTGGCCTTGCCGGGCGCCCCGCGGACGCCCGGCCCACCGAGTTGTGAGGAGACCCCCGATGGAAGACGTGGACCTGTTGCTGCACCCGGGCTGGGTGGTGCCCATGGAGCCAGCCGGCGCGGTGTTCGAGGACCACTCCGTGGCCGTGCGTGACGGCGCCCTGGTCGCCCTGCTGCCGCGCCCGGAGGCGGAACGCCACTACCGGCCCGCCAGGGTGCGCGAGCTGCCGGGTCAGGCGCTGATGCCGGGGCTCGTCAACGCCCACACCCATGCGGCGATGGCGCTGCTCCGGGGCTACGCCGACGACCTGCCACTGATGACCTGGCTCACCGAACACATCTGGCCGGCGGAGCAGGCCCATGTCAGCGAGGCCTTCGTGCGCGACGGCACGGAGCTTGCTGTGGTCGAGATGCTGCGCGGCGGCGTGACCTGCTTCAATGACATGTACTACTTCCCGGAGACCGTGGCGGAGGTGGCGAGCCACGCCGGCATGCGGGTCACCGTAGGCATGATCGTGCTCGACTTCCCTACCGTCTACGCCGACGGCCCCGATGGCTACCTCGAGCGCGGCCGCGCCCTGCACGCCGACTGGCGCGACCATCCGCTGGTGGACACCGTGCTCGCCCCCCATGCGCCCTACACCGTGGGCGAGGCCAGCCTCGAGCGGGTGCGCATCCTGGCCGATGATCTGGACCGGCGGGTGCACATCCATCTGCACGAGACCGCCGGCGAGGTGGCCGACTCGGTGCGCGAGCACGGTGACCGGCCCCTGGCGCGACTGGACGCCCTCGGCCTGCTCGGCCCGCGCCTGCTCGCGGTGCACATGACCCAGCTCACCGGCGACGAGCGCGCGCGCCTCGCCGAGAGCGGCGCCCACGTGGTGCACTGCCCCGAGGCCAATCTCAAGCTCGCCAGCGGCCTCTGCCCGGTCACCGACCTGCTCGCCCGCGGCGTGAACGTGGCCCTCGGCACCGACGGCGCCGCCAGCAACAACGACCTCAACCTCTTCGGCGAGCTGCGCAGCGCCGCCCTGGTGGCCAAGGCCGAGAGCGGCGACGCCGGCGCCCTGCCCGCCTGGCAGGCACTGCATCTCGCCACCCTGGGAGGCGCCCGCGCCCTCGGCCGTGACCACGAGATCGGCAGCCTGCTGCCTGGCAAGGCCGCCGACATGATCGCCGTCGACCTCTCCGGGCCGGAGGCGCAGCCGCTGCACAACGTGGTCTCCCAGCTCGCCTACGCCACCGGCCGCAGCCAGGTTACCGACGTCTGGATCGCCGGGCGGCCGGTGCTGGCGGACCGCCTGCCGCAGACCCTCGACATGCCGGCGCTGCTGGAGCGGGTGCGGCGCTGGCGTGATACGATTTCGGCATAGCCGAGAGCGCGACGACCGACGGCCACACTGATGGACGGCCACAGCCGCAACGCCGACCCCGAGGAGCTCGCCCGTTTCGACGAGGCGGCGAGCGGCTGGTGGGATCCCGCGGGCGATTTCGCCCCCCTCCACGCCATCAATCCGCTGCGCCTGGATTATATCGAGCGCCGCGCGGGGGCGCTCGCCGGCCGTCGCGTGCTCGATGTCGGCTGCGGTGGCGGCATCCTCGCCGAGGGTCTGGCGGACCGCGGCGCCGAGGTGACCGGCATCGACCTCGCCGAGCGCAGCCTGGAGGTGGCACGGCTGCACGCCCTGGAGACGGGGGCGGCGGTAACCTACCGCCACGTCGCCGTGGAGGCGCTGGCCGAGGAGGCGCCGGCGAGCTTCGATCTTGTGACCTGCCTCGAGCTGCTGGAGCACGTGCCGGACCCGGCCTCCGTGGTGCGGGCCTGCGCGGCGCTGGTGCGCCCCGGCGGTGATGTCGTCTTCTCCACCCTGAGCCGCACGCCCAAGGCCTATCTCTTCGCCATCGTCGGCGCCGAGCGCGTGCTGCGGCTGCTGCCGCGGGGCACCCATCGCTACTCGGCCTTTATCCGGCCCTCCGAGCTCGGCACCTGGGTGCGGGCGAGCGGCCTCGAGCTCGCGCATCTGCAGGGGCTCGGCTACAACCCGATCACCCGCCGCTACTTCCTCGGCGACGATGTCACCGTGAACTACCTCGCCCACTGCCGGCGGCCCGACCCGCAAAGCCCATGAGACGCCTACCCCTCGCCCGCGCCGTGCTGCTCGACCTCGACGGTACCCTGTTCGACACCGCGCCCGACCTCATCAGCAGCCTCAACGCCCTGCGCCGGGAAGAGGATCTGCCGCCCCTCGCCGCCGCCCAGCTCGCCAGCGCGGTCTCCCACGGCAGTGCCCCGATGATCCGCCGCGGCTTCGACCTCGCCCCGGATGATCCGCGCTTCGAGCCGCTACGCCAGCGCTTTCTGGCCCTTTACCGCGAGCGTCTCAGCTGCGAGACGCAACCCTTCGACGGCATGGAAGAGCTCCTGCATACCCTCGAGCGCGGCGGTGTGCCCTGGGGCATCGTCACCAACAAGCCAGGCTGGCTCACCGAGCCGCTGGTGGCCGCCCTCGGCTATGGCGAGCGCCCGCACTGCGTGGTCAGCGGCGACGATCTCCGCCGCCGCAAGCCCGATCCCTACCAGGTGCTGGAGGGCTGCCGGCGGCTCGGTCTGCCGCCACGGGAATGCGTCTTCGTGGGCGATGCCGAGCGCGACGTCGAGGCCGGCCGCCGCGCCGGCACACTCACGCTGGTGGCCCTGTTCGGCTACCTCTCCGCCGAGGACCGGGTCACCCGCTGGGGGGCTGACGGCCTCATCGGCCACCCGCAGGAGATCGAGCGCTGGCTCGCCGCCGATGCCTGGGCGGACCACCGCAACGGCCGCCACACCGCCGTTGCGGCCCTCTGAGCCGGAATGGATCCTCTCGCGTACTGCCGCGACAAGGCGGCGCCGGAAGGCTCGAGCCTGCATTATGCCCTGCTGTTTGCAGGCGCTCCCGAACGCGAGGCGCTGCTGGCCCTTGCCGCCTACCGGGCCGAGGTGCTGGAGGTGCCGCGGGAGGTGAGCGACCCCGGCGTGGGCGCGGTCAAGCTCAAATGGTGGCAGGAAGAGCTGGAGCGCCTGTTCGCCGGCCAGCCCCGCCATCCCGTGAGCCAGGCCCTGGCGCCGGTGATCGAGCGTCACGGCTTTGCCCGCGAGCCCTTCGCCGAGGTCATCGAGGCCGCACGCATGGATCTCGAGTACGGCAGCTACCCGGCCCTGCGCGAGCTCACCGTCTACTGCCACCGCGCCGGCGGGCTGGCCGAGCTGGCGCGACGGGTGGGCGGACCGGACACCCCGCAGACCGCCGCCTTCGCCCACGACCTCGCCATGGGTCTGGAGCTCACCCGGCTGCTGCGCCATCTGGGTCGGGACATCGCCGCCGGCCGCGTCTACATTCCGGAGGCGGATCTGGCGGCCGAGGGGCTGACCCGGGAGGACCTCCTCGCCCGCCGCGACAGCGAGGCGCTGCGCCGCGTCCTGGCCGTGCAGGGGCAACGCGCCCGCGACTTTCTCGACAGCGCCATCCGCCGTCTGCCCCGCCCGGCCCGGCGCCGGCAGCGGCCTGCTCTGGTGCTGGCCGTGCTCTATCGACGGCTGCTGGCGGTCATGGCCGAGGACGATCACCCGCAGCTCGAGCGTCGCCACCACCTCACGCCCCTGCGCAAGCTCTGGCTCGCCTGGCGCAGTGCCCGACGACCGGAGCGCATCCGCCCCCTGCCATCGGAGACCGCCGAATGACCGCGCCGCTGCCGTTGCCCCCGTCCGCCGAGCTGCCCGCCGATGCCCTTGCCGGCCGCCGGGTCCTGATCACCGGCGCGGCCGCCGGCCTGGGTGCCGCCCTCGCGCGGCTCGCGGCAGCCCACGGCGCCACCGTGGTGCTGCTGGACAGGAACCTGCGTGCCCTGGAGCAGCTGTACGACACACTCGAGGCCGCCGGCCATCCGCAACCCGCGCTCTACCCCATGGACCTGCTCGGCGCCTCGCCCGACGACCACGCCGAGCTCGCCGAGCGCCTGGAAGAGGCCCTGGGCGGGCTGGATGCCCTCGTCCACGGCGCGGCGCAGCTCGGCGAGCCGGCCCCCCTCGCGCACTACGACGTCGAGCACTGGATGAAGACGCTGCAGGTCAACCTGAACGCCCCCTTCCTGCTCACCCGCGCCTGCCTGCCCCTGCTGGCGGGCTCGCGCGATGCGCGGGTGCTGTTCATCAGCGACCGCGCAGGCCGCGAGGGGCAGGCCTACATGGGCGCCTACGCCGTCGCCAAGGCCGGCCTCGAGGGCCTGATGCGCACCCTGGCCGCCGAGCAGCCGGCGGGCTCACCGGTGACCGTCGCCAGCGTCGATCCGGGCCCGATACACACGGCCCTGCGCCGCTCTGCCTACCCGGGGGAGACGACGGACGACCTGCCCTCCGCGGACCGCGTCGCCGAAATCCTGCTGCCGTTGCTGGCACCGGCGACGCCGGTCACGCCGGGCGGGCAGTACCGGGTGGCGCCCACGTCGGACGGCGGGTGATCCACAGGCGATCACCGGATCGCCCAAGTATGAAATCCCTCACAGTCGCCGGTCGGCCCCGCATGCACGATACTGTCCACAGGTCATGCTCATGCGAGGGCGAAAGACGATGGATGCAACACGGACGCTGCAGCGGGTCATCGACTCCAACTACCGCATCGCGGCGCTGGAAACCGGCGAGACGGACCGGCTCCTCGCCCTGTTCAAGCGACTGACGCTGACCACGGGCCGCGCGGTCTATCACTGGACCGCGGACAGCGGCCTCTACCGGCTCGGCGTGGAGCACATCTTCATTCCGCGCACGCGCGCGCCGGCGGAGGTGCTCTCCTACATCTCCGCAAGCCGCCACTACGGGATCTATCTCCTGCAGGGCTTCGCGGACGCGCTGCCGAAGGCCTCGGTCCAGCGCACGCTGCACGAGATCCACGCCAAGGACGACGGCGTCCGCCGGCTGGTGATGCTGGTAGGCGAGCATCTGGATATCCCCGAGGGCCTGCGCGGGCGCACCGCGATGATCCGGCACAACGTCCGCGCCCGCCAGCAGGCCGGCGTCTCGTCCTGAAGCGCTGATCCGGGCGGCGTTGCGCCGCGGCCGGGATTTCTCGGCGGGGCGCGGCTCCCACAGGCCCGGCTATTGGCCGATACCCCATGCCCGCGCTCGCCCGGGCGCGGACACCCCGGATCTCTTCCTGCAACACCACCGCTTCCCGCCGCACAAAGCCGGACCTGATGACCACCAGGCCCGGCTACGCCGCCTGGCGCTACGCGCGCGGCGGCGGGTACCCACGGCGGCCTAGCGAGGCGGGGCAGGAGCGACCGGGACCGTAGGCGAGAGGGACCTCGCCTACGAGCTTACAAGGACGTATTCACAGCGTGTCCCGGGCGCTCCTGCCCCGCCTCGCGCCCGGCACGGCCACTACAGCGGCCCCAGCGCCGCGGACTCCCGGCGCCCTCAGCGCTGACGCTCGTTGCCAATCAGGAAGCCGGATGCAAGCATGCTGACGACACCCGCCAACCCAGGGAGGAGTCAGCATGGGATTCGCACTCTCCGACATGCAGCTGCGCAGCACCGCCTTCGGCGCCCATCAGCCGATACCGGCACGCCACACCGGGGAGGGTGAGGACGTCTCCCCCGCGCTCGAGTGGAGCGGCGCCCCGGGCGGTACCCGGTCCTACGCGGTGATCTGTCATGATCCGGACGCGCCGCTGATCGTGCCCGGCGCCTATGGCTTCGTGCACTGGGTGTACTACAACATCCCGGCCGAGGTCACCCGGCTCGCCGAGGGCAACAGCGATCACACCAACGGCGTCACCGATTTCGGCAAGCAGGCCTACGGCGGCCCGATGCCCCCGGAGGGCCATGGCGTCCATCACTACTATTTCTGGATCCTGGCGCTCGACCAGGCACTGGACCTGGAGCCAGGGCTCACCCTCTGGCAGTTCCTGGAGCGCGCCGAGCCGCATGTCATCGGCATGAACCGCCTGATTGGCACCTACGAGCGCTGAGCACGCCAGGGCGGCGGATGCCCGGGCCGGCGTCGACCCGTGTATCCGCCGCCAACAAGGGTGGCGTGGAGATGCTGCAGGGCAACAAGCGCGATACACTGGTCGCCCAATTTGCCCACCGGACAACTGGATGCCACCCACTCATGCGACTGCGCGCTCTGCCCGAGCCTGATCACTTCCCCGCGCTTGATGCGCGCTATCTGATCGAACGGCCGGCCGAGGGACTGCCCGATCCCCTGGGCCATCCGCCGCGTATCCTGCTGCTGTACGGCTCGCTGCGCGAGCGCTCTTACTCCCGCCTGGCCGCCGAGGAGGCGGCCCGGCTGCTACGGCGGTTCGGCGCCGAGACCCGCATCTTCGACCCGCAGGACCTGCCGCTGCCGGACCAGGTCGCCGGCGACGACCATCCCGCGGTGCGCGAGCTGCGCGACCTCTCCCACTGGTCCGAAGGCCATGTCTGGTGCAGCCCGGAGCGGCACGGCCAGATCACCGGCGTGATGAAGGCCCAGATCGACCATCTGCCGCTCAAGACCGGCGGCATGCGCCCGACCCAGGGGCGGACGCTGGCGGTGATGCAGGTCAGCGGCGGCTCGCAGTCGTTCAACGCGGTAAACACCCTGCGCCTGCTCGGGCGCTGGATGCGCATGGTGACCATCCCCAATCAGTCCAGCATCCCCAAGGCCTGGCAGGAGTTCGACGACCGCGGCCGCATGCGCCCGTCGCCGCTTTACGGGCGCATCGTCGACGTCATGGAGGAGCTGATCCGCTTCACCGTGCTGCTGCGCCCGCATGTGGCGCAGATGACGGCGCGCTACTCCGAGCGCCTGGAGTCCGACACCCCGGTAGCCGCGGAGGCCGAACCCGCCAGTCTGGCCACCGTCGGGCGGGAAGCTGGCAGCCCGCCTCATTGATCGTCTCGGAAGTATCGTCAGGTCTCGGCACACCGGAGCACAGCGCCGGCCTCACCACAGGCGACCACGTAGAGGCTTCCGCGAATAGCGAAGACCTGCCCGGCGTGCCAGCCTGAAGCTGTTTCCGAATCGGCTCCGGATAACGGAGCGGGAGGGACGGCGATGACCTGGCGAATCCCGGTGGCGCTGGCGCTGATGCTGATGGGCAGCCATGCCGGTGCCCATATCGACACGAATCCCGGCGAGCGGGATCTTGCGGAGTATCTGGCGAAAGCCCTGGCGGCGCAGCCCGCAGTGGCCAGCTGCGAGATGCCCGAGGCGGCGGAGCGCACGCACGACGGCCTCCCGGCGTCCGGCACACCCTGGGAGAGCCTGCTGGCCAGGCCCGCGAAGACCGAGGCACCGGGAGACAAGGGCGAAGCCGAGCTCTGCTGAGGCCGGAGCGGTTACCGCGCGGGGTCGGGTTCGAACCCGTGCAGGCGCCGGTGCAGGGCCCGTACCTCATCGGCGAGGTCCGCCACCGGCCCCTCCACGACGGCATCCGGCACGATCTCGCGGATCGCGAGCGGCCGCACCGGGGGCGGCGGAACCTCCATCTCCGCCAGCCACTCCCCGAGCTGGGCCGAGGAGCTCGCATAGACGATGCGGCCGAGGCCCACCCAGCCGTGGGCGGCGGCACACATCGGACAGTGCTCGCCCGAGGTATACACCGTCGCGGCGGCACGCTCGCCCGGCGAAAGGTGTGCCGCCGCCCAGCGGGCGATGGCGAATTCCGGATGCCGGGTGCTATCGCCGGAGGCCACATGATTGTGGTCCTCGAAAAGCACCACCCCCTGCGCCGAGACCAGCACCGAGCCGAACGGCTCATCGCCGGCCTCCAGGGCCTGCCTGGCCAGCGCCACGCAGCGGCGCAGGTGGCTTCGGTCCGTGTCGGTGATCAAGGCCATCTCCTCCGGTACGAGTGGTGGTCGCCTATTCCGGCGGCGGGCGGCCACGCAGTGACTTGAGCCGTGCGCGCCGGGCCTTCGCCTGCAGGCGGCGGCGATGGGCGCTCTTCGGCGGGCGGGTCGGCCGGCGCCGTTTCTGCGGTGTGCTGGCAGCACGCACCAGCTCCGCGAGGCGGGCCAGCGCATCCTCCCGGTTGCCCTCCTGGGTGCGACGGCGCTGCGCCTTGATCACCAGCACCCCGTCCTTGCGCAGCCGGCGGTCGCGCCGGGCCAGAAGCCGCATCTTGACGTCCTCCGGCAGCGACGAGGCACGCACGTCGAAGTGCAGCTGCACAGCCGTCGCTACCTTGTTGACGTTCTGCCCACCCGGCCCCTGCGCGCGCACGGCCGTGATCTCGATCTCCTCCTCGGGGACCGCCAGCTGTTCATCGATCCGCAGCATGCCGCCAGTTCGCCACGAAAACCGGCACGGGGCAACGGTGTCCGCGCTACCGATGACCCATGGGGGGCGGCCCATCCCGTCGCGGAACAGCTCGCTGAGCTGGCAGTGCGTGGCGGGGGAGGAGCATCCGGGACCTTAGGGCCGCGCTGAACGATGTCCGTGGGCCTCTGACCGCACAGCGTGTCCCGGGTGCTCCCACCCCGCACCGCACCTGGCACGGCCGCAGATGCGCCCGTGTGGGCGCGGCTTCATGGCCCGCCGGCGAAGGCACAGCCCGCCTGCAGCGGGCACTCGTCGCAGCGGGGTCTGCGCGGGCGGCAGATGTCCTTGCCGAGGGCGACGATGAGGGCGTGGTACTCGTTGAACAGGGCCGGATCCTGCGGCAGCGCGGCCTCGAAGCGGGCACGGATGGTCTCGTAGGGCTCGTCGCCGGCGAGAACGCCGAGGCGGCTGAAGATGCGGCGGGTATACGCATCCACCACGAACACCGGGCGCTCGAAGGCGTACAGGACGACGTCGTCCACGCTCTCGCGGCCGAGTCCCTTCACCGCCAGCAGTCTCGCCCGGAGCGTGGCCGTGTCGAGCCGGGCAAGCCCCGCCTCGCCGCCATGCTCGAGCCAGGCCTCACAGGCCGCGCGCAGGCGCCGCGCCTTGACGTTGAAATAGCCTGAGGGGCGGATGGCCGCGGCGAGGGCGCCGTGTTCCGCGGCGACGATGCGCTCCGGGGCGAACAGGCATGCGTTGCGCAGGCCCTGGATGGCGCGCTCCACGTTGCTCCAGGCGGCATTCTGGGTGAGTACCGCGCCCACCAACACCTCGAAGGCGGTCTCCCCCGGCCACCAGCCCTGCGGGCCGAACGCCGCGTGAAGACGGCGGTAGGTGTCGTGCAGCCCGCGACCGCCGCTCATCCGCGCCGGGGCGGCCGCCGGCGGGGCCGTCGGGGAGCCGCCTTGCGCCGGTCGCCGGCCGATGCCTCGGCCGGCAGGTCCACCAGCGTGCAGAGCTCGTCCACCGCGCCCGGCCCAAGCTCGTGATGCTGACCCTCGCGCAGGTTGGGCGGCAGCGCCACCGGGCCGTACTGCACGCGCATCAGCCGGCTCACCGTCACGCCCTGAGACTCCCAGAGCCGCCGCACCAGTCGATTGCGGCCCTCGCGGACCCGCACCCGGTACCACTCGTTGGCGGCCTCGCCGGCGGCAAGGGTCTCGATGCGCTCGAAGGCCGCCTTGCCGTCGTCCAGGGTCACTCCCTCCCGCAGGCGCTCCAGCATGGCCTCGCTGACATGGCCGAATACCCGCACGGCGTAGTCCCGCGGCAGCCGATAGCTCGGGTGCATGAGCCGGCTGGCGAGACTGCCGTCGGTGGTGAAGAGCAGCAGTCCCGAGGTGTTGACGTCGAGCCGCCCTATCGCGACCCAGCGCCCGCCGCGCAGGCGCGGCAGGCGGGTGAACACGGTGCGCCGGCCTTCGGGGTCCTGCCGGGTGACCACCTCGCCGGCGGGCTTGTGATACGCGAGCACGCGCCGCGGCAGCGGCTCCGCCGCCCGCTTGCCGAGGGGCCGGCCGTCCACCGCGATGCGGGCGGCGGCGCCGACCCGGTCCCCGAGCTGCGCGGTACGACCGTCGACGCTCACCCGGCCCTCGGCGATCCAGCGCTCCATCTCGCGCCGGGAACCGACGCCGGCCCGGGCCAGCACCTTCTGCAGCTTCTCGGTGGTCACTCCGGGGCCTCCGCAGGACCGTGGCCATCGGCGGTCGTGCTGCGCTGCCTTTCCTCGCTGAAGCGCAGATCCAGCTCCGGCTGCTCGTCGTCGGGGTCGCGCAGGGCCATAAGGGTAGGCAGCTGGTCCAGACCCTGGAGGTTGAAGTAGTCCAGAAACGCCCGGGTGGTGGCGAACACCGCCGGGCGGCCGGGGACGTCCCGGTGGCCGGCGATGCGCACCCAGCCGCGCTCCTGGAGCGTGCGCATGATGCCGCTGCTCACGCTCACGCCGCGGATCTCCTCGATCTCGCTGCGGGTGATGGGCTGGCGGTAGGCGATGATCGCGAGGGTCTCCAGCAGGGCGCGGGAGTAGCGTCCGGGCTTCTCCTCCCAGAGCTTCGAGACCCAGGGCGCCAGGCTCTCCCGCACCTGGATCCGATAGCCGCTCGCCAGCGCCTTCACCTCCACGCCCCGGCCCTCGTAGGCCTGCGCGAGCCGATCCATGGCCGCGCGCACTTCGCCGGGCTCGGGCTGCTCGTGGGCCTCGAACAGCCCGCGCAGACGCTCCACCGACAGCGGCTCGCCGGCGGCGAGCAGTGCCCCCTCGAGGATGTGCTCGAGCGGAGGCCGGCTCATGCGCCCTCCCCGTCCGCGGGTACCGGCGGCGCCTCGCTGCGACTGCCGGCCGCCCGGAGATAGAGCGGCGCGAATGGCTCGGCCTGCACCAGCTCCACCAGCGAGGCCTTGAGCAGCTCCAGGATGGCGAGGAAGGTCACCACGACGCCGGCACGGCCCTCCTCCGGGCGCAGCAGATCGCCGAGCCCGGTGAAGCGCTCCCCGGAGAGCGCTTCCAGCGTCTCTGCCATGCGCTGGCGCACCGACAGCGCCTCCCGCTGGACCTGGTGATGGGTGAACATCTCCGCGCGGTCCAGCACCTCGGCGAAGGCCGCCAGCAGCTCCCGCAGCGCCACCTCGGGTTCCTGCCGGGCGGTGGTCATCTCCGGCGCCAGCGCCTTGGCCGGGAAGATGTCCCGGGCCACCCGCGGCAGGTTGTCCAGCTCGGCGGCTGCCTCCTTGTAGCGCTCGTACTCCTGCAGCCGGCGCACCAGCTCGGCGCGCGGGTCGTGCTCCTCGTCCTGATCGGCCGCGGGCGGGCGAGGCAGCAGCATGCGCGACTTGATCTCCGCCAGCACCGCGGCCATCACCAGGTACTCCGCAGCGAGCTCGAGGCGCACGTCCTTCATCAGCTCCACGTAGGCCATGTACTGGCGCGTGATCTCCGCGATGGGAATGTCGAGGATGTCCAGATTCTGCCGCCGGATGAGGTAAAGCAGCAGATCCAGCGGGCCCTCGAAGGTCTCCAGAAAGACCTCCAGCGCATCCGGTGGGATGTAGAGGTCCCGCGGCAGATCCGCCAGCGGCTCCCCGCGCACACGCGCGATCGGGGCGGCATCGTCGCTGCCGGCGGCGGCCTCCTGCATGCTCAGCGGTACTCCAGCCCCATGGCCGCGCGGACGTCCTTCATGGTCTCCCGGGCTACCCCGCGCGCCCGCTCGCAGCCCTCCGCCACGATCTGGCGGACGGTGTCGGGGTCGGCCTCGAGCTCGGCGGCCTTCTCGCGGATCGGTGCCACCTCCGCCTGCACGGCCTCGATCAGCGGCTGCTTGCAGTCCAGGCAGCCGATGCCGGCGGAGCGGCAGCCCTGCTCCACCCACTCCCGGGTGCCGGCGTCGGAATAGAGGCGGTGCAGGTCGTAGACCGGGCATTTGGTGGGCTCGCCCGGGTCGCTGCGGCGCACGCGGGCGGGGTCGGTGGGCATGGTGCGCAGCTTATGGTCGATATCCTCGGGCGCCTCGCGCAGGGAGATCGTGTTGCCATAGGACTTCGACATCTTGCGCCCGTCCAGCCCCGGCATGCGTGGCGCCGGGGTGAGCATGGCCTCGGGCTCCGGCAGCACCGTGCGCCCGCCGCCCTCGAGGTAGCCGAGCAGCCGCTCACCGTCGGCCAGGGTGATGTTCTGCTGGCCCTCGATCAGCGCCTTCGCCTCCGCCAGGGCCTCGCCGTCGCCCGCCTCCTGATAGCGGCGGCGCAGCTCGCGATAGAGGCGGGCGTTCTTCTTGCCCATCTTCCGCGCCGCCGTCTCCGCGCGCGCCTCGAAGCCCGGCTCGCGACCGAACATCCAGTTGAACCGCCGCGCCAGCTCCCGGGTGAGCTCGACGTGGGAGACCTGATCCTCCCCCACCGGCACGCCGGTGGCGCGGTAGATGAGGATGTCGGCGCTCTGCAGCACCGGGTAGCCCAGGAAGCCGTAGGTGGCGAGGTCCTTCTCCCGCAGCTGGGCGATCTGATCCTTGTAGGTGGGGACGCGCTCGAGCCAGCCGAGCGGCGCGATCATCGACAGCAGCAGATGCAGCTCGGCGTGCTCGATGACGCGCGACTGGATGAACAGCGTCGCCAGCCGCGGGTTCACCCCGCAGGCGAGCCAGTCCACGACCAGGTCCCAGACGTTCTGCGCGATGATCTCGCGCTCCTCATAGGCGGTGGTCAGGGCGTGCCAGTCGGCGATGAAGAAGAAGCACTCGTGCTCCTCCTGCAGGCGCACCCAGTTCTTCAGCACACCGTGGTAGTGCCCGAGATGCAGCCGTCCGGTAGGGCGCATCCCGGAGAGGACGCGCGCCGGTCGTGCGCTGGAGATGCTCAAAGGACCCTCCCGACCCTCGCGACGAACAGGGCCGCCATGATAGCGGCTCGCGCCGCCCCGTGCCGAGATCAGGTCTCGAAGGCGGTAGGGTCGCCCTGACCGCGGCGCAGGATCCGCGGCGCGGGCTCGCTGAGGTCGATCACCGTGCTCGGCTCGAGGCCGCCGGAGCCGCCGTCGAGCACGGCGTCCACCTGCCGGCCGATACGCTCGCGGATGAGCTCGGCGTCGGTCATGGCCATGTCGTCCCCCGGCAGCAGCAGACTCGTGGTCATCAGCGGCTCGCCGAGCTCGGCGAGCAGGGCCTGGGCCACCGGATTCCCGGGCACACGGATGCCGATGGTCTTGCGCTTGGGGTGCTGCAGGCGCCGCGGCACCTCGCCCGTGGCCTTGAGGATGAAAGTATAGGGCCCGGGCGTGTGCGCCTTGAGCAGGCGGAAGGCGTTGTTCTCCAGACGCGCGTAGGTGCCGATATCCGAGAGGTCGCGGCAGGCCAGGGTGAAGTCGTGATCCTCCCGCAGGGCGCGGATCTGGCGGATGCGGTCGATGGCGGCCTTCTCGCCCATGACGCAGCCGAGGGCATAGGTGGAGTCCGTCGGGTAGACGATCACGCCACCGCGCTGGAGAACCTCCACCGTGCGCCGGATGAGGCGCGGCTGCGGTGTCTCGGGATGCACGCTGAAATACTGGCTCATGGCTGCCTCGCTGCGCCGCCTTTCAACGGCATGATGGGCACCGCCGCCGCGGCGGTGCAAGCACGGTGGGGAGGCCGCTCCCGGATATGGTAGCGTTCCCGGCTGCCGTCTGGATCACGCGGAGAGAATGCCGCCATGTACTACGCCATCATCAGCGAGGACGTCGAGGACAGCCTGGAGCGCCGCAAGGGCGCCCGGGGCGAGCACCTCGCCCGCCTCGAGGCCCTCCGCGACCAGGGCCGACTGCTCCTCGCCGGCCCCCACCCCGCCATCGATGCCGAGGACCCGGGCCCGGCCGGCTTCAGCGGCAGCCTCGTGGTGGCCGAGTTCCCCTCCCTGGAGGAGGCCCGGGCCTGGGCCGACGCGGATCCCTACGTCGCCGCCGGTGTCTACCGGGAGGTGACCGTGAAGCCATTCAAGGCGGTGCTGCCATGAGCGAGTCCGAACGCGTACGCCTGATCCGCGAGCGCCTCGGTCAGGCCCTGACCCTGGAGCGGCTCGAGGTGGAGGACGAGAGCCACCTGCATGCCGGTCACGCCGGCGCCCGGGCCGGCGGCGGACACTATCGCGTGCTGGTGGTCAGCCCCGACTTTGCCGGCCACGGCCGCCTGCAGCGTCACCGCCTCGTCTACGATGCCATCGGCGACGCCATGCGGGCCGACACCATCCACGCCCTCAGCATTCGCGCCCTGACCCCGGACGAAGCCGCCGGCGACGACGCCTGAAACCGATTACTCACGAGGAGAGCCCCATGCCCATCCGCTTCCGTACCGGCCTCGTTGCCGCCGCCCTCGCCGCGGGCCTGCTCGCCGCCCCCGCGCTCGCCCAGGACGATGCCAGCGGCGAAGTGGTGGCGCGGGTGAACGGCGAGCCGATTTCCGCCGATGCCCTTGCCCAGCTGCTCGCCCAGCAGACCCAGGGCCGGGGCGAGGTGACCGCCGCCCAGCGCCAGCAGTTCCTGGACGAGGTGATCACCGTCACCCTGCTCGCACAGGACGCCGAGGCACGCGACCTCCACCGCGAGCCGGACATCGCCGCGCAGCTGGAGAATACCCGCCGCGCCATCCTCGCCCAGGCACTGGTGCGCAGCCTCTCGGGGGAGGACCGGGTGAGCGACGAGGCCGTGCGCGAGCTCTACGACGAGCGCTTCGCCGGCGGCGGCGACCGCGAGTACCGTGCCCGCCACATCCTCGTCCCCGAGCGTGAGACCGCCGTCGGCATCATCGACGAGCTCGACGCCGGGGGCGACTTCGCCGAGCTCGCCGCCGAGCACTCCGAGGACTCCAACGCCGACAATGGCGGTGATCTCGGCTGGTTCGCCGCTGCCGACATGGTCGGCCCGTTCGCCGCCGAGGTGGAGGCGTTGGAACCCGGCGAGTACTCCGACGAACCGGTGGAGACCCGCTTCGGCTGGCACGTGGTGCAGGTGGACGACACCCGCGCGACCGATCCGCCGGCCTTCGATGAGGTCGAGGACCAGCTGCGCATGGAGCTGGTCCGCCGGAGCGTGCAGCAGTACGTGCAGGAGCTCCGCGCCGAGGCCGAGATCGAGTACGAGGCCGACTGGGCCGAGCCGGCGCAGGACTGATCGCAGGAAAACACCGGACCCTGCCGGTATTGGCGCGGCGGCGGGTACCCACGGCGGCCGAGCGAGGCGGGGCAGGCGCGACCGGGACCGTAGGCGAGAGGGACCTCGCCTACGAGCTTACAGGGACGTATTCACAGCGTGTCCCGGGCGCGCCTGCCCCGTCTCGCGCCCGGCACGGCCGTTGCTGCGGCTTCGGGCCCGCGGGTCCCTGTCGCCATCATGGCTGAAGCTCGTTGCTAGTCAGGATCCGGCAAGGCAAAGGCGCTTCGGGCGGCGAACTAACCCGCGCCGCCGTCGATCAGCCGCCGGAACGCCGCCTCATCCAGAATCTCCACGCCCAGGCGCTCCGCCTTGTCCCGCTTTGACCCTGGATCGGCGCCCGCCACCACGTAGTCGGTCTTCTTCGAGACGCTGGAGGTGACGCGCCCGCCCAGGGCCTCGATGCGCGCCTTCGCCTTGTCCCGGGTATAGCCCTCGAGCGTGCCGGTGAGCACGAAGGTCCTGCCGCTGAGCGGCCCGGAGCCGGCGCGCCCGGCCAGCGGCTCCCAGCTCACGCCCGCAGCGCGCAGGCCATCGATCACCTCGCGGTTGTGGGGCTGGGCGAAGAATCGCGCCACGCTCTGCGCCACCACCGGGCCGACGTCCGGCACCTCGGTAAGCGCCGCCTCGTCCGCGGCCATCAGCGGATCGAGGTCGCCGAAGTGCTCGGCCAGCGCCTGCGCCGTGACCTCCCCCACCTGGCTGATGCCGAGCGCATAGATGAGCCGCGGCAGCGTGGTCCGCTTCGAGTGCTCGATGGCCGCCAGCAGGTTGCCGGCGGACTTCTCGCCCATGCGCTCGAGGCCGAGCAGGTCGCTGCGGGTGAGGTGGTAGAGGTCCACCACGGTGCGCACGCGCTCGCTGTCCACCAGCTGCTGCACCAGCTTCTCGCCGAGGCCGTCGATGTCCATGGCCCGGCGCGAGACGAAGTGCAGGATCGCGCCCATGCGTTGGGCCGGGCAATAGAGCCCGCCCATGCAGCGGTGCGCGGCCTCGTCGTCCAGGCGCACCACCTCGGAGCCGCAGACCGGACAGACCGAGGGCATCTGCCAGGCCTCGGCACCGGCGGGCCGCTTTTCCGTCACGACGCTGACCACCTCGGGGATCACGTCCCCGGCGCGGCGCACCATGACCGTGTCACCCTCGCGAACGTCCTTGCGGTGGACTTCGTCGAGATTGTGCAGGGTCGCCCGGCTTACCGTAACGCCGCCCACCGCCACGGGCTCCAGCGCCGCCACCGGCGTGATCACGCCGGTCCGCCCCACCGACGGCAGGATCCGCTCCACCACGGTGGTCGCTTCCCGCGCCGGCAGCTTGTGGGCGATGGCCCAGCGCGGCGCCCGGGCCGTGAAGCCGAGCTCCTCCCGGGCGGCCAGATCGTCGACCTTGAACACGGCGCCATCGACTTCGTAGTCAAGCCGGTCGCGGTCCGCCAACAGGCGGCGGTGGTAGTCCAGGCAGCCCTCGAGCCCGCGCACCGCCTCCACCCGCTCGTTCACCGGAAACCCCCACTCGCCCAGGTGCCGGAGCACCTGGGTGTGCGTCTCGCCCAGCGGCGCGCTGCAGGCGCCGACGCCGAAGGTGAACAGCGTCAGCGGCCGACGCGCGGTAATGCGGGGGTCGAGCTGGCGCAGGCTGCCGGCGGCAGCGTTGCGCGGGTTGGCGAAGGGCCGCTCGCCGCGCTGCTCGCGCTCGGCGTTGAGGCGCTGGAAGTCCCGCCGGCGGATGACCACCTCGCCGCGGACTTCCACCAGCGCCGGCGGCTCGCGGGTGAGCAGCCGCAGCGGCACGCTGCGGATGGTGCGGATGTTGGCGCTGATGTCCTCGCCGACCCGGCCGTCGCCCCGGGTGCCGGCGCGCACCAGCCGCCCGTGCTCGTAGCGGAGATTGACCGACAGCCCGTCCAGCTTCGGCTCCGCGACGTAATCGACGGCGTCCCGGCCCAGGCCCTCGCGCACGCGGCGGTCGAATTCAGCCAGCTCGTCCTCGTCGAAGGCATTGTCCAGGGAGAGCATGGGCTGCTCGTGCGGCGCCTCGCCGAAGCTCTCCAGCGGGGCCGAGCCGACGCGCTGGGTGGGCGAGTCCGGCGTCACCAGCTCCGGGTGCTCGGCCTCGATAGCCTGCAGCTCCCGCAGCAGAGCGTCGTAGTCGGCGTCGGATATGGCCGGATCGTCGAGGACGTAGTAGCGGTGGTTGTGATACTCGATCGCCTCGCGCAACTCGGCGGCGCGGGCGGCAGGGTCCTTGCTCGATGGCTGCTGGCTCATGCGCGGTACGCTTGTGCTCCGGTTCGCGGCGGCCGTGCGCGACCTACCGCGCCTGGCGGGCTGCCAGGTGGGCGCGGCGGCGGTACTCCAGCAGCTCCTCGCGGATATGCTCGATGGACTGGGTGGTCAGGTCGCACCGGCGGCCATCGAGCACCTGACCGCCGAGCTGCCTTGCCAGGGTCCGGGCGGTGGCCAGCATCTGCTCGAACGCCGCCAGGCCGTCGAAGGGGCCGGGCAGCCGCAGGAAGAGCACCACCCCGGGGGTATCCGTCTCGTCCAGGGCCTCGGGGTCGAAGGTCCCCGGTTCGAGGATGTTGGCGGCGCTGTAGAGCGCCACCGCGCCGGTGCGGGTATCGAGCGTACGCTGGTAGATGCCCTGGCTGTTCAGGCGCAGCCCGCAGTCCTCCAGCGCCTCGGTAAGCGCCCGGGCCACGTAGACTTCGCCCTCCGGCGCCATCACCGAGAGCACCACGATCTTCTCCTCGCCGGCCATCTCGGGCGGGTCGCTCGGGGTCCCCGCCACGGATTCCTGCTGGCCGCCCTCCTCGCCCCGGAAGGCCCGCCGCAGGCGGGCCGCAAAGGCCTCGCCGCGGCCGTCCCGCGCAACCGGTCGCGAGCCGGCCTCCGCCGCCGATTCGGCACGCCGGGTGTCCAGGCGACGCTCGCTGCTCGCGGCCACGTCGCCGTCGGCGCCACGCACACGCACCTCGCCAACGCCTTCCTCGGAGAACGCAAGCTCCGGGCGCCCGCCCGCGGATCCACCCGGCTCACGCGCCGGCGCCGGCTCCGGGTGCGGCGCGTCGCCCTCCGGCTCGGGGTCGTGTTCCGGGTCAGCGTTGCCCGCCTCCGCACGCTCGGCCTCCTCGGGGGCACGCCGCGGCCGCCGGATCTCGGTCTCGGACTCGTGGATCAGCTCGTCCAGCTCGCCCAGCGTGCTCTCGATGTCCTCCCGGGAGAGATCGTGGTCGGCGAACGGCTCCCGTTGCTCGCGCCGCCCCCGCCGTCGCCAGGGCGGCCCGTCATGGCGCCAGTCCTGCAGGCGGCCATAGACATACACCCCGGCGATCACCACCACCCCGAGAATCAGCAGTATCCAGCGCAGCTCGTCCATAGTTCCGATCGGCCTGTCAAGGTTTCGGTGGCCCCGTCGACCGCGACAGAGTGCAACGCCTCGCCCGCGCCCTCAAGCACGGGCGAGTTCCAAGTTCGAAGTCCAAAGTTCAAAGAAGGTGCCCACACCGGCCCAAGTGCCAAGAGCGGCAGCTTTGAACTTTGAACTTGCCACTTTGAACTGTCGAGCTGGCGGAAGCTAAGCGTCCGCCAGCTCGACCGCCCCCTCCACATCCACCGCCACCAGCCGCGACACCCCCGGCTCGGCCATGGTGACGCCGGCGAGGTGGCTCGCCGCCTCCATGGTGGTCTTGTTGTGGGTGATGACCACGAACTGGACCTGACCGGACATCTGGCCGAGCAGCTCGCAGAAGCGGCCGACGTTGGCCTCGTCCAGCGGGGCGTCCACTTCGTCCAGCATGCAGAACGGCGCCGGGTTGAGCTCGAAGATGGCGAACACGAGGGAGACCGCAGTGAGCGCCTTCTCGCCACCGGACAGCAGATGGATGTTGGTGATCCGCTTGCCCGGCGGTCGCGCCATGATGGTGACGCCGGTCTCCAGCAGATCGTCGTCGGTCATCTCCAGATACGCCTGGCCGCCGCCGAAGAGGCGCGGGAACAGCCGCTGCAGGCCGGCGTTGACCTTGTCGAAGGTGTCCCGGAAGCGGTTGCGGGTCTCGCGGTCGATGCGCTGGATGGCGTCCTGCAGCGTCTCCAGCGCCTCGCTCAGGTCCGCCTGCTGCGCATCCAGGTAACCCTTGCGCTCGGACAGCGCCTGATGCTCGTCGATGGCGGCAAGGTTGATGGGCCCGAGCCGGCGGATGCGCGCATCCAGACGCTCCAGCTCGGCCTCCCACTCCGCCTCGGTGGCCGCCTGGGGCAGCCCCTCGGCGAGGTCCGCACGGGAGAGATCGAGCTCTCCGAGCTGCTCGTCCAGGGTCTGCAGGCGGGCCTGCAGCTCGTAGTCACGGTAGCGGGCGGACTCGGCGCTGCCGCGCAGCTCGGTCACCTCGGCCTCGACCGCGCTGCGCGCCTGCTCCAGCTCACGCAGGCGGTGATCCGCCGCTTCCAGGCGCGAACGGGCCTCGCCGAGCTCGCCCTCCACCTCCAATCGCCGCGCCAGCAAGTCCTGGCGCTCCTGCTCCAGGCTGTCGTCCGGGTCCGCCACCTCGGCCAGCGCGGCATCGAGCTCCCGGTTGCGCGCCTCGAGCTGGCCGCGCTGCCGCTCGAGGCGGGCGATGGCCTCTTCCAGCGACTGCCGGGCCGTGCTTGCGCTCTCCAGACGCAGCGCCAGGTCGTGGCGCTCCGCGCGGATCGCCTCGGCGGCCTCCCGGGCCCGGTCCACGACATCCTGGTGCGCCAGGCGCTCATCGTTCAGGCGCTCGCGCTCGCCGTCCAGGCGCTCACCCTCCTCCAGCGCCGCCTCCAGGCGCCGGCGCGCAGCGCGTACCTCGGCCTCGCCGCTCTCCAGGGCCTCGGCCAGATCCTCACGCTCCTCGGCAAGGGCCGCGCGCCGTTCGCCGCGCTCACGCTGCCGCCGCTCCTCGCCCTCGATGCGCGCCTGCAGGCCGGCCAGGCGCTGGTCCAGCTCCGCGAGCTCGGCCGCCGCGTCCTCGCGCTGGGCCTCCACGCTCTCCAGAGCCTGACGTGCCTCACCGGCCGCGGCCTCGGCCGCGGCGAGGCGCTCCTCGTGCTCGCCGATCGCTTCCCGCAGACGCTCGATCTCACGGCCGCGGGCGAGGACGCCGGCCCCGGCACCGTCGTCCGCGGCCCGCACCCGAATCCAGCGCCGGCCCCGCCAGCGCCCGTCGGGGGTGACCACGGAGGCCTCCGGGCCGAGCCGGGCGAGCAGCCGCTCCGCTTCGGCGTCGTCCTCGGCGGCGTACACCGCCGCCAGCAGGTCGTCCAGTGGCCACGGTGCCGAGACCAGCTCGCGCAGCGGCGTGCCCACCGCTGGCGCCGGCGCCGCGCCGGACGCCTCGCCGCCGGCGAACAGCATGGCCCGGCCATGGCCGAGGGCCGCCGCCTGCCCGGCATCCAGCGCGGCCTCACTCACCACCCTGGCCTGCAGCGCGTCCCCGAGCACGGCCTCCACCGCCTGCTCCCAACCGGGTGTCACCTGCAGCCGCTCGCCCAGGCGCTCGGCGTCCTGCAGGCCCAGCGATTCAAGCCAGCGGGCGAGCTCGGCGTCGGCGCCCAGCGCCGCCTCCTGCAGCGTGGTGAGGGAGGCGAGCCGGGCGCGGTCCTCGCCGAGGGCGGCGCGGGCGAGCTCCGCCTCCTCCTCGGCCCCGCGCAGCTGATTGCGCTGATGGCCCAGCCGCTGCTGGACCTCATCCAGCTGCGCCTGCAGCTCGGCGCGATCCTCGGCCAGCGTCTCCGCCTCCTCGCGCCAGGTCTCCAGGGCGTCGTCACCACCGGCAGCGAGGCTCTCCGCCTCGGCGGCGAGGCGCTCCCGCCGGCGCTGCTGCTCGGCGAGACGGGCCTCCAGCTGCTCGATGCGGGTACGTTCCACCTGGGCGTTGCGTCCGGCGGTGGCCGCGGCCTCGGTCAGCGCGTCCCAGCGCTCGCGCCAGGCGTCCAGTCGCTGCCGGGCGGCGCGTACCTCCGCTTCGGCGGTCTCCAGCCGCTCGTCGGCGTCTTCCAGGGCGGGCTCCAGCTCCTCGAGCCGGCGCAGGAGCACGGCCTGCTTCTCGCGATCGTCCTCCAGCTCCCGCTCGGTGCCGCCCAGCGCCTCGCGGTTACGCTCCAGCTCGCGCTGACTGGACTCGCGCAGCTCGCGACGATGAGCGATGCGCTGCTCGATGCGGGCGATATCCGAACCGAGTCCGTAGTAGCGCCCCTGGATTTCGTTCAGCCGATCGCTGTCCTCGGCGTGGCGGGCGCGTAGCGTCTCCGCCTCGCGCTCCAGCGCCCGCTGGCGTGCGATCTTCTCCTGCAGCGCGTTTTCGCGCTCGTTGAGCTCGCCGCGCAGGCGCTCACGCTCCGCCTCCAGGCCCTGGCGGCGGAGCAGCAGCAGCTCGCCGCGGCGCCGTGCCTCCTCGGCCTTGAGCGCGCGGTAACGCTCGGCGGTCTCGGCCTGGCGCCCCAGCTTCTCGAGCTGGCGGCCGACCTCGTCGCGCACATCCTCCAGGCGCTCGAGGTTGTCCAGGGTGTCGCGGATGCGGCGCTCGGTCTCCCGCCGGCGCTCCTTGTAGAGGCTGATACCGGCGGCCTCCTCGAGGTAGCCGCGGAGCTCCTCGGGGCGAGCCTCGATCAGCCGCGAGATGGTGCCCTGCTCGATGATGGAGTAGCTGCGGGGCCCGAGCCCGGTGCCGAGGAAGACGTCGGTGATGTCCCGCCGGCGGCAGCGGGTGCCGTTCAGGTAATAGGCGGACTGGCCATTGCGGTTGACCTGCCGGCGCACCGAGATCTCGCTGTAGCCCGCATACTGCCCGCCCAGGCTGCCTTCGCTGTTGTCGAACACCAGCTCGATGCTGGCCAGCCCCACCGGCTTGCGGCTGTTTGAGCCGGAGAAGATGACATCGGCCATGGAGCCACCGCGCAGATGCTTGGCGGAGCTCTCGCCCATCACCCAGCGCACGGCATCGATGATGTTGGACTTGCCGCAGCCGTTCGGCCCTACCACCGCGGTGATCGGCCCCGGCAGGGGCACCGTGGTGGCGTCCACGAAGGACTTGAAGCCGGCGAGCTTGATCTTGCTGAGGCGCATGATGGCGTCCGTTCGACGGCGGTGGCGTCAGCCGGTCAAAATACCGCGTTATCGATCCTGCCGAAAATCGCCCTCTGTCCGGAGACTCGACGTCCATGACCACGCAGCCCTCCCGCGCGCTCGAGACCTTCCCCAATCCGGCCCCCGAGCGGGACTACACCATCCACTTCAGCATCCCTGAGTTCACCTGTCTCTGCCCGAAGACAGGCCAGCCGGACTTCGCGACGCTGGAGATCGACTATGTCCCTGAGGCCCACTGCGTGGAGCTGAAGTCCCTCAAGCTCTACATCTGGTCGTTCCGCGACCAGGGCGCCTTTCACGAGGCGGTTACCCACCACATCCTCGGCGACCTGGTGGCGGCCACCGCACCCCGGTTCATGCGCGTGCGCGGGGTGTTCAACGTCCGCGGCGGGATCTACACCACCGTCGTCGCGGAGCACCGTGCCCCGGGCTGGGAGCCGCCCGTGCCGGTGACGCTGCCGTGATGACCGATTTCCTGCGCGGTGTCAGCTACGTCCCCCGTGGCCTGCGGCTGCTGGCCGCGCCCTGGCTGGCGCCCTACGTCTGGGTACCCATCGGGGTGAATGTGCTGGTGTTCGCGGGCCTGTTCTGGTTCGCCGGGGCCCAGTACCAGGCCCTGCTGACCTGGCTGCTGCCGGAGCCATCGACCTTCTCGGGTGAGGGCTGGTGGAGCCAGACCCTGGAATTCCTGGCGCTGCTGGCGCGCTGGCTGCTCTGGCCGCTGTTCCTGCTCGCCGCCGTGGTGGTGATGTTCTACACCTTCACCGCGCTCGCCAACCTCATCGCGGCGCCGTTCAACGGCTGGCTGTCCGCCCGCGTGGAGCAGCAGGCCACGGGCCGGGCGCCCGCCGGCGATGGCGCCGGGTTCACCGCCGAGGTGCTCGGGGCCTTCGGCGGCGAGCTGCGCAAGATCGCCTACTTCGCTCTGCTCGGTGTGCCGCTGCTGGTGCTGTTCGTGGTGCCGGTGGCGAATCTTGCGGCGCCCTTTCTGTGGGCGCTCTATGGCGCCTGGATCCTGGCGCTGGAATACATGGACTTCCCCCTCGGCAATCGCGGCCTGAGCTTCCGGGCCCAGCGCCAGCACCTGCGCGGCCAGCGCCTGCTGCACCTCGGCTTCGGCGCCGGCATCCTCGCCCTGACGCTGATCCCGGGGCTGAACCTGGTGGCCATGCCCGCCGGCGTCATCGGCGCGACGCTGCTGGCCGTGGAGAACAGCCACCGCGAGGCCTGAGCAGACGCCCTCGCTTCGCGAATCGGTGAGATATGCGGGCTAGTCTTCGCGCCAGGGCAGGACGGATTCGCTGCGCACGGTGTCGCCCTCCACCACGCCGTAACCACCGCCCGGAGCCAGGTGCCGGGCGAGGACGCCGGTGGCGTCGGGCAGCAGGCCGTAGAGCGTCAGCAGCTCGCCGAATGTGGGCGGCGCCGGGCGCTCCGCCGGCACGGCACCAGCCGTGGCGAGGCGGGTCAGCTCGAGCCGGAAGGGGCCCGTGCCCTCGCCGCCGAAGCTGCCCACCCGCAGCACGTACTCACGCTCCGGGTTCACCCGGAAGGTCAGCCGCGAACGGTCCAGGCTGCCGGCGTAATCGTCGTTCTCCATGAGAAGGCGGCCGCTGGCGGCGTCGATCAGGTACAGGTAGGTGTCGAAGGCGCCGGCCTCGAGGTCCACCTGCACCCGGTCGCCGGGCGCCAGCCCGTCCATGGCGTAGTCCTGCTGCACGGGCGCGGCCGCCGCGCCGCCGAGACGGCCGGTCACCGGCTCGCCGCCCACGGTCAGCCCCTGCGGTTCGATCTCTTCCGTGGCCACCGGCTGCAGTACCTCCGGCGCGGCACTGGCGGCCGGGCCGGTGCTGGCGCTCAGGGTGAACGCACCGGCGCCACCGCCCTGGTAGCTGTCCACCTGGAGCCAGTACTCGCGGCCCGGCTCCGCCACGAATTCCAGCGCCGAGCGGGTAGTGTCCGGCGCATCGTCGTTCTCGGCCAGTACAGCGCCGGTCACCGGGTCCACCAGGTAGAGGTAGGTATCGAAGGCGCTGCTCGCCAGCGCAACGCTGACCTCACGCGGCTCGTCCATGCTCTCCAGCCGGTACAGCAGCGGCCGGCGTTCCGGGCCGAGGGTGCCGGATACGCTGGCCGGCCCGTCACTGACGTCCAGCGACTCGGCCGGCGCCGGCAGATCGGCCGCACGCTCCGCCACCGCGGCAGCGAGGCGATAGGGGCCGGCCCCGGAATCGCCGTAACTGCCGACCCGAACCCAGTAGTCGGTGCCCTGGCGGGGCCAGAAGGTGATGGCAGAGCGGCTGGTGTCGGGGGCGTCGTCGTTCTCGCGCACGATCCCGCCGGCGTCGACGTCGATCAGGGAGAGGTAGGTATCGAAGGTATCGCTGGTCAGCTCGACGGTTACCGGGCGGTCCGTCGGCAGGCCCTGCAGGCGGAAATGCCGCCCCGCTCCCTGCGCCGGCGCCAGCACGCCTTCGACGCTGACCGAAGTGGCCCCCTCGGGCAGGCTGATGCGCCCCGCCAGCGGACCCACGGTGGTCTCGCCGCCCGCCGCCTGCGAGCCGACGCCGCCGGTAGCCGTCTCGAGCCCGAGCCGCGTGACGTAGGCCGCCGGCTGCGCGAGGGCGGCGAACAGCTCCTCCAGTCCGCGGTAGGTGGCCGGGCCGTCCACACGCGCGATGGCGTGCGCGCCGTCAGGCGCGCCGCCGCGTACCGGCAGCCCGGCGGGACGCTCGCCGGCAAGGACGGCGTCCAGCATGGGCTCCATCGCGCGCGCCGGTGTCGCCAGGATCAGCCGGCCGTCCGCCACCGCCCAGGCCAGGCTCGCGAACGGCCCGGCATGCAGCCTGGTGACGTCGACGCCACGGTAGCTGGCCTCACGGCGCGCCCACTGCGTCGAGGCCAGCATCCCGAGATCGGCGCCCGCACGCTCCGCCAGCATCGCCTCCAGCGGCAACGCCGCGAGTGCCTCGAGCAACGCCTCGACCCCTTCCCGCGCCGCCGCATCATCGGTGACCGGTAGCACCAGCGCCTGGGGCGGGAGCCAGACCAGGGAGCCGAGCCGGGAGTCCAGGGGGGCGAGCTCGATCCGGTGCACCTCGTCGCCGATCCAGTCGAGCAGCAGTGCGTCCGGGTCCAGGCCGTACTCCCTGGTCAGCCAGCCCCGCAGCGTCTGCTCCCCGCCGGAGGCATGGCGGACCCACCCGTCGGCATAGTCCAGCCAGCCGCTCAGATTCAGGTACCGACTGCTTACCCCGACCGTGCCGGCGGGGGCGGCCACGTCCGGGTCCACGGCGCAGTCCCGGCAGAGCAGCAGGTCCCGCAGCGCAGCGTCGCCGCCGTCCGGGTTCACCGCCAGCCGGCTGCGGCTGGCGAGGCCGCCGGACTCGCTGCCGAGGCGCGCCTGGAAGTGGCCAAGGGTGTTCAGGGTCGCGGCCAGGCGCGCCGCACCCGGATGGCGCTCGGCGTCCGGGGCGAGCAGCCGTCCGGCGGCGGCGAAGTCGAGGTCCACCGCCAGCCCCCCGGCGGCGCCGGGCATGGCCGGTAGCAGCGGCGCCTCGGGCTCGGCCAGCGCCCGCTCCAGCAGGGCCCGGGCCCGCTCGGGGCTGGCGCTCAGCACCAGCACGTCCGCCGCCCGGCCCACCGCCAGCGGCAGCAGCCCGCCGGCCCGGTACACGTCCAGCCGCAGCGCAGCGTCGCCGTCGGTCAGGGACCGGCCGGCCAGGCCTTCGCAGGACGCCAGTGCATCCAGCAGCCGCCCGATCCGGGCCATGCCCTCGGCATCGAAGCGTGCCACCAGGGCCAGCCCGCCCAGCGCCGCAAACCAGGCGGGGCGCTCCGGAGCGCCGGCGGCCAGGGCGAACCCGCCCACTGGCAGCGGCAGCCGCTCGCCCTCCAGCACCGCGCCGGCTGCCGGGCAGGCGGCAATCACGCCGTCCACCGGACCCGCCTCGGTGAACAGGGTCTGCATCGTGCGCGCCACGCCCCGGAGGGGCCCGACGGTCTCCCCGGCGGCAGCATGGGCCAGCAGCGCCTCCAGGGTCTCTCCGGCCTCGTCCCAGGGCAGCGCGGCGAGCTCCTCCCGCAGGGCGGCCGGGGCACGCTCCGCCTGCGGCGACGGCGACCAGCCGATAACCGCCAGCGTGTCCGCGGGCACCACGGTGGCAGCCGCCGGCAGGCGCAGCCCCGCTACGGCGAAGGCAAGCAGGCAGAGGCAGAGCAGCGGGCGGGGAGACATGGCACGCTCCTTGTGATGGGTGTTGCGCACGTGCGCAAACGCTAGCAGCCGCCGCACGCATGGCCCAGGGGCCTGACCTGTCGGGCCGACGAGCGCTGCCCGTCAGCCGCTGGCCAGATGCGCCGCAAGGCGCTCCACGCCCTGCTCCAGCTGCGGGAGGCTGGTGGTATAGGCGAACCGCAGATGCCGCTGGGGGGCGGTGCGCTCAAAGTCGAGACCCGGCGTCGCGGCCACACCGGAGCGCTCCAGCAGATCGCCGGCGAAGGCGAAGCTGTCGTCGGTCAGGCCGCTGACGTCAGCGTAGAGATAGAACGCGCCGGCCGGCTCGCCGGGGATGCGGAAGCCGAGCGCCCGCAGCGCCGGCAGCAGGAAGTCCCGCCGCTGGCGGAAGGCCTCG
Organism: Spiribacter halobius; assembly: GCF_020883455.1. NCBI lineage: Bacteria > Pseudomonadati > Pseudomonadota > Gammaproteobacteria > Chromatiales > Ectothiorhodospiraceae > Sediminicurvatus > Sediminicurvatus halobius. The sequence continues at coordinate 1,822,319 of NZ_CP086615.1, read as the reverse complement.
CGGCGGGCTTCGAAGATCTCCTGAGCCGCCTCGCCGAAACAGGCCAGGGCCGCATACTGCGCTGGCGCCGAGGCGCTGATGAAGAGGTTCTGCAGCAGCTTCTCCGCCGGCGTCGCCCAGGCCTCCGGCACCACCATCCAGCCGAGGCGCCAGCCGGTCATGCCGAAGTACTTGGAGAAGCTGTTGACGACAATGGCCTCCGGCGCGTGGGCAAGGGCCTGGGCGGGCTCCCGGCCGTATTGCAGCCCGTGGTAGATCTCGTCGACGATCAGCGTCGCCCGGTGGTGTGCGGCAAGGGCCGCCAGCCCCTGCAGGCTTTCCGCCGTGGCCAGCGTCCCGGTGGGGTTGCCCGGCGAGCCCACCACCAGCGCGGCGGTGGTCTCGTCCATGGCGGTTTCCGCGAGGGCCGGGGTGAGTTGATAGTCGTCATCCGGACCCACCGCCACCGCCCGGGGCAATGCATCCACCAGCTCGACGAAATTGCGATTGCACGGATAGCCGGGGTCCGGCAGCAGCACGTTGCGGCCCGGGTCCGCCGCGAGGGCCAGGGCGACCACCAGCGCGCCGCTGGCGCCGGGCGTGACGAGGATGCGCTGCGGGTCGACGTCGAGGCCGTAGCGGTCCGCGTAATGCCGGGCGATGGCCTCGCGCAGGGCCGGCAGACCGGCCGCCGGGAGATACCCGGTATGGCCGTCCGCGAGCGCCCGCTGACCCGCTGCCACCACCGGCTCGGCGGTCGGAAAATCCGGCTCGCCGATTTCCATGTGCACGATCCCCCGCCCGGCGGCCTCCAGCTCGCGGGCACGGGCGAGCAGCGCCATGACGTGAAAGGGCTGGATCCGATGGGCGCGGGCGGCAAGCAGCGGCGCGGGCATGAAGCCTCCGGGGCACGGCGTGTGCGGCGAGTCTACCAATGGCGCTCCGGGCGTGTTTCGGGCTTCCGGTTTCGACCTTTCCGGCCGCATCGAAAGTATCGTCAGCTCCCGGCCGGCCTGTGCACCCTGTGGGAGCGGTCTCCGACCGCGAGAGCGCCCGGAGGGCGGTACGGTACGCCGCTGCGCGGCGATTCGCGGTCGGAGACCAGCTCCCACGCAGGCCCGCCCTGCGACAGCGAGACAATGCCTTCTATAGGATCAGGGACATTTTCCGGGGCTTCGCAGGCTCACGCGAACGTAGGAGCGACGCGGCGCCGGCAAACCGTGTTCAGGCCCCGGAGAACCACGAGGAGGCCCCAACCTGAAGCCCGAAACGCGAAACCCGAAACCCGCCCGTTACGTCGGCCGCTTCGCGCCGAGCCCGACCGGCCCGCTGCACTTTGGCTCGCTGGTGGCCGCGGTGGGCAGCTGGCTGGATGCGCGGGCCGCGGGCGGCAGCTGGGCGGTGCGCATCGACGACGTCGACCGCGGCCGGGCGGTGACCGGGGCCGATGCGGTGATTCTGCGCCAGCTCGAGGCCTGTGGGCTGACCTGGGACGGCCCCGTCGTCTACCAGAGCGCCCGGGACGAGGCCTACGCCGCCGCCCTGGCGCGGCTGCAGGCCGCGGACCGGGCCTATCCCTGCGGCTGCACCCGGCGCGAGATCGCCGCCGTTGCCCGCCGCGGCCCGGCGGGCATGATCTACCCCGGCACCTGCCGCGCCGGCCTGCCACCGGGCCGCGAGGCCCGCTCCTGGCGGCTGCTGACCCGCGGGCTGCAACCGGCCTTCGACGACCGACGGCATGGCCCGCAACGGGTGGATCTCGAGGCCGAGGTCGGGGATTTCGTGATCCGGCGGGCCGACGGCCTGTTCGCCTATCACCTGGCCATGGTCGTAGACGATGCGGAGCTCGGCGTCACCGACGTGGTCCGCGGTGGCGACCTGCTGGCAGCCACCGCACCACAGGTCGCCCTGCAGGCGGCTCTGGGTCTCCACACCCCGCGCTATCTCCATCTGCCGGTCGCCCTCGCACCCGACGGACACAAGCTCAGCAAGAGCGTCGGCAGCGCGGCCCTGGACATCGAGCGCCCCGGAGAAGCCGTAACCTCTGCGCTCGCCTTCCTCGGGCAGCCGCCACCTCCCGCTCTGGCCGGCGCACGGCCCGGCGAGCTGCTCGCCTGGGCGGTCGGGGCATGGCGGCCGGAACGCCTGCCGGCCCGGAACGCCATCGCGCCGTACGCCTGACCGGGAATTACTGATCGTTTCGGCGTGTGCAGCCGGCGCCGGGGCGATGGCTACCGCAGCCGCCCTGCCTCAGCCGCGCTTCACTGGCAGCAGATTCGGCGTGGCGTCATCGATCATGCGCTCGATGTCCAGCCCTGGCGCCACCTCGTCGTAATCCCCGTCGATCGCGAGCGAGGAGGCGCCATGAACGAAAGTCCACAGCTGGACGGCGACCTCGCTGACGTTGGCGGACAGCCCCTGGCGCTCGCAGTACAGCGCCGTTTGCTCGACGAGCGTGCCGAAGCAGTCGTGGCCGCAGCGCTCCACCCGCTCCGCGTCCTTCAGGGCAGGCTGCTGGCCGAACATCAGCCGAAACACCGCCGGCTGCTCCCGGGCGAAGGCCACATAGGCCTTGCCCATGGCGGCGATGGCCGCAATGGTGCCGCTGCCGTGGCGACGGATGGCCTGATGAAAGCGGGCGGTCAGGGTCTCGAACCCTTGCGCGGTGACCTCCTCGAGCACGTGCTGCTTGTCCCGGAAATGCCGGTAGGGTGCCGCCGTACTCACGCCGGCAAGGCGGCAGGCATCCGCCAGGGAAAAGTTCTCCGCGCCATGCTCGTTCACGAGAGTGCGGGCGGCCGCGAGCAGTGCCTCACGCAGCGCCCCGTGGTGATAGTGCTCTCGCTTCTTCGTGCTCGTCATGCCGCCCTCCCCGCAACAAGTTAACCCAGATCGCCTGCGCAGGGCGCGGCCGCAGCGAGCGCTTGCGATGTTGGCGCGACTTACATATGTTAAGCCAATTCACATACAGCCGGGAGCCCGCCATGGCCGCCCCCTCCCCCGCCGGGTCACCCGTTCCGAGCCCGCCACCCCGATCAGAGGTCAAGTCGCGGCCAGGCCCGTGGACGCGCCTCCGGGCGGCGCTGGTGGGACTCGGGTTCATCGGGCTGCTTGTCGGCGGCGGCGCGTGGTTCCACCTGCGTGCCGAGGAGCCGCCGCCGGCGGCGCCGGACCCTGTGCCCGTCGCCGTGACCCGCGTCCAGCAAGAGCCCGGCTATGTGGTCGAGACGCGCTATGCCGGCCGCCTGGAGCCCGCGCGCAGCACGGCGCTCGCCTTCGAGCGCGGCGGCACCGTGACCACGGTGCGGGTGGACGAGGGCGACGCGGTAGACGCCGGCGATGTCATCGCCCGGCTCGACACGGATCGGCTCCGCGCGGAGCGTGACCAGCTACTGGCGCGCCGGGCGGAGACCACGGCGCAGCTCGAGATCGCCCGGCTCGATCAGCAGCGCATCGCCCGCCTGCACGCCGCCGGCCACGCCTCGGCGGAAGCGGACGACGAGGCGCGCCTGGAGGTGCGGCGGCTGGAGGCGGCGGTCGCCACGCTGGAGGCGGGACTGCGCGCGATCGATGTGGATCTGCGCAAATCCGAGTTGCGGGCACCCTACGACGGCACGGTCGCGGCCCGCCATCTTGACGAGGGCGCTGTCGCAAGCGCGGGCACGCCGGTGCTGGACCTGCTCGAATCCACGACCCGTCGGGCCCGCATCGGCGTGCCGCCGGACGTCGCCGAAACCCTGCAGCCCGGCGAGGGGCATACCCTGCTGAGCGGCGCCAGCAGCCTTTCCGCCACATTGCTGGCGCTGCGCCCGGACCTCAGTGGCGGCACCCGGACCGTCGAGGCGATCTTCGACGTCGCCGCCGACAGCGCGCCGCCCTACGGCGAGCTGGTGGAGCTCGTCCATGCGCGGCGCATCCAGGCGAGCGGCTTCTGGGTGCCGCTGGCCGCCCTGACCGAGGCCGAGCGCGGCCTGTGGGCGCTGCTGACGCTGCACGGCGAGCCCGGCGCACGGCGGGTGGTGCGCGAGGCCGTTGAAGTGCTGCACGTTCGCGACGAGCAGGCCTACGTGCGGGGCACTCTCCGCTCCGGCACCGCAGTGGTCACCGCCGGGCCGCACCGATTGGTACCGGGGCAGCCGGTGAGCGTGGTCGCCAGCGATGGCTGACGACCTGGCGACGCTCTGCTACCGCCGCCCGCGGCTGGTGGCGTTGATCCTGCTGCTCGTGATCGCCGCCGGCCTGTCGGCCCTGGCCGCCATGGGGCGGCAGGAAGACCCGAGCATCACCAACCTTTTCGCCACGGTACTGACACCCTACCCCGGCGCCGACCCGGCGCGCGTGGAGGCGCTGGTCACGGAGAAGATCGAGACGGAGCTCCGGGGCATTCCCGAGATCGACGATATCGCCTCCACCTCGCGCCGCGGGATTTCCAGCATCCGCATCGAGCTCTCGGACCAGCTCGAGGATGCCCGCATCGAACAGGTCTGGTCAGAGATCCGGGACGCGCTTGCCGACGCCGGCCCGGCGCTGCCGCCGGGGGTACCGGAGCCGCAGCTCGATACCGAGCGCACCGGTGCGTTTACGGCCATCAGCGCGATCCTCCCCCGGAACGGCCACGCAGTCCCGCCCTCCCTGCTGGGCCGCTACTCCGAGGCGCTGCAGGACCGTCTGCGCCAGCTACCCGGCGCCGAGGTGGTCGAGCGTTTCGGTGCGCCGGACGAGGAGGTGCTCGTGCAGGTGGACCCCCGCCGGCTGGAGGATCTCGGCCTCACGGCGGGGGACGTTGCCGGGGCCATCGCCGCCGGGGACGCCAAGGACCCAGCCGGGCAGCTGCGCGGCACCGGCCTGGACCTGCCGGTGCAGGTGACCGGCGAGATCGAAGGCCTTGCCCGCATCGCCCGGGTGCCCGTCACCACGGCCGATGACGGCCGTCTGGTGCGCGTGGGCGATCTCGCCACGATCGTGCGCTCGGCCGAGGAGCCACCCCGGAGCCTGGCCTTTGCCGACGGCGAGCGCGCCGTCCTGGTGGCCGTGCGCATGGACGACGGCTATCAGGTGGACCGCTGGATGGCCCGGGTGCGCGCGGAGCTCACGGACTTCGAGGCGCGACTGCCGGCGGGGCTGGAGCACCGGCTGCTGTTCGACCAGAGTCGCTATACGGCGGAGCGCCTAGGCGGCGTGCTCCGGAACCTGCTGCTCGGCGTCACGCTGGTGGTCGCCGTGCTGCTGGTGACCCTCGGCTGGCGGGCGGCGCTGGTGGTGGCCGCCGTGCTGCCGCTGGCGAGCCTGCTCTCGCTGGCGGTGCTGCAGCGGCTGGGCGTACCGATCCACCAGATGTCCGTGACCGGGCTGATCGTCGCGCTGGGCCTGATGGTGGACACCGCCATCGTGATGACCGACGAGATCCGGCGCGGCCTCGCCACCGGGCGGCAGCGCGTCGCCGCCGTGGGCCACGCGGTCCGGCGCCTGACCGCGCCGCTCATCGCCTCCACCCTGACCACGGCACTCGCCTTCATGCCCATGGCGCTGCTGCCGGGGCCGGCGGGCGACTTCGTCGGCTCCATCGCCATCGCCGTGATCGTCATGCTCGGTGCCTCCCTCTTACTCTCGCTAACGGTGACTCCGGCGCTGGCGGGCTACCTGCTCCCGGAGCCGGGCCAGGGCGGGGCCTGGCGCAACGGCATCCGGCCGCGGCGCCTCGGCCGGTGGTTCGCGGGCTCCGTGGGCCTCGCGGTACGGCATCCGGTGGTGGCCCTGATGGGGGCCGCCGTCGTGCCCCTGCTCGGGTTCGCGGCATTCCCGACCCTGGAGGCCCAGTTCTTCCCCGGTGTCGACCGCGACCAGCTGTACGTCCAGCTGGAGCTGCGCGAGGGCGCGAGCATTGCCGAGACCGAGCGCGCCATGCGCCGGGCTGATGCCGTGCTGGGCGCGGAGGCGGAGGTCAGCCATGCTCACTGGGTGGTGGGCGAGAGCGCCCCGCCGTTCTACTACAACATGCTGCGGGACCGGGACGGCGCGCCGCATTATGCCGAGGCGCTGGTGACCACCACCTCGCCGGCGGCCACGGAGCGGGTGATACCCCGCCTGCAGCTGGCCCTGAACCGGGCGCTGCCGGAGGCACAGATCGTGGTTCGCGGGCTGGTGCAGGGTCCGCCGGTGGACGCACCGGTGGAATTGCGGCTCGTGGGCCCGGAGCTCGGTACCCTGCGCGCGCTCGGCGACTCGCTGCGCCTGGCCATGGCCGCGGATCCGGACATCGTGCTGGCGCGCACGCAGCTGCGTGCCGGCGCCCCCAAGCTGGCCCTCGACCTCGACGAGGCCCGGGTACGCCTCGCCGGCCTCGATCTGGACAGGGCCTCGCACCAGCTCGATGCCGCCCTGGAGGGCATTACCGGCGGCTCGCTGGTGGAGGGGACCGAGGAGCTGCCGGTTCGCGTGCGGCTCGCCGCGGAGCGACGCCGCAGCGTGGCCGACCTGAGCTCACTGGGCCTGCTGCCGGCCGCCGGCATCGGGGCGGATGGCTTTCCCGCCATCCCCCTGACAGCACTCGGCGAACCCCGGCTCGTGCCCTCGGAGACGACCATCTACCGGCGCAACGGCGAGCGCATCAATACCGTGCAGGGCTTCGTGCGCCGCGGCGTGCTGCCGGAGGAGGTGCTCACCCGGGTCCAGACCCGCCTGGAGGAGACCGGCCCGACCCTGCCGCCCGGCTACCGTATCGAGGCCGGCGGCGATGCCGACGCCCGCAGCGAAACCCTGCGCAACCTGATGGCGCCCCTGGGTCTGATCGTCTCCCTCAGTATCGTGACCGTGGTCCTAACCCTCGGCTCCTTCCGCCTCGCCGGGCTCACGGCCGTGGTGGCCGCGCTCGCCATGGGCCTCAGCCTGTTCGCGCTGGTACTGCTGCAGCTGCCCTTCGGCATTCAGGCGGTGATCGGCGTGATCGGCTCCATCGGGGTATCGATCAACGCCGCCATCATCCTGCTCACCGCCTTGCAGGAGGATCCAGCGGCCCTGCGGGGCGAGTCCGGCGCCATCCGCGACGGCATCACCGGCGCGGCGCGCCATCTCGTCTCCACCACGGTGACGACGTTCGGCGGCTTCCTGCCGCTGATCCTCGCCGGCGGCGGCTTCTGGCCACCCTTCGCCGTCGCCATCGCCGGCGGCGTGCTCCTCTCGACCATCGTCTCCTTCTACTTCGTGCCCGCCGCGTTCGCGCTGCTGGTACGCCCCGGCGCCCGCCCCATCCCGGCCCGGGCGGTCGCTGAACCGCGTCCCGCCTAGGAAAGCGCCCGCAGCCAGTCGGCGACGATGGCGAGCTCCTCCTCGGCGAGGCCGTGCCCGCCCGGCAGCCAGCGCAGCTCCACCTCGGCGCCGGCGCGGACGAGGAAGTCCCGCAGCGCCTCGGGATGGCCGGCGGGGACGATGGCATCCCGGCGCCCGGCCAGGATCAGCAGAGGTTGCCCCGCGAGCCGGCCCGCCTCGTCCTGGCCGAGGGGCAGCTGCATGGGGCGCAGCAGCACCGCGCCGGCGAAGGCCGCCGGGTGCAGCAGCAGGGTCGCGGCGGCGATGTTGGCGCCGTTGGAATAGCCGAGGGCGATGCGCGGCGTCTCCCCGAGGCCGTGCCGGACCGCCGCGCGGGTCACGAACGCCGCCAGCTCGCCGGCGCGCCTGCGCAGGTCGTCGGCGTCCAGCACGCCCTCGGCGAACCGGCGGAAGAACCGCGGCTGCCCCTGCTCCAGCACCTGCCCCCGCGGGCTCAGCAGCGCGGCGCCGGGGGCCACGGCCTCGCCGATGGGCACCAGGCTGTGCTCGTCACCGCCGGTGCCGTGAAGCAGCACCAGGGCGAAGCCTGGCCCCTCCGGCCGCGCCGGGAGGAAGCGGTAGTCGAAGACCTCGTCCGCCTCGCCGGCGCCCCGCTCGAGCGGCGGCAGCCGGCCGGCGATGGCCTGCCACCGCGGCTCGAGCCAGGGCGGCAGCTGCAGCTCGGTGCCGAGGCGCTCCGGCGGCTCGTCCACGGCGAAGCCCGGCGGGTCGGTCGCCACCTCGAAGAGCACGCCACCGGGCTCGCGGAAGTAGATGGAGCGGAAGTAGCGCCGGTCCAGCACCGGGGTGACGTCGACACCCGCGGCCACCAGGCGCTCGCGGACCGCCGCCTGGGCGGCATCGTCCGCGGCGCGGAAGGCGATGTGATGCACGGTGCCCGCACCCGGGCCGCCGCGCCAGAAGTCCGGCAGGCAGCGCAGATCCACCAGCCGCCCCGGCGCGGCGTCGCCCCGCGCCGTGAAGCGGAAGCGGCTACCCTCCTCCGCGGCCGCCCGATAACCGAGGGCCTCCTCCAGCACCCGGGCGGTGCGCTCATAGCCCTGCTGCCAAAGGGTGACACTGTGAAAGCCACGCACGGCGTGCGCCGGCGCCACCGGCATGCCGTCCCAGCCCGCGGCGTCGGGTGCCTGCGGGTCTGCCACCAGCTCGAGCTGCAGCCCGTCAGGGTCGCGGAAGCGCACCAGTTTCTGCCCGAGGCGCTCCTCCGGGCCGTCGAAGTCGACGCGCTCGCGCACCAGCCGATCGAGCCAGAAAGCGAAGGCGGCCTCCGGCACCGAGAACGCCACCTCCACTGCCTGCCCGGTGCCGTGGCGCCCGGCGGGCAGCCCCGGGTAGGGGAAGAAGGTGAGGATGGTGCCGGGGCTGCCGGCGCCGTCCCCGTAGTAAAGGTGCCAGGTGCCGGGGTCGTCGAAGTTGACCGTGCGCTTCACCAGCCGCAGCCCGAGCACCCCGGTGTAGAAGGCCACGTTGCGCGCCGGATCGCCGGCGATCGCGGTGACGTGATGGATCCCGCCGACGCGGTCGGCTTGCCCCTCGCTCATGACGTCTCTCCGGTCAGGTCGAAAGTGGGGAGAAAGCGCCCCGCGCGAGCAGCATACGCCTCGCCCGCATACCTCACCGATTCACGGCTGCGCTCAGGCCTGCGAGCGTATTGAGCGGGGACCACCCGGGGGCGACCGGCGGCGGCCACCACCCGCTAGCGCGCGGCGGTCAGCGTCAGCACGTAGTCGGTCCCCAGGAAGCCCAGGGTCATGGCTACCACGAGCAGCGCACCGACGAGGCGGGGCGGCGCCGGCAAGGGGATATCGAACCAGCGGCAGCCGGCGCCGATTGCGAGTCCGAGCAGGATACCGGTGAGCGCCGCCGTCATCGTGGCTCCTCCCCTGCAGCGTCGCCGCCACCCCGGCGGCCGGCCGCGAGGCCGGTCGGTCCCCCGCAGTGCTCCCGATGGCGCGCACCGCGATGCTGCGCCTGGCGCTCCATCAGCAGGTAGCCGGTGGTCATGGCAAGCACGAGCAAGGCCCCCAGCAGTGCCGGCGGCGCCGGCAGGGGGACGCCGGACAACCGGCAGACGACGCCGATGACGAACCCGAGCAGCAGTCCGATGGCGATCTTCATGGCCTCTCCCCCGGGGAACGCGCCAGATGGTGACGGACTACCGGGCCATCCGGTCCGCGATGGAAGGCGCGCACTCGCGCCTGCAGTTCCGCATCCGCCCGTGTGACCCGCTCGTGCTGGCGCAGGTGCTCGAGCCACGACGCCACCAGGAAGCTCTCCACGAAGCGTCCGGGCACGGCGACGTCCTCGAAGATGCCCCAGGCATAGGCGCCGTCCCTTCTGCGCTCGCTGGCGAGCCCCTCCAGGGCGGCGAGGAATTCGGTGGTCCGGACCGGCTCGATGTCATATTCCACCGTCACCAGGACCGGACCATGACCCTCATCCACCGCCTCCGCTGCGGGGGGTGCCGGCCAGTGCAGCGAGGGCGTGAGGTCCATGGACTCCCCCTGCCCCAATCGCCAGCGCAGGGAGACCGGCACCGCCAGGACGGCGCCCGCCGCAGCCGCCAGGAGCGCCGCGGGAACGCCCGCCACGCTGGCAAGCTGGCCCCAGACCAGGCTGCCCAGACTCATGGCGCCGAAGAACACGGTGACGAAGAGCGCGAGCCCCCGCGCCCGCACCCAGTCGGGCAGCGCGGTCTGGGCGGAGACGTTGAGGCTGGAGAGCACCGCGATCCAGGAGGTGCCGGCGATCAGGCTCATGACCACGGCCACCGAGGGCTCGCGCAGCAGCGCGAAGCCGAGCAGCGTGGTCGCGGTGCCCAGCGTGCCCAGGGCCACCACCCGATCCGCGCCGAGACGCGCACGCAGCCGCGGCAACAGCAGAGCCCCGCCTACCGCCCCCGCGCCAACGGCGCCCAGGAGCCCGCCGTACAGCGTCGGGCCGCCACCGAGCAGCTGCCGGGCGATCAGCGGCAGCAGCGCCCAGTAGGCGCTGGCGAAGACGAAGAACGCGAGAGCACGCGCGAGCGTGGCGCGCAGTGGCACGCTCGCCCGCGCATAGCGCAACCCGGTGCGCAATGCGCCGATGAGATGCTCCGGCGGCAGCCAGCGGGGCGGCGCCGGCGCCGGGCGCCACCAGACGAGCGCGGCGATCACGCAGAGGAAAGAGAGCGCATTGAGGAAGAACGGCGCCCAGAGGCCCACCGCCGCGATCAGCACTCCGGCGATCGCGGGCCCGACCGCCCGGGATACGTTGATGCCCACCGAGTTCAGCGCCACGGCGGACTGCAGGTCCTCCCGGGGCACCAGCCTGGGCACGATGGCCTGCCAGGCGGGGGCCAACAGCGCCGCACCCATGCCCATGACGAAGGTGAGGGCCAGCAGCAGCATCGGCGTCATCGCCCCGGCCAGCACCAGGGTGCCGAGCAGCGCGGCGGTCAGCGCGAGCCCGGTCTGGACGATGATCAGCAGTCGTCGCCGGTCGACGATATCGGCCAGCGCGCCTGCGGGCAGTGCGAACAGGAATACCGGCAGGGTGGTCGCGGTCTGCACCAGCGCCACCAGCATCGGCGAGGGGCTGAGGCTCGTCATGAGCCAGCCCGCCGCCACCTCGTGCATCCAGGTGCCGATGTTGGAAACCACCGTGGCGGTCCACAGCACGGCGAAGGCGAGATGCCGAAGCGGCGCGAAGGCCGATTCCGCCACCCCGGCCGCGGCGGATCCCGCCCGCTTTCCGGTGCTGACCGCCATCGCTCAGAACACGAAGCAGGAGCAGCCGAGCGCGCCCCAGAAGGCATGCCGGACCTCGTCCGCCAGCGGCAACGGCCGGTTCCAGGCGATGGCCCGCTGGTGCCCGTGGAAGGCGCAGCCATGGCCGGCGCCGACCGGAGGCCGCCGCATCGCCGGGCTCGGGCCGGCCGCGACCGGGCTCCAATCCGGGCTTGCCGGCGGCAGCGGCGGGGAGAGATTGGAGAACTCCGCGTCCGCGAACACGACGCGACCGCGCACCATGGTGAGCACCGAGGTGATGTGGCGGATCTCCTCCGGCGGGACCGACAGGTAGTCCGCCGAGAGCACGGCGAGGTCGGCGTGACGCCCGGGGACAAGGGTGCCCTTGACCGCCTCCTCGCCCGAGAACCAGGCCGAGCCCTCGGTCCACAGCCGCAGCGCCGCCTCCCGCCCCAGGACCTTTTCCTCGCCATACAGCGGCAGGCCACCGAGGGTGCGTCCGGTGGTGAGCCAGTAGAGCGCCACCCACGGGTCGTAGGAGGCGACGCGGGTGGCGTCGGTGCCGGCGCCGAGGGGCAGGCCGCTTGCCAGCATGCGGGCCACCGGCGGCGTCTCGGCCGCGGCCTCGCGGCCATAGCGGTCGACGAAGTATTCGCCCTGGAAGGCCATGCGGTGCTGGATGGCGATGCCGCCGCCGAGGGCCTGCACGCGCTCGATGTTGCGTGGGCCGATGGTCTCGGCATGGTCGATGATGAAGCGCGCCGGCAGCGGCGCGCCGCCGCTCACCCGCTCGAAGACGTCGAGGAAACGCCCGATGCTCTCGTCGTAGGTGGCGTGGATGCGGAACGGCCAGCGCCGCTCGGCGAGCAGGCCGACCACCGCCTCGAGCTCGGACTCCATCACCGGGGCGAGATCCGGCCGCGGCTCGAGGAAGTTCTCGAAGTCCGCCGCGGACCACACCAGGTTCTCGCCGGCGCCGTTCATGCGCAGCCACTCGTCGCCGGCGCCGGGCTCGGTCATCGCCACCCAGCGCTCGTAGTCGGAGAGCTCGTCGCCGGGCTTCTGGGCGAAGAGGTTGTAGGCGATGCGCACGGTGAGCTCGCCAGCCTCGTGCAGGCGCCGGATGACGGCGTAGTCGTCGGGGTAGCTCTGCCCGCCGCCGCCGGCGTCGATGACGCTGGTGATGCCGAGGCGGTTCATCTCGCGCATGTAGTGCCGGGTGGAGTTGGCCTGGTCCTCCGGCGCGAGCCTGGGCCCGCGGGCCAGCGTCGAGTAGAGGATCAGCGCCGAGGGCCTGGCGATGAGCAGGCCGGTGGGCTCGCCGCTGCGATCGCGCTGGATCTCGCCGCCGGGCGGGTCGGGGGTCTCCCGGGTGATGCCAAGCGCGCGCAACGCCGCGCGGTTGAGCAGCGCCCGGGCGTAGAGGTGCAGGAGGAACACCGGCGTCTCCGGCGCCGCCGCGTTGATCTCCTCCAGGGTCGGCATGCGCCGCTCGGCGAACTGGAACTCCGACCAGCCGCCCACCACCCGCACCCACTGCGGCGGCGGCGTGCGCTCGGCCTGGGCGCGGAGCGCCCGCAGGGCATCCGCCAGCGACGGCTCGTTCTCCCAGCGCAGCTCCAGGTTGTAGCTCAGGCCCCCGCGGATCAGGTGCGTGTGGCTGTCGTTGAGCCCCGGAATCACCCGCCGCCCGCGCAGGTCGATGGTCGTCGGCCCGGGGCCGAGGGCGGCGCGGCAGGCGGCCTCGCCGCCGGTGGCGACGATGCGGCCGTCGCGCACGGCGAGGGCGGTCACTTCCGGGCGGGCCGGGTCCAGGGTGGTGATGCGGCCGTTGACGGCGATCAGCTCGGCCATGGGGCGCCTCCGGCGTTGGCGGGATCCGGCCGGCGGCGCATCGCCGCCGGCCCGGGACGGGCGGCGGATCAGCCTGCTGCGGCGGCGCCCGCCTCGCTGGCGTGCTCACCGAGCGCCCACTTCGAGAACCGCACCTGGATGCCGTAGGGGGTGTGCGCCTTGAGGATCTCCATGACGCCGTCGTAGGTCTCCTGGCGCGCCCAGTCCTGCTGCAGCTCGAAGGTGAACTGCAACGCGTTCATGGGCACCGCACCCGCCTGCACCAGGCGCTGGACGGCACGCTCGTGGGCCTCCGGGCTGACGTCACCGCAGGCGTCGGCGGGCACGTGCACCTGGTAGCCGGCCGCGAGCATCTCGAGCGTGGGGAACATCACGCACGCCTCCGTCCACAGGCCGGCCACCACGATGCGCTTGCGCCCGGTGGCCTCCACCGCCCGGCGGAAGTTCGGGTCGAGCCAGCTGTTGATCGAGGTGCGGTCGATCACCTCGGCCTGCGGAAAGAGCTCGGTCACCTCCGGCATGAACGGGCCGGCGAAGGAGTCCTGGGCCACCGTGGACAGGGTCACCGGGACGTCGAACAGCCGGGCCGTCTTCGCCAGAATCTGGACGTTGTGCATCAGGGCCAGGCGGTCGTGGGAGTAGACCCCCTGATACATCGCCGGCTGGAAGTCGATCAGTGCCAGGGCGCAATTCTGGGGGCTCAGCTGCTCGTGCATCGGATGGGCCATGCCGGGTCTCCTCTGGTGTCAGGGCCTGGTCGCCGCGGCCCGGCCGAGGCCGGGGCCGCGCCGGCGGAGCGCGGCCTCCCGCGCTCCACTGGCATTGAGCATCCTTCGGCGACGGGGCGCGGTCTTTCAGGTTTCTGCGGGCGTTGGCTGGGGCGGCCGGTCAGGCCCTTGCCGCGGGCAGCACCAGATGGAAGGCGGCACCGCCCAGGGCCGCGTCCCGCCCCACGCTGATGGTGCCGCCGTGGGCCTCTGCGATGGTCCGCGCGAGCCACAGGCCGATACCCATGCCCTCGCTGCGGCTCGTAACGAAGGGCTGGAAGATGCGGCTGACGCAGCCCGGCGGAACGCCGGACCCGGAGTCGGCCACGGTCACGCGAAGGCAGCGATGCTCCGCGCCGACCGCCCGCAGCTGCACCGCCGGCTCGCCGTCGGCGCTGGCCGCGGCCTGGAGGGCGTTCTCCACCAGGTTCACCACGGCCTGGCGGAGCAGGATGCCGTCCCCGTCCACGCACAGCGCCTCCACTGACTGAACCTGCTCCAGCCGCACGCCCAGGTCCTGCGCACGGTCGGCCAGCTGCGCCGCCGTCTCCGCGAGGGTGCCTGTGAGGTCCAGACGGCGCCGTTGCAGGCCACCCTCGACGAACAGTTGCTGCAGGGAGCGCATGGTGCCCACGGCGCGCTCGGCGTTGCGCCGGATCATGCCGATACCCGCGGCGAGGGCCTCCCTGCTCGGGATGTCCTGCGCCAGCAGCCGCTCGCAGCCCGCCGCGCTGGACAGAATCGCCGTCAGCGGCTGGCGCAGCTCGTGGATGACCGCGGGCGCGACGTGCGCCAGGGTCGCCCGGCGGAGCGTGTCACCGCTGAGCATCTGCGGCTGCCGCGACGCCCCGTCGACGACGTAGGCCGGAATCATCGGGAGAGGGTCGGACCGGTCGTGGCCATTGTGACGCGGCGACGCAGGCTTCTGTTTTGCTTGGGGATCCAGGACTTCGACCATTCGGATTCCTCCAGGTGGCGGCCGACCGGCGCCCGGACCCACCATGGCCCGCGCGCTTGCCGGCAGTATCGGCGCGGGTCCGCTGCGGAATCTTCAACGATCGTGCCACCGGTAGAGGCCGCCACCGACGGGGCGGCCGGGGAAGTCGGAGAGCCCACAAATCTGAAAGCCGGCTGCGCCGGAGCGCGAATATGCTGGGGGCCACTCAATCGCTGCTGGCCGCAGGGACGGATCATGAAGCGACACGCCGCAACACCGGCCCCTGCATCCGCGCCCTGCCCCAGCCCCCGGCCCACCCGGCCGGTGCCCCGCCAACCAAGCATTCACCTGACACGGACGACCGTGCGGCTGCTGCCGGCGTCGGGACCGGTGGCCGCGAGTCCGCGCCGGCCCGACGCGGGACGGGCGATCGTGCCGCCCTTCGCCGGGGGGTGAGCCATGGTGGCGCGTCCTCCTTTTCTCACCGGAACCATCGCCGGGATTGCGGCCCGGGGCCTGCGGGAGCTCGCACCCATGCGGGTCTGCGACGCTGCGGTGCGCGGCGCGCTGCGCCGGTGGCAGGCCCGAAGCGACCCTGAGGACAGTGGCATCGACCATCTGCGCCTGCCCGACACCTACGGCTTCCGGCTGACCGCCGACGGCAGCGCCCGCGACCACTGGCCCACGCCCGACGACGCGCTCCTCAGCGAAACCCTGTCCCGCCAGACAATCCTGCGCCGAGGGCTGGCGAGCGTCATTGGCACCCGCCCCCGCCTCTTCGGCGTGCGCTACTCGGTGATCGCCGTGGAAGGCGAGGAGTGGCTGCTCCTCTGCCCGTATGCCGCGGCGGGCACTGTGGCCGGGGCATGCGTGGTGTGCGTCGATCAGCACCTGCGAACCGTCCGCTAGACCGCGATCCCTACCAGACCCCACGCCCTGCAGAAACTCAGAAGACCCCCGCTGCCTGGGTCCACACGCTGACGCTGCCGATGACCCGGATCCTGGCTGAGTGCAGCGCACATCGGCCGCGGGGCACGGCGGTGCGGGCGCCGGTGCACGGCGTCCGGTTCCACTGGACCGACATGAGGACTGTCCCCATGAATGAGAACCGCAAGCTCGAGCTCGGACTGCTCACGCTGCGCCTGGCAATGGCGGCCTTCATGGCCGTCTGGGCGCTGGAGAAGATCCTGCATCCGGAGATTACCCAGGCGATCTTCCAGACCTTCTACTTCGACATCGCTTCCACTGCACTCGTGATGAGCATCGGAGGGGTGCAACTGCTGATCATCATGGCCTTCGCCGCCGGGCTGCTGCGCTTCTGGAGCTACGGCGCCATTCTCGCGATGCACACTGCCTCTGTGCTCGTGACCCTTGGGGAGCTGGCCAACCCCTATCAGTCGCCCAACCATCTCTTCTGGGCCAGCGTGCCGACCCTGGCGGCAATGCTGATGCTGTTCCTGCTACGGGATGCGGATCGGCTGCTCGCCCTGGACGCTCGTCGGGGCGCCGCGGGCGCTCCG
The DNA here is from genome assembly GCF_020883455.1 of Spiribacter halobius. Lineage (NCBI taxonomy): Bacteria > Pseudomonadati > Pseudomonadota > Gammaproteobacteria > Chromatiales > Ectothiorhodospiraceae > Sediminicurvatus > Sediminicurvatus halobius. The sequence continues at coordinate 1,806,208 of NZ_CP086615.1, read as the reverse complement.
GCCGAGAGCTTCTAGCCGCAAGGTTTGCCCGCCGGGGTTCGTGGAAATACGGACACCCGGCGGGTTGCACCAGCGCCAGGAACCGAAGTAGATTTGCCCTACCTATCGATCAATAGCCTCAGAGGTGAACCATGCGCTTCAAAGACCGCATCGCCATCGTCACCGGCGGTGGCTCCGGCATCGGCAAGGAGGTGGCGAAGCGTTTCGTCGCCGAAGGGGGCTCTGTGCTCCTGGGCGGGCGGGACGCTGCGAAGCTTGAGGCAGCGGCGCGGGAAATCGACGCCCAGGGGCAGCGCGTGGACACCCTGGCCGGTGACATCGCGCTCCCCGACACCGGACGGTCACTCGTCCACCGCGCGGAGCACCGCTTCGGCGGCGTTGACGTGCTCTTCAACAACGCCGGCGTCTTCCGGCCCAAGCCCTTCCTGGAGCTCAGCGAGGCCGAGTACGACGGCTTCCTGGATACCATTCTCAAGGGCAAGTTCTTCACCGCCCAGGCCGCAGCCCGGGCCATGCAGCGCCGCGGCGGCGGCGCCATCGTGCAGACGGGTTCGATGTGGGCAACCCAGGCCGTCGGTGCCACGCCCTCTTCCGCCTACTCGGCGGCCAACGCCGGAGTGCATGCGCTGGTGCGCAACCTGGCCATCGAGCTCGCCGGCGAGGGCATACGCGTCAACGCTGTGGCGCCCGCCGTGGTGGAGACGCCGGTGTACGGCACCTTCATGGATGAGGAACAGGTGCGCAGCACCTTGCAGAGCTTCAACAGCTTCCACCCGCTGGGGCGCAACGGGCAGCCGGCCGACGTGGCCGAGGCGCTGCTCTTCCTCGCCTCGGACGCCGCCGCATGGATCACCGGAGTGGTGCTACCGGTGGATGGGGGTGTGACGGCCGGGCGGCAATAGCGAAGGCCGCGTGCACGGGCCAGGCTTGACCCTGAGCCCGGCCGGCTCGCACCGCGTGCTGACTTTTCGGTACAAGGTACGACGACTGCAACGGAACGGAGGCTGTCATGCGCGAGTCCGCCCGGAACATCGGCGTCCACCAGCAACTCAGGCCCATTCGGGATGACGCCGGCCGCGGGAAGGTGAGCCGGATTCGTTGGTGCGGGCAACCGGACGCGGCCGAGGGAACCGCCTTCAGGGGGCGTGGACGCCACGCGGACTGGACCTGATGGTCGAGCGAATCACGGAGCGCGGGGACGTGCTGCCGCTGCTCTCGGAGCTGTTCCGCGAGCACGGTTTCGAAGGCACGACGCTCGCGCTCATCAGCCAGCGCACCGGCCTTGGGAAGGGCAACCTGTATCACCTGTTTCCGGGCGGGAAGCAGGAGATGGCGGAAGCGGTGCTCGCCGGCATCGACGCCTGGTTCGAGGAGCACGTCTTCACGCCCCTGGAGCAGGCCGAGTCGCTGGAATCCGGGCTCGCGCACATGTTTGATGCCGTCGCCGAGTACTTCCGCGAGGGCCACCGCATCTGCCTCGTCGGCGCGTTCGCCCTCAGCGACACCCGCGACCGCTTCCCGGACCGCGTCCAGGCCTACTTCGGCCGCTGGATCGAGGTGGTACAGCGCGTTCTGGGACGCGCCGGCATCGCCCCTGAACCGGCGCTCTGCCTCGCCGAGGAAGTGGTGCTGCGCGTCCAGGGCGCGCTGGTCCTCGCTCGCGCCCGCCGCCAGCCCGTGCTGTTCCGCCGGGCTCTGGACCGTCTGCGCGAAGACCTGCAGCGCGATCTCGACTTCCAGCTCAACAACAGGCGTCGGCGCCGATGACTTAGCGGCGTACCAACGGCATCCATGGTTCAGCCAGCGCAGAGGAGCAGCCGACATGTCCCGTGACGCCAGCGGCTGGCGGGACGTGGGCCGAGGTCCGGGATCCCACGAGGGCGATTACATAGACTGGCTCACCATCGCCGAGCAGGCGGAGAGCATCGCCGCCGACGTCGAGCGCATCCGCAACCATCCACTGGTGCCGGCCTCGATCACCGTCCACGGCTATCTGTACGACTGCCGCACGGGGCGGCTGGAGGCGGCCTAGGGGGGCGGGCGAACCAAGCACCGGCGACTTCCGAGCGCGAAACAGGCGCCCGCAGCGGCGCCGTTCGGCGTAGACGCGGCGAGCGCGAAGGCGGATGCCGCCCCGATTCCGGGAAGGGGCAACCACTTGCACTGCGCCCCCTCCCGAACTGGCCCGGCGTGAGAGCAGCCGCTTGTCTTATTCAGTCGATTGACTTATTCATTCGAGCAATTAACATGGCGCCATGAGCACAGAATCGACACTCCCGCCGCGTGGTGACGTCACCCGCGAGGCGCTCATCGCCACCGCCATGCAGGCCTTCGCCCGCGACGGCTTCGACGCCGCCAGTACCCGCGCCATCGCCCGCGATGCCGGCGTCAATCAGGCGCTTATCGGCTACCATTTCGGCGGCAAGCGCGGCCTCTACCTCGCCTGCTTCGAGCACATCGTCGAGCGTGTCCGACGCCGCATCGCGCCGGCGCTGCGGCGCATCGACGAGCAGCTGAACGAGCGTCCCGCGGACGCCGCGGGGCGCTGCGAGGCTGCGCTCGAGGCCCTGTTCGGGCTCACCGACGCCTTTGCGGACGTCATGATCTCGGGCGAGTCCGCCGCCTGGGCGCAGCTGATTCTGCGCGAGCAGCAGGCACCGACGGACGCCTTCCGCGTGGTCCTGGAGGGCTTCATGGAACCGGTGCTGCGCTGTCTGACCCGGCTCATCGCGATGGCACGGGGCGAGCGCGAGGCGGAAGCGCATCGTCTCCGGGCCATCACCGTCGTCGGTCAGGTGCTGGTGTTCCGAACCTGCCGGGCCGGCATGCTGCACCACCTGGGCTGGGACGACGTCGGTGCGTCGGAGGCAGCCATCGTGCGCCGGCACATTCGGGCGACCGTTGGCGCGGTGGCTCTTGGGTAGCGCAATGGGCCGCGGCACATGGCACCTCCGGCACACCCCTGCCATCGCGGTGCTGGCGGTGCTGCTGGGCGCCTGCTCGGCGGACCAGCCGGAGCCCCGGGTCGAGGCCTCCACCCCGCGCCCGATCGCCTGGGCCGAGGCGCGCCCGGACGACGCGGCACCGGTCCGCGTGCTGCCGGGCGTCCTGCGCGCGGAGCAGCGCGCGCCGCTGAGCTTCGAAGTGGCCGGGCGCGTGGCCGAGGTCAGGGTGGCTGAGGGAGACCGCTTTGCGGCCGGCGCAACTCTCGCCCGGCTAGAGCCCGAAAGCTTCCGCCTCACCCTGCGCGCCCGCGAGGGCGAGCTCGCCGAGGCCCGCGCGCGACTCGCCGAGGCCGAGGACGACTTCCGCCGCCAGCAGCGGCTGCACGAGGGCGGCCATATCTCCCGCGCGGCACTGGACACCGCGGCAGCCCAGCGGGATACGGCCCGCGGGCGGGTGGATGCGGCAGAGGCCCAGGTGGCGCTCGCCAGGGACGCGCTGGCCGACACGGTGCTGCGGGCACCCTATGCGGGCGAGGTGGCACAGCGGCGAGTGGAACCGGCACAGCGGGTCGCGGCAGGCGAGCCGGTGCTGCAGATCCAGGGGCGGGGCCCGCTGGAGGTCGCCCTGTCCCTGCCGGAGACCCTGGTCGACCGGCTGCAGCCCGCCTCGCTGCACGAGGTGCACCTGCCCGTGCGCAACGGCGTAACCCTCAGCGCGCGGGTGAGGGAGATCGCCGCGGATACCGGCGACAGCAATGCCTACCCCGTCACGCTCGCCCTCCTCGACCCGCCGCCGGGCCTCCGCGCCGGCCTCACCGCCGAGGTGCATCTGCGCCTGCGAGCGAAGCAGGCGGACGAGGGTGTCACCATTCCCGCCACGGCATTCCTGCCGGGGCCAGGGGAAACGGCGTGGGCGTTCGTCTACGATCCCGGTAGCGCCACGGTCGAGCGGCGCGAGATCCGCGTGGCCTCGCTTGCCGGCGACCGTGCCCGTGTCAGCGCCGGGCTCGCGCCCGGCGAAATCGTCGCCGCCCGTGGCGTCGCCTTCCTGCGGGACGGCCAGCGCGTCACCCGCCTGCATACCGGCCCCGCACGCTACCAGCCATGACCCCGAGCGAGCTCGCCTTCCGCTGGCGCCCGCTGGTCTATCTGGTCACGGCCGTACTGATGGCCGTCGGCGCCTGGAGCTACTTCACCCTGCCCGCCCAGGAAGACCCCAAGATCACCATCCGCGAGGCCGTGGTCACCACCCACTACCCCGGTCTGTCCGCGAGCCGCGTCGAAAGGCTCATCACCAAGACCCTGGAGGAGGCGATCCGGCAGGTGCCGGAGGTGGAGGCCATTCGCTCCACGTCGCTGCCCGGCACCTCCCTCATTCACGCCGAGGTCGACGACCGCTACTTCGACCTCGACCCCATCTGGCAGGACCTGCGCAACCGCGTCGACGCCGCGCGGGCCGAGCTACCCGAGGGTACCGGCCGCCCACGGGTCAACGACGATTTCGGCGACGTCGCCGTGCTCACCGCTGCCCTCACTGCCGACTCCGGGTTTTCCTGGGGCGAGCGGCTGGACATCGCGCAGCACCTCCGGGACATGCTTTACGCCGTGCCCGGCACGCATCGCATCGACCTGCTCGGCGTGCAGCCGGAGCGGGTATACGTCGAGACCGACGACAGCCGTCTCGCCGAGCTCGGGCTCTCGCCCGGCGATATAGACCGCGCCGTAAGCCGCCACAACACGATCCGTCCCGGCGGGGAGCTGGACACCGGTAAGCGCAGCTTTCCCATCGAGCCCACAGGCAACTTCCCTGACGTCGGGGCCCTCGGTGACACCCTGGTGCGCCTGCCTGCCGGCGAGCTGATGCCGCTGCGGGATGTCGCGGACATCCGCCGCGGCCCGGTCGATCCGCCGGAGCCGAAGGCCTATTTCAACGGCGAGCCGGCCATCGTCTTCGCCTTCTCGATGGCGGATGGCGAGCGCGTCCTGGAGTACGGCCCGCGCCTGCGGGCGGCGCTCGAGGAGGCGGAGGCCACGCTGCCGGTGGGCTACGCCCTGGAGGTCGTCACCTACCAGCCGGAAGCCGTGGAGCGGGCGGTCTACGGCGTCACCGCCAGCGTGCTGCAGACCCTCGCCATCGTGCTTGCCGTGGTGGTCCTCTTCCTCGGCCTGCGTACCGGCCTGATCGTCGGCAGCATCGTGCCCGCGGTCATGCTCATCACCCTTGCGGTGATGGGCTTCGCCGGCATGCCGCTGGAGCGCATGAGCCTTGCCACGCTGGTGATCGCGCTCGGGCTGCTGGTGGACAACGGCATCGTCGTCGCCGAGGACTTCAAGCGCCGCCTGGAGCTGGGCCAGGGCCGGGATGCCGCCCTGCACGGCGTCGGCCGCGAGCTCGCCCTGCCGCTGCTCTCGGCCACCCTGACCACCATTCTGGTGTTCCTGCCGCTGATGCTGGCCGAGCACGAGGCCGGCGAATACACCCGGGCGATCTCGCTGGTGATCCTCATCAGTCTCTCCACCTCCTGGCTGCTGGCCATGACGGTGACGCCCTCGCTCTGCCACCGCTTCATCCGCGAGCCGGTACCGGGCGAAGCGGCTGCACGCCGCGACCCGAGTCGCTGGCTCTTCCGGGGCCTCGGCGACGGCTACGAGTGGCTGCTGCGGCGGATCCTGCGCCATCGCACGGCTTTCCTCTCGCTCATGCTGCTATTGCTCGGTGGATCGGCAGTGGCCTTCTCGCAGCTGCCGCAGAAGTTCTTTCCCGACTCGGACCGCCCCCAGGTGCTGGTCTACCTGGACCTGCCCGCGGACGTGACGCGCAGGACCACGGACCGCACCTTGCAGGACGTCATGGCGGTGCTCGGCGACCGGGAGCGCTTCCCGCAGATCGAGCGCTTCGCCGCCTATGCCGGATCTGGCGGACCGCGCTTCGTGCTCTCCCTGACTCCGATCGACCCCGTGCCGAACCGCGCTTTTCTGGTGCTGGACGTGGGCAGCCACGCAGAGGTCGCGCCTACGGTGGACGAGCTGCGGAGGCTTTTCGCGGAGCGTTTCCCGCAGCTTTCGGCGCAGGTCACAGGCATGTTCCTGGGCCCGAGCGACTCCAGCGTGCTGGAAGTGCAGGTGAAGGGGCCTGACGCGGGCCATATCTACCGGACCGCCGGGCGTATCGAGCGCATCCTCGCCCAGGTGCCGGGCACCATCGACATCCGCAGCGACTGGGAGAACCGCCTGCAGCGGGTGGTGGTGGACGTCGACGAGACGCGCGCCCGGCGGGCCGGCGTCACCGCCGAGGATGTGGCCCGCTCCCTCGAGGGGCACTACTCGGGCCGCATGGTCTCGGCGCTGCGCGAAGGCGACGAGCTCATCCCCATCGTCACGCGCGCCGTGGGCGCCGGGCGCGACGACCTGCAGCGCCTGCATACGGTGAGCGTGTTCGCCGCCGAAGGCGAGGCGGTGGTCCCGCTTACCCAGGTGGCCGACGTGCATCTCCGGGCGGACTGGGCGCGCATCGCCCGGGAGGACATGGTGCGCACGGTGACCGTTTCCGCGCGCAACACGCGGATGGCCGCCGAGGATCTGGCCCCGGAAGTGGCCGGGGCGCTGGACGCCCTGCGCGCCGAGCTGCCGCCGGGCCACGGAATCGAATTCGACGGGGTGGTGGCGGAAAGCGCCGAGGGCCGCGCCGCCCTCGCCGCGAACCTGCCGCTTGCCATTGGCGGCATGGCGCTGCTGCTCGTGGCCCAGTTCAACGGCTACCTGCGCCCGCTAATCATCGTGCTGACCATCCCGCTGCTCGCCATCGGCGCCGTTCTGGGACTGCATCTGCTGCGGGCGCCCTTCGGCTTCATGCCGCTGCTCGGCCTCTACGCCCTCGCCGGCATCCTCATCAATAACGCGATCGTGCTCATCGACCGCATCGACATCGAGCGCGCCGCGGGTGGGACCGGGGACTTCGAGGCCCTGATCGCCGCCTGCGTGCGCCGTCTGCGCCCGATCCTCATGACCACGATCACCACTCTGCTCGGGCTGCTGCCGCTCATCATCGCCGAGGACGCCCTGTTCTACGGCCTCGCCGCCGTGCTCGCCTGCGGCCTCGCCGTGGGCACGATGCTCACCCTCGGCGTGGTGCCGGTCCTCTACAGCCTGGTGTTCCGGATACCGCCAAGCTGAACGGCACAAGGCCGAGCTGCGTGCAAGCATTCGTAACGGGCAGCTGACGGCCAGGCCCTCGGGCGAGCCCCCGTGTTGACGGTGCTGACCATGGCGTGCCGCCGCTCACCCGCCTCCGTAGGCGCGTTCACCCGTACCGTGAGGAACTGCCTGCTCCGATACCGAAATACATGAACGTCCGCCCCTCAAGCGGCCTCCGGCGCCACGAACGCCGGCGCACGCGCCTCGCGGATGGGCCAGTGCAGCGCCGCCGCCACGACGCTGAGCGCTACGGCGATCCACCACACCGGGTCGTAGGAGCCGAAGCGCTCGAACAGCGCGCCGCCAAGCCACACGCCGAGAAAGGCTCCCACCTGATGGGAGAGGAAGACGAGCCCGAACAGCGTGCCGAGGTAGCGGGTGCCGAACATGACGGCCACCAGGCCCGAGGTGAGCGGCACCGTGGACAGCCACAGCAGCCCCATGGCCGCGGCAAAGGCGAGCGTCACCGCCGGGCTCGGCGGCAGCATCAGGAACAGCGCGATCGCCACCGCCCGCGCCGCATACAGGCCACTCAGCAGATGTCGCTTGGGATAGCGTGCGCCTAGGACCCCGGAGCTGTAGGAGCCGACGATGTTGAACAGGCCGATCAGCCCGATGCTCCAGGCGGCCAGCGCCGCGCTCACGCCGAGGTCCGTCAGATAGGGCGGCAGATGCGTGGTGATGAACGCCACATGGAAGCCGCAGACGAAAAAGCCGGCGAGCAGCAGCCAGTAGCTGCCGTGGCCGAAGGCACGCTGCAGGGCGTCCCGGAAGCCGAGCGTGGTCTCGCCCGCAGCCGCCTGGGTGCCACCACGGCCGGCCAGCGGCGGCGCCAGCAGCGGGATCAGCGCCACCGTGGCGGCAAGCAGCAGCAGCGCGGTCTCCCAGCCATAGGCGGCGATGAACGCCTGGCCGAGCGGCGCGAACACGAACTGCCCGAGACTGCCCGCGGCGGTGCCCATGCCGAAGGCCCAGGAGCGCCGCTCCGGCGGCAGCAGCCGGCCGAAGGCGGCGATCACCACCGGGAACGACGCCCCGGAGAGTCCGAGCCCCACGAGCAACCCGCCGCTCAGGTACAGCGCTCCGGGGGTCGGCGCAAGCGCCATCAGCGCGATGCCGAGGGCATAGAGCAGCCCGCCGGCGGTCAGCACCCGGGCGGTGCCGAAGCGGTCCGCCACCGCTCCGGCGAGCGGCTGGCCGAGGCCCCAGAGCAGGTTCTGCAGGGCGATGGCAAGCGCGAACACCTCGCGGCTCCAGCCGCGCCCCTCCGAGAGCGGGTCGGTAAACACGCCGAGGCTAGAGCGCAGGCCGAACCCGATGAGGGCGATGAGGCAGCCGCAGAGGAGGATGACCACCGGCTTGCGCCAGGCGGGAACGGGGACGGAAACACTGCTCATTCTCTGCTCCTCGCGCGGCCGCGCCGCCGGGCCTGCGGTGTCTCAGGCGTCCCTGGATAGCACGACGCCGCTTACCGGGGCTTCCAGATTCCTGACGGTCGTTGCAGGCAGCATCCCGTCGGGAAGGCCACGGGCGCGGCTCGCCCGCGACGAACCCCATCGCCTCACTCCGGCGGCGGCTTCCCTCGCAGGGACTTGATGCGGGCGCGGCGGATGCGCCGGTCGCGGGTGGCGAGGAGGCGCTCCTTGACCGCCTCCGGCAGCGACAACGAGAGAGATTGTGCAGCGTCCGCCCGGGACGGCGCTTCCACGTTCTCGCCGCTACCTGATCACGCACGTGACTACCGAATGCTTGCGGAGACTTCCGCCGCGACGCCGCGCACTGGACACCGGCCGTGCCGTCACAGATCCGCGCGGTGGTGGCCCCGTCCCCTTCCCGGGGTCTACGCCCGGCTCATTCCCCTTCCGCAACACCGAGAAACCGCCGGATCTCGCGCAGCAGCGCCTCGGGCCGCTCCTCGATCACGAGATGCCCGGCATCGGCGACGACGCGCAGCTCCGCGCCGGGGATAAGCCGCTGCAGCGCCTCGCCACGCTCGACCGGGATCCAGGCATCCTCGCGGCCCCAGAGCAGGAGCACGGGGCGGGTGATCCCGCCGTAGCGGGGCTGGACCTCGTCGGTGTAGCGCTGGTCGGCCTGGGCGATCTGGCCGTAGAAGGCGGCCTGGCCCGGGTCGCCGCGCCAGGGGGCGAGGACACCCTCTAGGGTCTCCTCGCTCAGGGGCCGGTAGGCAGCGGTCTGCACGTAGGCGCGCACGATGGCCTCGTGGATGTAGCCGGGCACGCCGGCGAAGGCGGCCTCGTGCTCGCGCACGTGGCGGAAGAACGGCGAGCCCCAGGGCGCCACCGCCACCGGGTCGATGAGGACGATGCGCGCGAAGTCGCGGCCATCGAGCAGGTGGGCACGCAGCGTCGTCGCCCCGCCGAAGTCGTGGCCGATGATGGCCGGACGATCCAGGCCCCAATGGTCCAGCAGCGCGGCGAGCACCCGGTTCTGGATGCCGAGGGAGACATCGCCCGGCGACCGGTCCGAGGCCCCGTAGCCGAGCAGGTCGTAGTAGTGGACGGTGAAGTCGCCGGCGAGCCCGGCGATCAGATGCCGCAGGTTGAACGACGACCACGGCGTGCCGTGCACCATCACCAGCGGCGGCCCCTTGCCCGTGACGCCGTAGCGCACGAGGCGGCCGTGAAACTCGAAGGTCTGCGGCAGCTGCCACTCCGCCCTTCCCGACATCATCGCTCCTCCCTCAGTGCGGCGCGGCCTCCCGGCCAATGGAAGCCCCCGTGCCATTATCCGACATCAGCTCCCGCGCCACCGCGTCCGCATTCTGCTCGGCGAGGTCCGGAATCGGGGCGACCGGCACCGCCTCGGGGTACTCGGCGGCCATGGCGCCGGCCACGGCCCGACGGCCCGAGGCGTCGAGCGACTCACCGTCCCAGTGACCTTCGGTGATCTGGCGCTCCACCTCTGCGCGCAGGCGCTCCAGGTAGCGCCGCTGCCCGGCGATGAGCACCGCGGGCGAACCCGGATCGCCGTGGCCCGGGTAGAGACGCTCGGCCTCGGGGAACTCCGCCTCCAGGCGGTCGAGCTGGGCGAGCCAGGCGCCGCTGCGCCCTTCCAGCAGAAAGGGGATGACGCCGTTGCCGACCACATCGCCGCAGAAAAGCGCGCCGCTGCGCTTGACCCAGTAGACGGTCGCCGAGCCCGCCTCACCGGGTCCGAGCTCGCGGGCCTCGAGGTGCAGATCCCAGAACACCAGGCGCTCGCGCTCGCCGAGGATGCGATCCGCGGGCGGATAGGTCTCGGGTGCCGCGGCGCCGAGGGCCTCGCGGGTGAGACGCTGGAAACCGTGGGGATCGAGCCGGATCTCGCGGTCGGTCGCCCGGGTGGCGCAGAGGGGGGCCCTCGGGAAAGCACGGCGGAAGGCCTCGGCGCCGCCGATGTGGTCCGGGTGCGCGTGGGTCAGCAGCAGCGCGTAGACAGGCTTGCCGAGGGCGCGCACCGCCTCGATGGCACGCTCGGCGGCCCGGGGGTCGCGCTGGAGGTCGATGACAGCCACCCCGGCCTCCGGCTCCACCCACCAGGTGTTGACGCCTCCGGGGCCCGGCACCGTGAGGCGTCCGATGGTCAGGGTCTGTGCGCTCATGGGGCACTCCGGCGCGGACGCGCAATCGCTGAAGGTTCGTCCTATTCCTACCGCTGCCGGCAGGCACCGTCTTTCAGCTTCCTGCCCCGTCATTCGTCGGCCGTCATCACGAGCCAACGGCAATTCGGCGGCGTACCCTCCAGGGACATTGCCCGTGCCGGCGCAGAGGTCGAGACGCTATAGATCGAGCACCAGCTCCGCCGATTGCGCCCAGGACACGCAGGTGCAGAGCGAGTGGCTGCGCTGGGCCTCGGTGAGGCAGAAGTCCCGATGGTCCGGCGTGCCGGCGAGCACCTCGGTGACGCAGGATGCGCACTCGCCCCGCCGGCACTCGTAGCCGGTCCAGACGCCGTTCTCGAGCAGAGCGTCCAGGATGCTCCGCCCCGGCGCCACCTCGATGCTCAGCCCGCTGCGGGCAAGGCGCACCAGCACCGGCCGGTCCCCGGGCCGCTGCGCGGCGCCGAAGCTCTCGAAGCGCACCCGAACCGCCGGCCAGCCGAGCGCGGCCGCGCACTGGCGCACCGACTCGATCAGCCCGCGGGGGCCGCAGACGTAGAGCGGCAGCGCCGGGGAGAGCCCGGCAAGCAGCTCCGGCACCTGCAGCCGCACGCCGTCGGCGGCGCTATAGCGGTGCACGTCCCCGTGGCGGTAGGGTGGCAGCGGCAGCAGCCTCTCCGCACGGCGGGCCGCATAGTGCAGGGCGAAGCTCCGGCCCCGCCGCTCCAGCGCAGCCATCATGGTCAGGAACGGGGTGATGCCGATGCCACCTGCGATGAAGACCGAGCGGGGCGCGTCCTCCTGAAGCGCAAAGGCGTGGAAGGGGCCGGCGGCGTCCATGCGCTCCCCGGGCTGCGCCTGCTCGTGCAGATACTCAGAGCCACCCCGGCTCGGGCGCACGCGCAGGACGTGAATCTCGTAATAATCCACGCCCGCGGGGTCGGAGGTCAGGGAGTAGCGGCGCTCTAGGCCGGCAAAGGAGAGCGCCAGATGCGCGCCGGGCGCGAACGGCCGCAGCCCCTGGCCGGAGGCCGGCGCCAGCCGCAGGCGCAGGGTATCCTCGGCGACCGGCGTGCGCTCGGCTAGCACAAGCTGCATGCCGCGCCCGTCACGGGTTGAACGGGGAGCTGTCGATGAGCTCCCACACGAAGGCGCGGTTGAGCGGCGCAATCCGCCACGCCTCGGGGCGGAACGACCACCAGCGCCCGGTACCGCCGGTGCGCCCGTCACGGTCGCCCTGATCCAGCGCGAGCTCCACCGAACCGGTGAGCTGGAGCTGCCGGTTGCCCTCGAAGTCGATGAAGGCGAGCCCGGCCTCGGGGCGCAGGGTGAAGTTGCCGAGGGTGTTGAACATGCTGTTGCCAGGGTAGTCCGGGATCCGGAGCCTGCCCTCCGCCACCTCGACGAAGCCGCTCCGCCCGCCACGGTGGGAGACGTCGGCCGGCCCGTCCGGGTGCGCGCTCGCGACGAAGAACGTGTCGGCGGCCTCGATCCAGGCACGGATCTCGCCATCCATCCGCTCACCCTCGCGCACGTCCGCAGCGACACCCCCGGCGGGGCGCTCCTCGAGCCGGCGGCGCTGGATGTACTTCGGGCAGAGCGCATACGCCTGGTCGGTGGTGAGCACGAGCTCACCGGCGCCAACCGAGCGCACCCGCCCGTTGACCCGCAGGCGCCGCCGGGTGGCGAGCTCGATGAATAGCACGCCGAGGTGATCGCCGGCCTGCAGGGCGCGCAGCGGCTCCACCGCGGGCAGCACGGCGCCCGGGTCGGAGAGCTGCAGGGACAGCGTCTCCCCGGCAACGGCCACCTGCGCGAAGCCCTGCGCTCCGGCGATCAGCGCCGCCCAGAGCCGGCCCTCCCGGTCCGCACCGCCGAGGAGCACGAACTGCTGCTGCGCGACGAAGCCATGGGCCGCCGCCGGAATGCGCGGGTTCATGTTGCGGCCATTGGCGAGGGCGGCATCCCGCTCGCCCGCGGCCTCCTGCACGGCACGCTCACCCGCGTGATAGGGATCCGTCATGCTCGCCTCCCGGCAAACGGGCCCGCGCAGCGCACCGCGGCCCGGCAGCCCCTGCCCCTCAGAAGACTGCACCAGGACGGGCACCGCCGGCTTTCACCTTACTGCAACCGATGGCTGCGTGCGTGGGACCGCCGGCTTGACAGGTCCCGGACATTTATTTAGTACTACTAACCACTATGCAAACCCCGTTCGACACCCTCAGCGAACCGCTGCCCCGCCGGGTGGTGGCCGGGCTCGCGAAGCTCTCCCTGGTCCTGCGCCACGAGGCCTGGAGCCAGGGCCGCGAGCAGCGCCTCACGCCCACCCAGGCGCAGGTGCTGACCCTGCTGCGCGCCCGCGGCCCGCTGCGGCTCTCCACGCTGGCGGACGAGCTCGCGGTGCGGGCGCCGACGGCGAGCCAGGCGGTGACGGCGCTGGAGACGAAGGGGCTGCTGCGCCGCGAGCCCGCCGCGGACGACCGCCGGGCGCGGGCGATCCGGCTCACCGACCGCGGCACGGCGGAGGCCGAGCGCCTCAGCGACTGGCCGGATGTGCTCCAGGCCGCGGTGGACGACCTCCCGGAGGCCGAGCAGGCCGCGCTGCTGCGGCTGCTCACCCGCACCATCCGCGGCCTGCAGGCGCGCGGGGCGATCCCGGTGCAGCGCATGTGCGCGAGCTGCCGCTACTTCCGGCCCCACGCCCACGACGACCCGGCGACGCCCCATCACTGCGCCTTCGTCGACGCCCCCTTCGGCGACCGCCACCTGCGCCTGGACTGCCCCGACCACGAGCCGGCGGACGGGGCACTCGCGCGCCGCAACTGGCGGCGATTCACCGCTTCCCACCCCACACCGGAGGACTGACGCCATGCACCCGCTCCATCGTGCTCCCGCCATCGCGCTCTCCCTCCTGCCCGCCCTCGCCGCGGCTCACGGCATTGACGCCGAGCGCGGCGGCGCGGACGCCGCCTTCGACGTGGTGCGCGTCGAGGTCAGCGCCGAGACACACTGGCTCGAGTTCCGCATGCAGGTGGCCGGCGAGGCCGGTGCCCACCGCCCGGAGGCCGCCGGTGGCCTCGGCGGCGCGCCGGTGTACTCCTACGTCTGGCCCACCGGGCTCGACACGGCGGCGGTCGGGTTCGGCCCGGAGCAGGGCATCCTGGCCCTCGCGGTCACCGCGCATCCGGACTTTGACGACACGCCCGCCTTCGACGAGGACGGCGACGGCGACCCGGACAACGACGGGGGGCGCTGGCACAGCCACTGGGTGGTGCTGGTGCCGGCGGAGGAGGACTGCCCCGGCGGGCTGAAGGTGCGCGACATCCCCGAAGGCGAGGAACCGGAGCTGCCGGCCACCTGGCCGGGCCTGCCCCTCTACATCGACAGCCCGGGCTACACGCCGCTGGTCGACGGCGATTCCGTCACCGTGCGGGTGCCGTTCCGTGACGCCGGCGCCCTCGAGGGCAGCGCCTTCGACGGCGTCACCTCGGGCCTGCGGGTGAACGAGAGCGTGCATGCCCCGCTGCTCTGCGTGGAGGACGTCTTCGACGTCGCCTCCGGCGACCTCGACCTCCCAGGCCGCGTCGAATAGCCCCGCAACCCCGTCAGGGAGGATACCCGACCATGGCCGAACGCCGCTGCCTCGCCATCCGCCACGTCGCCTTCGAGGATCTCGGCCTGCTCGCCCCGCTGCTCGAGGCCAGCGGCTACCAAATCCGCTATCGCGAGGCCGGCGTCGACGACCTCACCGCCGAGGACCCCCACGCCCCGGATCTGCTGGTGATCCTCGGCGGCCCCATCGGCGCCGCCGACGAGGCGGACTACCCCTTCCTCGCCGACGAGGTCCGGCTGCTGCGGGAGCGCCTCGCCGCCGACCGCCCGACCCTCGGCCTCTGCCTCGGCGCCCAGCTCATGGCGCGGGCCCTCGGCGCGCAGGTGTACCCGGCGCGGGAGAAGGAGATCGGCTGGGCGCCGCTCGAGCTCACCGCGGCGGGGCGCGCGGGCTGCCTGCGGCACCTGGATGGCGGCATCACCCTGGTGCTGCACTGGCATGGCGACACCTTCGAGCTGCCGGCGGGGGCGACGCGCCTGGCCTCAACCCGCGCCTGCGAGAACCAGGCCTTCGCCTACGGAGAGCGGGCGCTGGCCCTGCAGTTCCACGCCGAGGCCGCGGGGCGCGCGCTGGAGCGCTGGTTCATCGGCCACACCGTGGAGATCGCGGCCACCCCGGGCGTATCCGTGCCGCAGCTGCGCGCGGACACGGCCCGCCACTCGGCGACCCTGCACGAGCAGGGCCGGCGCTGCTTCAGCGAATGGCTGGAGGCGGTGGAGGAATGAACCTGACCGTCACCGTGGATCACGTGCTGGTCGGCCAGCCCGTACCCTTCGGGCCGAACGGCGAGGCGAGCTCCACGGCCTTCCCGAAAGACGCATTGCCCGCCCGCGGCGGCGTCGCCACAGCGGCCCAGACGGCATCGAAGTCATCCAGTGCCTGTGCCGGCGCGGGAATCCTGAATGGGCCGACGGACGGCGAGGCATTGACGCACGCCGAGGTAGACGAGATAGGCCGCGACCAGCCATTTCATCGTGGTGAACGCCACCGCCGAGCTGTAGATCACCGCCCCCACGCCGGCGAGGGCCAGCAGCATCAGGCACGCGTCCGCCACGACCACACCCGTCACCGTGGCGAGGCTCCTGGCCGGCCCTTCCGCCAGCGCCTTCGCGATAACCAGCAGCATGGACGGCCCCGGCAGCAGCGTCACCACAACCGAGGCCATGACAAAGGCAAGCCAGACGTCCATCGGTGCCAACCCTCCTCCGCGTGCCAGGTTGGCGTCCCGATCGGTCCGCTCCAGGCGAACGGCGTTCACGACCCGAGAAAATCGAGCACCGCTGCCGAGAAACGCTCCGGGGCATCCTGCGGCAGCCAGTGTGATGCCCCGTCGATGCCCTGAAACCTGGCGTCGGGGATTTCCTGCGCAAGCCGGGCGCCGTCCTCCGCTTTCTGCCAGGGGTCATCCATCCCCCAGAGCACCAGCGTCGGCGCGCGAATGGTGCCGTGCCGGTCCACCAGCGCCATGGTCTGGTTCGCGTTCAGCGCAGCCGCGTTCCGCAACAGGCTGAGCTTGCCTTCCTCGCTCGCCCAGGGCGCGATGATTCCTTCGCGGAACCCGGCCGTGAGGCGGTCGCGATTGGAGAGCCCTGCGGCCAGGCTCTCCTCCAGCTCAGCCACGAGCTCGGCGACCGGGCGCGGCTTCCAGCGCAGTGGGTGGCCGAAGTCCAGCATGTCATCGTCGAAGCGGTCGTAGCAGACCGAGTTGGTGATCACCATGCGGCGCACCAGCGCCGCGTGCTCGATGGCGAGGATCAGCGCGACCGCCCCGCCGGTGTCGTGGCCGACGATGTCCAGGCCCCGCAGCCCGAGTGCCGAGAGCAACGCATCGATCATGCGCGCCTGATCCTGGAAGGAGCGATCGAACCGGTCTCTGCGATCCGACCATCCATGGCCGAGGAAATCCGGCGCGATAACGCGGTAGCCCGCCCGGACGAAGGCCGGGATGACCTCGTGATACAGATAGCCCCAGGTGGGAATGCCGTGCATCAGCAGCAGGCTGCCGCGTCGGGGCTCCCCGACGTCGATGTAGCGGATCGACACCTCGATGTGCGCCGCCGCACCCGCAGGCAGGCGCAGCTCCCGCTGCGCCGCGCGAAAGTCCTGCCAGTTCCGCCATGGCGCTGTTTTACCGTTCACGTGCGTACTCCCTTGAGGTGTTGCGACCATGCGCAGCGTCGGATGCTCTCGGCGCCCGGAAGGCGCCCTTCCCGGTCCATGAACATGGCCGATCGCTGCAGCGGCAAGCGGGGGCTCAAACGCACTCCCAGCGCCCCGCGGTCAGCGATGCCCCCGCGCCGGCAACTGCCCGCGGGTGTCGCGGGCGGCCAGCAGGGCGATGGCAGCCGCCACGAGCATCGTCCCCGGCAGCCACTGCCAGCCAACGAGGGCGGGGTTCTCCCAGAACAGCACCACCATCGAAACGGAGGGCACGAGATAGGTGTAGGCCGTGACCGCCCCCGGCGTCATGACCTCCGTCGACCTCTGCATCAGCCAGAAGGTCACGCCGCTCGAGAAGACGGCGAGGTAGCCGACGATCAGAAGATCGCGAAGGGTCACCCTGGCAAGTGCGCCCGCGCCTTCCGCGAGCGCGCCCAGCACGCCGATGGCGACTGCCCCGGCGGCAAGGCTCCAGAACGTCCGCACCGCCGCGCTCCTGGAGAGGAGCTGGCGCTCGAGCCCCCACTTGCTGAGCACCGGGTAGAGCGCCGAGCCGATGCAGCCGGCGAAGAAGACGGCGTCGGCGAGGGCGAAGCGGACGCTCCCCCCGGAAGAAGCGGCCTCCGCCCAGACGAGCGCGAGGGCACCGGCGGCACCGGCGCCGAGGATAAGGGGCAGGTCGAGCGCCCGCGGCTCGAGCGCGAGCATGCGGCCGAACAGGTAGGCTAGAAACGGCACGCTCACGTACAGCACCGACATGGTTAGCGCCGTTGTGCGATGCGCCGCCCAGAACATCGCACCGAAGAAGCTGGCGAGGCACAGCCCCATGAGGGCATAGACGGCCAGGGCACGGAGACCGGGACGCCGATCGGAAGGCAGCCTCACCAGCGGCCACAGCACGCCGGCCGCGATCGCGAATCGCAGCGCAGTGAGCTGCAACGGCGGCAGGCCCTGGGTGAGTAGCCCGACGACGGGAAATGATGACCCCACGATCACCGCCCAGCCGAGCATTCCAAGGTGTGCCTTCAGCACGTTGGAGCTCGGCTGCCTCCGGATACTCATGCCTGCTCGGCGCAATGGTCCACACTCGTCGACGCGAGTTGGCGGGCCAGCTCCCGAGCCCTGCGATGCGCCTCCGCCTTCGAAAGCGCGTGGCGCTCGCCACCGAACTCCTCGTATTCGATGGCGATGTGGAATGTGCTCGAGACGCCGAACAGCCTGCCGGCGCTGCGCAGATGCGGCTCCAGGTGATTGTGCTCGGCGTTGGGACCGCCGGGTGCGTAGCCGAACTCGCCCGAGGAGGACAGGATGACCATCGTCCTGCCCGAGAGGATGGGCTCCAGTGGCTGGTCACCGCGGGCGAGGTCGAAACTGAAGGTCTCCTCGACCCGGATGACCTGATCCACCCAGGCCTTGAGCGCGGCGGGCATGCCGTAGTTATAGTTCGGCGTGGCGATCAGCAGCACGTCTGCGCGCCGGATCTCGTCGATGAGCGTGTCGGATTGCTTCAGCACCTCGACCTGCTCCGCAGTGCGGCGTCCCTTCTGCTCGAAGGCCGCGGCGATCCACCGTTCGCTGATGATTGCGGGGGGCTCGCGCCCCACATCCCGCCGGATCACCGTGACAGCCGGCTCCTCGGCGCGCTAGGCGCCCTCGAAGCGATCCGCGAGCTCGCGGGTGAGAGAACGGCTCCGGCGCGCGGAGGCATCCAGACGCAGGATGGTCGTCATGGTTTCCCAACTCTCCATTCTCGGTTTGGCGATCACGGTCAGGCGGCCACACGCAGGCTCGCCACGCCGGCGACAATCAGCGTGAGGCCGACGAGTTTCGGCATGCTCATCGCCTCGCCAAAGGCCAGGGCGCCAACGATCGCCGAGCCGAAGATCCCGGCCGCCGTCCAGATCGGATAGGCGACACTGATGGGCAGCGCCTTGGCCACCAGGGTGAGCAGGCCGACGCTGGTGAGGAGAAAGACGGCCGCGACAGCAACCCAGGCCGGCCGCTCGAAACCCCGCGAGAGCTTCATGCCGACCACGAAGACGACTTCTGCGACGCCGGCGAGCGCAAGGTGGATCCATGCCATGCCGACCGCGTCCTCCATACCTGATCCCGCGCCACCCGCATCCGGCGCCGGGACTTGCCCGACTCCGCCGCTGGACAATCCTGCTCATCTTCCTCAGCGGGCGCTGAACCCAAGTTTTCTTTTCTGGTTATTGACCTACAAGCGAAAATTCGTCACTTATAAATTGATTTTTCTCATGCGTGGGGTGGCCCTGTGCGTATGCCCTCCCCTATGGCGCTTCGCGTCTTCGAGACCGCCGCGCGCCGCGGCAGCTTTCAGGCTGCAGCAGAGGAGCTCGGCGTATCACCGTCCGCGGTCTCCCACCAGATCCGCACGCTGGAGGATCAGCTCGACATCGCGCTATTCGTGCGCAGGACGCGCCGCGTCGAGCTGACCGAGGCCGGGGCGCGGCTCGCCTCGGCTGCCAGCCGCGCGTTCGGGGAGCTCGAGCGGGCGCTGGAAGAGCTGAGAGAAGCGGAACGGACGCTGACGGTCTCCACGACCCCCGCCTTCGGCGCCCTGTGGCTGGCACCCCGAATCCGCGATTTCGAAGCCGCGCACGGCGACATACGCGTTCACATCGACAGCTCGGTGAGTGTCGTGGACTTCGCGCGCGAGCGTCGCATGGATCTCGCGGTCCGCTACGGCCGGGGCCCTTACCCTGGACTCGACGCCGAGACGCTGGCGCGCGAGCGCCTGGCCGCCTACGGCACCCCCGGCTACCTCGCTGGGCTCGCGGACCCCTCACGGGCTACGTACATCGATACCCGCTGGCAGGGAGCCGGTTCGCCGCCGGTCACCTGGCAGCACTGGTTCGCACAGGCCGGTGAACTCCCACCCGCCGGTGCGCGGCTGCGCTCGTTCACCGAGGAGCAGCACGTGATCAACGCCGGGCTCGCCGGGCAGGGCCTGATCCTGATCAGCGATGTCCTCGTCTCGGACATCGTCCGGCGTGGCTGGCTCGTCCCCTATCGGCCGGAAGTCACGGTCGACGGCCTTGCCTACACCGTCGTCGTCCCGCCACAGCGCGCGCACAGCCGGCGGGTGCGGCTGTTCCGCTCATGGCTGCTGGCGCAGGAGGCATAGCGGCGCCGCGAGCTCCGAGCCGGATACCGGGATCTCCCGGAAATGAAGCGGAAGCGGCGGCGATCACGACCGTAAAAGCAAGTCATGACCCGTTCGCCCCAGTCAGCAACGCGTGGGTGCCGTGCGTCATCACCGCTCCGGCGCCGATGGCGGCGGCGACGACCACCGCCTCGGTGATCTCCGGGTCCGTGGCGCCGGCCCGGCGGGCGTTGCTGGTGTGGATGTCGATGCAGTAGGGGCACTGCGCCTTGACCGAGACCGCGAGCGCGATCAGCTCCTTGGTCTTCGTCGACAGGGCACCCTCCTGCGTGGCGGCCCCGCTGAACGTCTGTAAGGCCTTGAGCGCGTCGGGCGCATGGCCGGACATGGACTTCAGCTGATTCAGGTTGGACGGGTCGTAGTGGATCACGTGAGGGCTCCTCTGCCTGCTGGATGAGCCGGCGGCCTTGCGCGCTCCGCAGGGGGCCGCTGCGGATTCAACCTATCCGCCGGCGGGAAGTCGCTCTTCCAGGATCCTGCGATACTCTCAAGGTCCGCGGGTCAAGAGGCACTCTCGGGAAAGAGACCGGGCATCCAGCGCGACGCGAGCGCCGCCGGAAACGCCAGGCGGAGAGGGGCACGGGGACTGTCGGCAACGAGCACCTCGCGCTCGATAAGCGCCGAGGTGACGCGACGGGCCTGCCGCGCCCCGGTGCCAAGGAGGCCGGCGACGTCGCCCCGCGGCAGCTGCCCGCGGTAAAGCACGGCCTCGAGGACATTGCCGGACTTGGGCGGGAGGCGGTCCGCGCGGATTTCCTCCTCCGCCCAGATCAGGATGCGGTCGCGCAGGCGATCGGGCCGGACCAGCTCTTCCATGAACCTCACCTGATCGATGCACGTCGTTAGAAAAAACCGGGTGAACTCCGCCAGTGCCTCCTCGCTGAGGTGACCGCGGCCGTCCAGGTCGTTACGTCGCTCGGCATCGCAGGCGATGAGCAGATCCTTGTATCGTCCTTCCTGACGGGCGAGCCCCCGTGCGATGGACCAGATTCCGCCGGTATCGAGCGAATCCAGAAGCATCGCGTGGGACATGAGCCGGGCAACGCGCCCGTTTCCGTCGACGAACGGATGGACCCACAGCAGGCGGTGATGCGCCGTTGCGGCAGCGAGAATGCTGTCCACGCGCCCAAGGGCGCCATAGGCGGCTTCGAAGCGCTCGAGAAACCGCGGCAAGGCCACCGCGCTGACGGGAATGTGACGACCGACCCGGACATCGCGCTTGCGCTCGGCGCCCGGGACGACTCTGAGCCGCTCGCCGGTGTCGGGGCTTTCGACCCACAGCAGCTCGTCGGGCAGCAGCTCACAGAACCGGCGATGAATTTCCAGGAGGCCATCCCGGGTGGTGGCTTGCCCCCCGAGCCCGCCCTCGTCGATCCACTTCTGGACCGCGATATGGGCCCTGGCCTCCAGCTGCAGATTGCGCCTTTGCTGGTCGGCGCTGTAGTCGTCCCGAAGAGCGCGCTCGATATCGACCGGATGGGTGTCGTGCCCTTCAATGAGGTTGCTGTAGTAGCAGTTCATGGCGCGGACGAGATCGGCGAGCGCCCCGAGCAGGCCGTCGGGCAGGCTGCGCCGGAATCCCGCGGCCCGCTGCGCGAGCTCGAGGGCGAGATCAGTGAGCGGGGTTCGGTGGCGGGAGGTCTCGCCGATGAGCAGCGGCTCCATCAGGCTGATGGGCTCACCCCGGTCCGTTGCCGGCCCTTCCGGATCCGCTTTCATGTCCGCTTCGATGTCCGGTAGCAGAATTCCATATCGGCAATTCTGTCATGGACATACGGCTGCGCCTAGGGATTCACACGGCCCGCACATGACCGCTTTGAAGTCCGCTTGAGTCGGCTGGTAGCTCACATGGATGCGACGGCATACGGGACGGTTTGCGTAGACCCGCGCCGGCCGATCCACCGTCCGCTCCTCGCGCACGTTGCCCGTGTTGAGCGTCGCGGCCGGCTCGAACAGCAGCACATGGGCCTCCTCCTCGGCCACCGGCTGATGCTCAACGCCGCGCGGCACCACGAATAGCTCGCCCTCGTCCAGGACCACCTCCCGGTCGCGCAGCCGGATCCGCAGCCGGCCGTGGATGACCAGGAACAGCTCGTCCTCGTGCTCGTGCTGGTGCCAGACGAACTCGCCCTGCACCTTCACGATCCTCACGTGCTGGCCGTTCAGCTCGGCCACGACGCGCGGGCTCCACTGCTCAGTGAATCCCGCGAGCTTCTCCTTGAGGTTCACCTTTTGCATATCCGGTCCTCCACCTGCGCTCCCCTTGGAGCGGTCCTGTCCCTCGGGTCCAAAGCCAGCCTCCCGCCTGCACTGCCGCACTGTCACGAACGGGAGGCCCAACCGCAACTATGACCCGCCGTGACCGGCGAGCAGTGGCAGCGGGCCTACCCGCACCTCATGAGGCTCGCGGACGAGCTTGCGACGGAACTGACGGCGCTGTTCCGCCAGCGCAGGAGGTCCGGCGTGGCGATCCTTCGCGACACACCGCCGCTTCGGACCTTCCGCAACATCACGCCCGCCGACTGACCGCTGAGCCAATCCCCCTCGGCCAACAGCGCCGCTACCAACATTCACGCAAGCGTCCTTCCCCGTACGTGTGGCGAATGCTGGCGACCAGCGTCTGGTCGGGCACGCCTCCCGCCAGAGCCTTCTTCGGCAACGTTCGAAAGTCTCTGGAGGAAAGCCCTGATGTTGAGGCGGGCATCCTTTCGGATCACCCGAATAGGTTCTGCCCCCCTTCGAGAACGCGGCCGCGGGGACCAGAGATCGGCGCTATCCTTCGCCGCGAAGACGTCGGCCCTGGAGGCAGCCATGTATCTCTCCGCACAGGACATCGAGCGGATGGAGGGCACCGAGAAGGTGCACTTCCTCAACCCGCAGGCGGTGCGCCGGAACCGCTCCCTGGGTGACGCCGTGGGCCTGGAGCGCCTGGGCGTGCACCTCATCACGGTGCCGCCCGGGCACTACTCCACCGAGTATCACGCCCACCGCTACGAGGAGGAGGCGGTGTACGTGCTATCCGGGCGTGCCCGGGCGACGCTCGGCGAGGACACGCTCGCCGTCGGCCCGGGGGACTTCCTCGGCTACCCCACGAACGGCACGGCCCACGACCTCTACAACGACGGCGACGAGCCCCTGGTGTGCCTAGTGGTCGGGCAGCGCCTTGCGCAGGACGTGACCGACTATCCGCGGCTCGCCAAGCGGCTCTACCGCAACAGCGGCGAGTGGGACGTGGTGGACCATGCGGACATTCGGCCCGTGCGCCGCTAGAGGCAGCGCGCACGGCGGGCCGCTGGATGAGAGCGCTACCCAGCGAGGGGGAACGCCGGAAGAACTACCCCGCTCAGCTTGAGCGCCGGAACGTGGCGAGCAAGGCCGCGGCGCCTACGAACAGCATGCCGAAGCCGCGATGCACCCACTGCAAGTGCTTCGGATCCCGCCAGAAGGCGAGCAGGCGGGCGGCGAGCAGCGTGTAGCCGCCCATGACCACGATATCCACGGCCACCATGGTGGCGGCCATGGTTCCGTACTGCGCCGCGAGCGGCCGCACCGGGTCGATGAACTGCGGGAGCACCGCCAGCATGAAGACCGTCGCCTTGGGGTTCACGGCGTTGACCAGAAAGCCGTGGGCGACCATGGCGGCGGGGCGCTGCGCGACCTCCGTCTCGGCATGCAGCGCCGCCCGTGCCCCGGCGAGGCGCCACTGCTGCACGCCGAGCCACAGCAGATAGGCGACACCGCACCAGCGCACGATCTCGAACGCCGTGCCCGAGGCGGCCAGCACCGCGCCCAAACCGATGGCGACCACCAGCAGCTGCAGCATCAGCCCGAGCTGCTGCCCGAGCGCCGTCCACACGCCGTGCGGGAAGCCGTTGCGCAGCCCGCTGGAGAGGGAGGCCACCGCGCCGGCGCCGGGCGAGAGGCTGATGGCCACCGCCGCGACCACGAAGGCGAGCCAGGTTTCGAGTGTCATCGGAGGGATCTCGGCCTAGAAGAGCTGTACCAGGGACTGCACCATCACCGAGCGCTGCTTACTCCCGCGTGTACTCGGCAATGATGGTCATCGCGCTTACCGCATCCTCGAAGTACCGCCTTCTGACGTCGAGATACTCCGGATGGGCGAAGAACGCCCGGGAGGCCGGTTGGTCGGGGAACCGGATCGTGAACACACGGTTGATCGGATGCTCCACCTGCGAGCGCAGCACTTCCGAGACGCGGAAGTCATAGCCGAAGCCACCGCCATGCCGCTCGAGAATGGGCGTCATCGCCTCTCGATAGCGCTGGTAACCCGCGTCGTCCGTGACGTGCAGTGCCATGAGCATCTCAAACATCCTTCGGCTCCCAGTAACACGCGGTAACCCCGATCCACCGGCGCCGGACTCGCCGGCTGGCAGAGCAAGCCCCAAGTCGGTATGCCATGCCTGAGCAGCAGGGGGCGCGGCACATCGTCCCGCAAGCGGCGGCTACCCGCCAGCGGCTTCCTGCACTTGGCGCTCCAGCTCCGCCAGCGCACGATGCACGTCGCTCACGACCACGGAACCCTCGCCGACGGCGCTTGCGACACGTTTCACCGAGCCCGCGCGCACATCCCCCACTGCGTAGACCCTGGGCAGGGTCGTCTCGAAGGTGCTCGGCAGGCGCTCCAGGGGCCAGCGGGCCCGGACCAGGGCGAGGTGGCCGAGGGTCTGCCCGGTGCAGACAAACCCCTTCTCGTCCACCGCAACCTCCGGCGGCAGCCAGGCGGTGAACGGCAGCGCGCCGATAAACAGAAACACGAAGGGTGTCTCGAGCCGCTCGAGACCGCGAGGGGTGCGGATCCGGATTGCACCGAGGCGCTCACCGCCGTCAGGCTCACCCCCGTCGAGCAGTTCGGCGAGCTCGCTGCCCGGATGTAGGATGACGTTGGGCGTCTCCTCGAGCCGGCGTACGAGGTAGGCCGACATCGTCTCCCGGATGTCCGCACGGCGGTAGAGGACGTGTAGCTCCCGCGCCACCTCGGCGAGGAAAATCGCGCCCTGGCCGGCGGAGTTGCCGGCGCCCACCACCGCCACGCTGGCCCCGACGCAGAGCTGGGCCTCCACGGGCGATGCGCCATAGTAGACGCCGTTTCCCTCGAAGGCCTCCAGCCGCGGGATGTCCAGGCGCCGGTACTGCGCGCCGGTCGCGATCACCACGGCGCGCGCAGCCACTGCCCGCCCGTCGGCGGCACGCAGGCAGTAGCGGCCATCCGCGAGCGGCTCCAGCGCGGTGACGCGCGCCGGGGCGGCGATGCGCACGCCGAACTTCTGCGCCTGCACCGCCGCACGGTCGGCGAGCTCGCGGCCGGAGACTCCGGCGGGGAAGCCGAGGTAATTCTCGATCTTGGAGGAGCTTCCGGCCTGCCCGCCCGGCCCCTCGGCGTCGAAGGCGATGACGTTGAGGCCTTCGGACGCCGCATAGACGCAGGCGGCGAGCCCGGCGGGGCCGGCACCGATCACCACCAGGTCCGCCTCGGCCCCGTCAGCCAGGGAGTCGAGAGCGAGGCTGCGCACGAGGGCATCCGCGGTCGCGTTGCGCAGCACCCCGGAGGCGCCGAGCACAACGGCGGGGAGGTCGGGACCGGTGAGCCCCTTCGCGGCCATCACGGCACGGGCAAGAGGGTCCGTCTGCGTGTCCAGCCAGTTGTGGGGCACGGAGCGGCGGGACAGAAAAACCCGCAGGGACACGACCGCGCGATCCTGCGCGCTGCCGAGCAGGATGACGGAAGCGTGGCGCCGACTGATCGCGAACGTCCGGCGCGCCGTGAACGTGCGCACGAAGACCTCGGAGAGCCGGGGGCTTTCCACCAGCAGCCGCCGGAAGTTCGCGTAGGGAATGTGCAGGACCTCCCCCGCCTTGCCCATCACCATGCGCGCGAGCGATGCGTTGCCCGTGAGCACGGAGAGGTCCCCGGCGAACTGCCCGGCCTCCATCCAGCCGACGCGCTTCGGCCCCTCCGCGCTCTCGACGATGATGTGCGTCTCCCCGGAAAGGGTTACCAGGCAGTCGGCCTCCCGCTCCCCCTCTGCCACGAGCAGCTCGCCGGCCTCGTGGAAGAGCACCTCCCCGTAGGGCCGGAGCTGCTCGAGCTCCTGCGGGGAGAAGGTGTAGTTGATCTCGGCAGTCGTGGTGGCCATATGCGGCCAGTTTGTAGCCGCGTGCCAGCGCGCGTTCTTGCAGATTTGCGCGCGCGGATATGCCCATGGCGCACTGCCGGTCACTGCGCGCGCCGGCGTGTGCCGAGCCACCGGCAGGCCACGTAGAACACCGGGGTGAACAGCAGCCCGAAGGCGGTAACGCCGAGCATCCCGGAGAACACTGCCGTGCCGAGGGCCTGGCGCATCTCGGCGCCGGCGCCGGTGGCGAGCATCAGCGGCACCACGCCGAGGATGAAGGCGAAGGAGGTCATGAGGATCGGCCGCAGGCGCAGGCGCGCGGCCTCCACGGCGGCATCAAGGGCGCTGAGCCCCCGCGCCTCGGCCTGCTTCGCGAACTCGACGATCAGAATCGCGGTCTTGGAGGCGAGCCCCACCAGCACCACGAAGCCGATCTGGACCAGGGTGTTGTTGTCGATGCCGCGCAGCATCACGCCGCTCACCCCGGCAAGCAGGCACATGGGCACGATCAGGATCACCGCCAGCGGCAGCAGCCAGCTCTCGTACTGGGCGGCGAGCAGCAGGAAGACGAAGCCGTCCGGCAGGTGCTCCGCCAGCACTCCTTCGACGCGCGCGAGCGCCTCGCCGGTGGAGGTGCCGGGCAGCACCGCCCCCTGCACCGCGGCGGCGGGGAAGAGATTGTAGCGGGCGACCCGGTACGGCCCGGTCATGGGCTCGAGGCTCGCCACCGAGCCGAGGGGCACGCTGGCCCCGCTGCTCGAGCGCATGCGCAGGTCCAGCACGTCGCGGGGCTCGTCGCGAAAGGCCGCGTCGGCCTGCGCGGTGACGCGATAGGTGCGCCCGAGGAAGTTGAAGTCGTTGACAAAGGCGGAGCCGAGGTACACCTGCATGGCCTCAAACACCCGCTCCGGCGGCACGCCGAGCTCCTCGGCCTTGACCCGGTCGATGTCGGCGAACAGCTTGGGGGTGGCCGTGTTGAACAGCGTGAAGGCGGCGGTCAGCCCCTCCGTCGCATTGGCCTGCCGGGCGATGTCCGCGGCGGCCGCCTCCAGCGCCGGCAGGCCGCGCCCGCGCTCATCCTGCACGTAGAGCTTCCACCCGCCGGCGTTGCCGATGCCGCGCACCGGCGGCGGCGCGATCACGAACAGGTTGGCCTCGGTCAACGCGCCAAGGCGCTTGTAGGCCTCGTCGATGATCACCTCATTGGAGCGTCCCGTGACGGCCCGCTCCGGGAACGGTTCGGTGGTGAAGAAGATCGTCCCGGCATTGGGGGCGTTGGTGTCGGCGGTCTCCAGGGCGTTGGAGCCCGGGCGCTGGAAAATGCCGATGGGCAGGGCCACGGTGTCGTCCAGGTAGCCGTTGGTGCCGTAGTCCTGGGCGCCGAGCTCCACCCGGCCCACGTCCCGCACGCGCACCTTGCGCCCCTCTGGCCCGGCCCGCAGCACGATGTCCTCGAACTGCGCCGGATCCGCCAGGCGCCCGAGGGTCTCCACGTTCAGCTCGAAGGCGCCGGGCCGCGGCACCGGCGGCTGATTGAGCACACCGGAGGCCACCTGCACGTTGTTCGCGCGCAACGCCGCCACTACCTCGCCGGCGGTGAGATCGCGGGCCGCGATGCGTTCCGGGTCGAGCCACACGCGCATGGCATAGGCGCGCTCGCCGAACACCGTCGCCTGCCCGACCCCGGGGATGCGCAGCAGGCGGTCCACCACCTGGGTGCGGGCGTAGTAGGAGATGTAGAGCTGGTCCCGGGAGTCGTCCGGGGAGAGCATGTGCACGACCATCATCAGATCCGGCGAGCTCTGCCGGGTCTGCACGCCGAGTCGGCGCACCGCCTCGGGCAGCCGCGGCTCGGCAATGGCGACGCGGTTCTGCACCAGCACCTGGGCCTCGTCGAGGTCGGTGCCAGGGCGGAAGGTCACGGTGAGCACCAGGCGGCCGTTGGAGGTGGACTGGCTCAGCATGTAGAGCATGCCCTCGACGCCGTTGATCTCCTGCTCCAGCGGCGTCGCGACGGTGTTGGCAATCACCTCGCCGGAGGCGCCGGGGTAGCTCGCGCGCACCTCGATCGTCGGCGGCGCGATCTCCGGGTACTGGGTCACCGGCAGGCCCAGATACGCCAGCCCGCCGATCAGCGTAATCAGGATGGAAAGCACGGCCGCGGAGATCGGCCGCTCGATGAAGAAATGGGCGAGGCGCATGCGGTCAGTGCCCGGCGGCGAGGCGCAGGGTCGCCGGCACCGCCGTTACCCGGGCACCGGGGCGCACCCGCTGCACCCCGGAGATCACCACCCGCTCAGCGGCCGCGAGACCGCTGCGGACGACCGGCAGGCCATCGCGGCGCCCTTCGTGCCGACGCCGACGCGGCAGCCATCACCCACGGGCGAGCAGGAATGAAAGACGCCGCCATGGCGGGCCCGATTGACTCAACCTGGGAGGTCTATGCGGCGTTCAAGCGTGGCAGCGCGCTTCGGCGTCGGCGTCGATCAGGGAGTTCCGTAATGGACACCACCGGTCTGCCTAATCTGGTGGAGTGGAATCTGGGCGGCCGCCTGGCGCCGTACGTCCGGGACGTGCGGGCGCCCGAGGGCTGCCCGGTACGCATGACCGAGTCCCACCAGCCCTCCGGGGACATGTCCGACCCGCCGGTGTCGGATCTCGTCATCACCGAGCTGCTCACGCCGACGCCGTTCTCCAGCGACCTCGGGGCGGGAATGTTCTCCGGGCGCGGGCTGCCCGGGCAGTTCGTGGTCGTGCCGCCGGGCGTGCCCACCACCATCCTGATCGATGCCCCGCACCGCATCCGCAACGTCGGCATCGATGCCCGCACGGCCGCGCTCTGGCTCAACGGCGACGCCAACCGGCCGCTGGACTTCGGTGTCCTGCACGCGCAGATCAGCGACGACCCGCTGGTGCGTCAGACCCTGCACGCCCTGTGGGGCGAGCTTTCCGCCGAGGAGCCGGCGGCGCGGCTGTTCGTCGAGAGCGCGGCAAGCGCCCTGCTCGCGCGGATCGCCCTGCTCGCCCAGCGCAGCCAGGGCCGCGAGCCGTTCCGGGGCGGCCTCGCGGCGTGGCAGGCACGCCGCGTCACCGAGTATCTGAACGCCCACTTCGCCGAGCAGATCAGCCTCGACGAGCTCGCCGCCCTGGTTCATCTCTCGCCCTACCATTTCGCCCGTGCGTTCAAGACCACCCTGGGCCTGCCGCCACACCGCTACCAGACGCGGCTGCGCCTGGAACGGGCCCAGGCGCTGCTGCGCGACACCGACCTCACCGTGGCCCAGGTGGCCGAGGCCGTTGGCTACGAGACCCCGCAGGCGCTGGGGCGCCTCTTCCGGCGGGAGCTCGGCATGAGCCCGGCGCGCTATCGCGGACAGATCCGCCGCTGAGCCGGCCCGCGGGCTACCAGCCGACGCCAGCGCGAATTTCAGCCGGCGGCCTGCCCTCTCCTCTGCAACCCGTGGCCGATCTTGCGCCGCCTGTTCCGCGTTTGCGCAAACGTGCGCAGGGCCGCGGTCAACCCATGGCGCCGCGGCCATGGCGGTGACAAAGTTCCGGAGAGGACGTTACGGAGCCGATCCCCGACGGGCCCGGAGCCGTTGGTCCGAATGTTCGGTCGTCACCACGCCCTGGAGGCTGCAGTGGGCACGCGGGAACGATCTCGGCTGACGGCAAAGGAGCTCTGGCGTCTGCTCCTGATCCGTCCGTTCGACCGCGCCGGCTGGAGTGCGGCCCTCGGCGACGACTGCCACCTGCGCATCGGCAACCGGCCGCCCTGCCTCGGCAAGGCCTGCGCCCTCTCCGCCCTCGAGCACCTGCTGGGGCGCGTCGACAGCGTCGGCACCGGCTTTCGGGACACCTGGGAATTTCGCGAGGCCATCATTCTGGAAACGGATCTCGGCGTCGGCTGCGACCGCGATCGGCCACCGCTGATCATCCCCTGCGCCGTGTTCGCCCGGGTGACTCGGGATCAGGTGCGCGACCTCCGCTTCTATCTCGATCCTTCGCCGATCCCCTCCACGGGGCTTCACTAGTGTCCCGTTTCGCGGCTGCGCGCGGCAGGCGAACATGGCTAGCCTGGCCGCGCGACGCCGTTGCGGCTTCCGCCGTCACGGTTTGCCGGACTGCCGCCGCGTTCCGCACGGTAGCGCCCCGGCGTACGGCCGGTGAGGCGCTTGAACACGGTGGTCATGTGCGACTGTGACGAGAATCCGACCTCGTAGGTAATCTCGCACAGCGGCATGGTTCCGGCCTCGATCAGCCGGCAGGCCTCGGCTACACGGCATGCGAGGACGTAGCGGTAGGGCGGCACCCCGAAGGCCCGCCGGAACGCGCGGTGGAAGCGGTAGCGATCGAGCCCCACCAGCGCGGCCAGCTCGGCAACCAGCAGAGGCTCACAGAGATTGCCTTGGACGTGGTCCCGCAGCAGCGCCCGCTCGGGCCCGGACAGCGCCCGCCGCGCCGACGCGCCGCTGTCGTCAGTGGTGATGATGTGAACCGGTCGCTCCATGGCTGCTTTCCTCCCTGAACGGGTCTCCCGGCCACCCGCGGCACCGCAGCCAGCGGCCGGGGCGCGGGCGGGAATCCCCGCTCCGTGAATCCAGCGGCGCATCGCGGCCCGCAATGCGCCCTTCAACGGAAAAAGCACTGCCTTTTCGCAGGTTCAGTTTTGTTATTCCCGACTGTCCGCGGAAGCGACCGGATTGCGGGTAGTGAACCGCTTTTGCGAACGACAGATCGGGGCAGAATCCGGGCGGAATTCTCCAAATCCCAGAGCTTCCGCCCTATTGCACGTGCCACCGCGCGGCCGGGGGCGGTGCCGGACGTCGATCGCGCTCGCTGTGCGGGTTTGGGCCAGCCGACGGCGGCAGGCGCGGGGGCGTCACCGTCGGCAGGGATTCGGCTGCGATTCGAGAGCGGGTTGGAATGCAGCGCCCGAACGGGTGCGCAAATCCGGATTATTCGCGGAATGGAACCGGATTTGCTCTCGGTGAAACGAAATTGCGATACGGGGAATCACCGGAACTACGGTGCACCGGAGCAGTGTGAAATTACCCCGCTCACCGCGAGGCATGGAATACCTTTATCCAGGGGATATCCCACCCGAATGACACGGAAGCGCTGCCAAAGCGAAGCGCTTCCGTGCCCGATCCGGGACTACTCGAGGCCCGCCCGCTGCAGCGCCTCATCCAGGGAACGCCGCGTCTGCAAACCGACCAGCGTCTCGACGGCGCGGCCGTCGCGGAACACCACCAGCGTCGGAATCGCGCGCACGCTGAAGCGGCGGGCGGTCTCCTGATGCTCGTCCACGTTGACCTTGGCGATGGTGAGGCGCTCGCCGTGCTTCGCCGCCAGCCCCTCCAGCACCGGTGCGATGGCGTGGCAGGGGCCGCACCAGGGAGCCCAGAAGTCCACCAGCACCAGCGGCTCGCGCTCGACGAGCGCACGCAGCTCGGCGTCGCTGACAGGGATCGGGGCGTGCTCGGTGACCGTAGCCATGATGCATCTCCTCTTCCGGATTGCCTCGCGCGGACCCGCGGACGATATCGGGGCCCGCTGATTCATGATGGCTCCGCCGGCTGGCGGCTCCTCGCACCTACCTAGTGATCGGTCGGCAATATAGGGAGCTGTCCGATGGGTTTCAAGCCTATTGAGCGATAGGTAGTATTTCCCCGGATGGGCTTGGAGTCTGCGCCTTGGAGCGTCTGCCGGCCGCGCTCAGTGAGGCACCCGGCCCGGTACCGGCAGCGAGGCGACGCGTGCCCGCGCGGCAGCAAGGCGCTCGTCGGCGGCGGACATGAGCCCGTCGGCCACGACCCACTCGACGTCCTGTATGCCGATGAAGCCGAGCACGTGACGCAGATAGCCGCTGGCGTGGTCCAGATCGGAACCGACCGCCGTACCGCCGGAAACCATGACCACGCAGGCCTGCCGGCCCTCCAGTAATCCCCTGGGGCCGGACTCGGTGTAGCGGAAGGTCCGCCGCGCGCGGCACACGAGGTCCACCCAGGCCTTCAGGGCCGCGGGGATGCCGAAGTTGTAGATGGGCGCTCCGATCACCACCGCGTCCGCCGCGAACAGGTCGTCCACCATCTCATCGGAGGTCGTCAGCGCCGCGCGCTGAGCCGGTGAGCGCTCGTCCGCCGGTGTGAAGTTGGCCGCGATCCAGCGCTCATCCACCTGCGGCACGCCGCCTGCGAGCTCGTGCCGCAGCACGCGCAGCGCGGAGACCCGCCCGCGCCAGTGATCCAGCACCGCGTCCACCAGATGGCGGCTGTACGAGCCGGCGTAGCGGCCGCTGCCATCCACCCTGAGTACTGTCGTCTCCCCGTTGCTCATGTGGCACCTCCCGGTTCCGCGTGCCGCTGCCCGCCTCGCCGGCGCGGGTGTCCGGCGGGGTCTGTCGAGCGTCACCCTACGGACCGCCGGCGTGCGCGACTTCCAGGTTTGTGCCTCGGGTGCTGCGACAGTCGCCCACTCGATCTATCAGTCGATTGATATACTGCGGGCGTTCTGTCACGAGCGCTGGCAACCGGGAGGTCCCTCGCCATGGCGCGGGAGAACAGCACCGCCGAGCGCATTCTCGAGGCCGCCGAGCGGCGCCTGCGTGCCGGCGGCTACAACGGTTTCAGCTTTCGCGACCTGGCGGAGGATGTCGGCGTGCGCAGCGCGAGCGTGCACCATCACTTCCCCACCAAGGGGGACCTGGTCGCGCGGCTGGCGGCGCGCTACGCGGATCGTTTTCTCGCGACGGTGGCGGACGCCCCCGGCGGCGCGGGCCGTATCGCCGCCTACCGCGAGGCCTTCCGCCGCTCGCTGGAGAGCGGATGCGTGATGTGCCTGTGCGGGCTGCTGGGGGCGGAGAGTGCTGCCCTCCCGCCCGAGGTCGCGCGTGAGTCGCGGCGCTTCTTCGAACGGGCGGCGGCGCACCTGGCCGAGGGGTTGCACGACTCGGTGAGCGAACCTGAGACAACCGCCCTGACCGTGCTCGCGCAGCTGGAGGGCGCGAGCCTGCTGGCGCGGGTGTTCGGCAGCCCCGACGTCTTCGACCGGGCCACCGCGGCACTGGAGCGCCTGACACCCCGCTGACCGGCCCGCGGCCGCCGGCGCCTGCGGGGCGCCAGCCGGGCCGCACAATGACGAAAGACCGCCTGCACACCGCCCTCTACGCTGCAACACCATGCCGGAACGCAGCGCAGAGGAGCGGATGCCGTGGACCGACTCAAGGACAAGCGAGCACTGATTACTGGCGGCAGCAGCGGCATCGGCCTGGCGACCGCAAGGCGCTTCCGGGAGGAAGGCGCGCGGATCGCCATCGCCGGCCGCAATCCGGCGGCGGTGGAGGCCGCGGCCGCCGAGCTGCCGGGGGTGGCGACGATGGTCGCCGACGTGGGGCGCCGCAGCGAGGTCGCGACGCTGATGGAGCAGGCCCGGCGCGAGCTCGGCGGGCTGGACGTCCTCTTCGCCAACGCCGGCATCGCCCGCATCGGCCCCGCCGAGGCGCTGGACGACGCGACCATCGACGAGGTGCTCACGATCAACGTGAAGGGGGTGCTGTACAGCATCCTCGAAGCCGCGCCGCTGATGACTGACGGCGGCAGCATCGTGGTCACCACCTCGGTGAACAACCGCATGGGTATGGCGGGCTCGAGCATCTACGGCGCCTCCAAGGCCGCCGCCCGCTCGCTGGTGCGCATCCTCGGCCGGGAGCTCGTGGAGCGCGGTATCCGCATCAACGCGGTGAGCCCGGGCCCGGTCGAGACACCCATCTACGGCAAGCTCGGCCTGCCCCAGGCCACCCTGGACGGCTTCGCCGCCGACCTCTCCCGGAAGATTCCTCTGGGCCGTTTCGGGCGCCCCGAGGAGATCGCCGAGGTCGCCCTGTTGCTCGCCAGCGATGAATCCTCCTACCTCGTCGGCACCGAGATCGTCGCCGACGGCGGCTGGACCCAGCTCTGACGCAAGGAGTACCGAGTCATGCAGAACAACCCCTATGCCGACCCGGAGCAGTCCGCCCTGCCGGCGACCGACGTCGAGGTGACCCGCGAGAGCACCGGGCTGGTGATCACCGATCCGCAGATCGACTTCCTGAGCGAGCGGGGCGTGACCTGGCCGGTGGTGGGCGAGAGCGTGACCGAGCACAACACGGTGGAGAACATCGGACGGCTGCTGGCCGCGGCCAAGCGGCACGGGCTGGCGGTGTTCATCTCCCCGCACCACTACTACCCCACCGATCACGGCTGGCGGTTCGGCGGCCCGCTGGAGAAGCTGATGCACGACATCGGCATGTTCGATCGCAAGGGCCCCTACAGCCTGGATGGCTTCGAGGGTTCCGGATCCGACTTCATGCCTCAGTACCGCGAGCACATTCTCGACGGCGAAACGGTGATCGCCAGTCCGCACAAGGTGTACGGCCCCGAGAACAACGACCTGGTCCTGCAATTGCGAAAGCGCGGAGTCAGCCGGGTCATTCTCGCGGGGATGTCCGCGAACCTGTGCACCCAGGCGCACCTGTTCGAGCTGCTGGAGCAGGGCTTCGAGGTGGCGGTGGTGCGGGACGCCACGGCGGCCGCCAGGATCCCGGACGGCGATGGCTACCAGGCCGCGATCATCAACTTCCGCTACGTCGCCAACGCGCTCTGGACCACGGAGGAGGCCGTGCGCCGCATGGCCGCGGCGGCGTAGGCGGCGTCTGCCCGGCCCGCGATCTTGCCCCGCTTTCGGCCGCCCTTCCCCCGGCGGCCTTCTTTTTCGGCGCCGGCTGATCTATGCCGTGCTGCGGCGATAACGGCCAGGGGGCAGCCCGGTTACGCGCTTGAAGACCGTCGTCATGTGGGACTGGGAGGAGAAGCCCGCTGCCAGGGCGATCTCGCTGAGCGGGAGGTCGCCCTGCTCCAGAAGGGCCCGGGCCCGGGCGACACGGCGCTCCACCACGTAGCGGTGGGGCGATCGGTGAAACGCCTTCTGGAAGGCCCGGTGCAGGGCGTGGCGGTCCCGCCCCAGCAGCCTGCCGAGATCGGCCACGGTGATCGGCTCGGTGAGGTGCGCCTCGATGTAGTCCTCGAGCTGCCGGCGCTCGCCTGCCGTCAGCGCGCCGCCTGCCGCGCCGGTGTCACGGCGCTCGGCGAGCCAGAGCGGAACACGGCGGCGGGCCAGCTCGCCCAGCCGCCGCGGCTCCCGACCACTCAGCCTCGCGATCAGGGCATGGGCCTCCCGCAACGGCGGGTGTCCGTCGAGCCGCGGATAGGTCATCGCCTCCCAGAGCGCGGGCAGCGTGTGCAGCGAATAATCACTGTTGGGCCGGGCCCGGTGGCGCACGAGCGTGCGCCAGCCCTCCGCCGATACCGGTCGGTACCGCAGCGGCAGCTCACTCGTCGCGGCCAGCCGATCCACCAGACCGGCGACGGTCGGCACCTCGGTGGCGAGCGCCAGGCGGCGGCTGGGCGCAGGCTGGAGGCCGGGCTCCCGCAGTAGCCCCGCCACGATGGCGGCCACATCCTCGGCGGCGATCAACGGCAGCCGGCATTCCCCGTCCCCCAGCGGCAGGCGGATTTCCTCGCCCTGGGCGACGTCGTAGGCGACGTGGCGCAGCAGGGACTCGGTCAGCAGCCCCGGCTGCAGGTGCAGCACGTCGATGCCCGCCCAGTCCATGACCTGCTCGGCGAGCCAGTGCTCGCGCAGGCGCAGCGCCGGACTGTCCGGCGCTGACTCGAGCTGGGAGACATGCACCGCATGGCCGAGGCCGAGCTCCCGCGCGGCGGTGGCAAAGGTGGTGGCCGCATCCAGCAGCCCCGGATGCATGGTGTAGGCGAAGCAGGCCGCCCGGCAGCCCCGCAGGGCGCTGCGCACCTCGCCGAGGTGAACGGGATCGGCGGGAATCACCTCGACGCCGAGACGGACCAGCGTGCGGGTACGCCGGCTGGGCCTGCGCACGAGCACCCGCACCGGCTCTCCCGCCCGCGCGAGCCGCGCTGCGATGCGATAGCCGACGCCGGCCTCGCGGCAGGCGTCGGCCAGCATGACGAACAGCGGATATCGGTGCGCAACAGCGTCCATGAGCGTCAGCCCCACGCAACGGGATGGCGGCTCCGGCGAGCCGGCCGCTCACCATCGGCGGCCGCCTGCCGCGCCGTCTTTCAGCCCTGCGCGACCGTGTCCGTCGTCTGCATCGCCACATCTCCGAGCGGTGCCACGCAGTCCGCCCGCGGAGGGGAGCGGTCAGTCGTGAACGCGCCCGCACAAGGGAACCGCCAGTTTTGAGCAGGCGCATGACGGGCACAAGCGCGCCAAAACACGGTGCACGCCCGCAGCCGCGAATCGGTGAGATGTGCGGGCCAAGGACCGAACGCCGGCGCTGATACGTGATGGCGTGACCCCGCCGCGCCGCCCTTGTGCTACCTTCTGTAACGCTGCGAGGAGGAGAGAGCATGGCTCCATCGGATCATGGCGCTGGCGCGGGGAGTCTGATCGTCTTCCTGTTCGGGCTGCTGCTCTTTGCCTCGCCGTTCACCGAATGGTGGGCCGCCCGGCAGCCGCCCTGGTATACGGCCTATGCGCTGTGGCTGTTGCTGATCGTGCTGATCGGGCTGGTGGTGCGGCGGCTGGGGCGGCATGACCTTTAGCCTCGCAACGCTGTTCGTCAGCGCCATCGCCTACCTCTCGGCGCTGTTCCTGATCGCCTACGGCACCGAGCGGGGCTGGCTGCCGCATCGCCTGCTGCATCATCCCGCCGTCTATGTGCTCTCCCTCGGCGTCTACGCCACCACCTGGAGCTACTACGGCAGCGTCGGCTTCGCCGAGCGCTTCGGGCTCGGCTACGCGACCATCTACCTGGGCGTGACCCTGGCCTTTGCGCTCACGCCGGTGCTGCTCATGCCGCTGCTGCGGCTGACGCGCACCCACCAGCTCACTTCGGTGGCGGATGTCTTCGCCTTCCGCTTCGACAGCCAGCTGGCGGGGGTGCTGGTGACGCTGATGATGCTCACCGGGAGCCTGCCCTACCTGGCGCTGCAGATCCGCGCCGTGGCGGAGTCCACCCAGGTGCTGAGCGGCGACTCGCCACCGCACGTCATCGCCATCGGCTTCTGCGTGATGGTGACGGTGTTCGCGATCATCTTCGGCGCCCGCCACGTCACGCCGCGGGAGAAGCACACCGGACTGGTGGCGGCCATCGCCTTCGAGTCGCTGGTGAAGATCGGCGCGCTGCTGCTGGTAGCGGCGGTGGCAGTGGGCC
This sequence comes from Spiribacter halobius, assembly GCF_020883455.1. NCBI lineage: Bacteria > Pseudomonadati > Pseudomonadota > Gammaproteobacteria > Chromatiales > Ectothiorhodospiraceae > Sediminicurvatus > Sediminicurvatus halobius. The sequence goes on along the minus strand of NZ_CP086615.1, from coordinate 1,769,141 downwards.
TCGCCTTCGGCTCCCCCGGCGGCATGCAGGCCTGGCTCGCCGCCAACCCGGAGCGGCTCGCGAGCTTCTACGGCCCGGTGCAGGGGGATACCTGGGTCAGCCTGCTGTTCATGACCTTCGCGGCGGCCTTTCTGCTGCCGCGACAGTTTCACATGATCTTCACCGAGAACCTGCGCGCCGACGGCCTGCACACCGCGAGCTGGGCCTTCCCGCTGCTGCTGCTTCTGCTGGCGGCGGTGATTCCGCCCATCCTCTGGTCAGGGCAGGCGCTGGGGCTGCCCTCGCCGCCCGACTATTACGTGCTGGCGATCGCCATGTTCAGCGAGTCGGTGCCGCTGGCGGTGCTGGCCTACCTCGGTGGCATCTCGGCGGCCAGCGCAATGATCATCGTCTGCACGCTGGCGCTGTCGTCGATGTCGCTGAACCATCTGCTGCTGCCGCTGGTGCCCCCGGACCCGGCGCGCAATCTCTACGCGGCGCTGCGCTGGGCGCGGCGCATGCTGATCGCCGCCATCATCGCGGCCGGCTATCTGTTCTACCTCATCCTCGAGCGCGCCGAGGGCCTGGTCTCCTGGGGCCTGATCTCCTTCCTCGCCATGGCACAGTTCCTGCCCGGAATCCTCGGCGTGCTGTTCTGGCCACGGGCGACGCGGGCAGGCTTCATCAGCGGGCTGCTGGCGGGCGGGCTGATCTGGGGCTTTGCCGGCCTCCTGCCGGCGCTCTCCACCGTGGGCCCGGTGGAGATCATCGGGCTCGATGCGGCCACGGCCCAGTCCGCCGGGCACTACGGCCGGGTCGCCTTCTGGTCGGTGAGCCTCAACGCGCTGCTGTTCGCCGCCGTGTCGCTGGTCACCCGGCCCGGCGAGCGCGAGGCGGAGGCGGCGGCCGCCTGCCGCGACGTCAGTACCCGCATCCCGCGCGGGGCGCTGGTGGCGGGTTCCCCGGCGCAGTTCGCCGAGCAGCTGGCGCCCGTCACCGGCGGGCCGGCGGCCCGTGCCGAGGTGAGCAAGGCGCTCGCCGACCTCGGGCTCGACTGGGATGAGGGCCGGCCGGACCGCCTGCAGCACCTGCGTGAGCAGATCGAGCGCAACCTCTCCGGGATGATGGGCCCGATCCTCGCACGCATGATCGTCGACGAGCGCCTGCAGCTCGATACCGACACGCGCACGGCGCTGGCCCAGAACGTGCGCCTGATCGAGGAGCGCCTGGAGCGCTCGCGCAGCCGCTTCCGCGGTCTCGCCGCGGAGCTGGACCAGCTGCGCCGATATCACCGCCAGATTCTCGAGGATCTCCCCCTCGGCGTGGTGGCGGTGACGCCCATGCGCCGCATCGTGCGCTGGAATCCGGCGATGCAGGCCCTGACCGGGCTCGCGGCACCGCGGGTGATCGGCAACCGCATCGAGGAGCTGCCGGAACCGTGGGGCGCCTTCCTCGCCGGCTTCGTGGCCGAGGACGCGAGCCATGCCTACAAGCGTCCGCTGCGCCTGCCGGGAGAGAGCCGCTGGCTGTCCCTGCACAAGGCCTGGATCGCCGAGCCCGGACGCGGCGAGACCGGCGACCGGCTGCTGCTGGTGGAGGACGTCACCGAGCTGCAGCGCCTGGAGGACGAGCTCACCCACAGCGAGCGGCTCGCCTCCATCGGCCGTCTGGCCGCCGGCGTTGCCCACGAGATTGGCAATCCGGTGACCGGCATCGCCTGCCTGGCCCAGGAGCTGCGCGAGGGCGACGCCGACGGCGAGGCCGCCGAGCAGATCCTGGAGCAGACCCAGCGCATCAACAACATCGTGCAGACGCTGGTGAGCTACGCCCACGCCGGCCATCACGAGGCCCCGGAGCCGCAGCCGGTGCGCCTGCGCCCGGCGGTGGAGGAAGCGGAGCGGGTGGTGCGCCTGAGCAAGCGCGCCCGCAGCATGGCCTTCGACAACTGCGTGCCCGACGGCATCCAGGTGCTCGGGGACTATCAGCGCCTGGTTCAGGTATTCGTGAACCTGTTCACCAACGCCATCGACGCCTGTGACGCCCAGGGCCGCATCACCATCGCCGCCCGGCGCCATCGCGGGCGCATCCGCATCCAGGTGCTGGACGACGGGCCCGGCATTCCGGCGCCGATCCGGGACAAGATCCTGGAGCCCTTCTTCACCACCAAGGCCCCGGGGCAGGGCACCGGCCTCGGCCTGCCGCTGGTGTACAACATCCTGCGCGAGCACGGCGGGGATCTCCGGCTGCAGCCGCGCCGGGGCCGCCAGCGCGGCACCGAGGTGGTGATCACCCTGCCCCCGGGGGAACCGATGGAGGCAAGTCAGCGTCATGCCTAGCGTGCTGATCATCGAGGACGAGGCGGTCATCCGGAACGCCCTGACGCGGCTGCTCGAGCGCGACGGTCTCAGTGTGACGGCGGTGGAATCCGTGGAGGCGGCCACCCGCGCCGGCAGCCTCAGCACCCACGACGTGATCCTGGCGGACCTGCGCCTCCCCGGGCGCCCCGGCACCGACGTCATCCCCCTGGCGGAGGAGACGCCGGTGATCATCATGACCAGCTACGCCAGCGTGCGCTCCGCGGTGGACGCCATGCGCGAAGGGGCCATCGACTACATCGCCAAGCCCTTCGACAACGACGAGCTGCGCCTGACCGTGCGCCGCGCCATCAAGGAGCACACCCTGCAGCGCCAGAACGCCGCCCTGCGCGCCCACGTCGAAGCGGACTACCCGGTGAGCGGCATCATCGGCACCTGCGCGCCGATGCAGCGCGTGTTCGAGCGGGTGCGCCGGGTGGCACCAACGGACACCTCGGTGCTCATCCTGGGGGAGTCCGGCACGGGCAAGGAGCTGGTGGCGCGGGCCGTACACGAGGGCAGCGAGCGCCGGCAGGGGCCGCTGATCGCGGTCAACTGCGCGGCCATCCCCGAGTCGCTGATCGAGGCCGAGCTGTTCGGCCACGAAAAGGGCGCCTTCACCGGCGCCACCGGGGCCCGCGAGGGCCTGGTGGAGGCGGCGAGCGGCGGCACGCTGTTCCTCGACGAGATCGCCGAGCTGCCGCCGGCGGCCCAGGCCCGGCTGCTGCGGGTGCTGCAGGAGGGCGAGATCCGCCGCGTCGGCGCCGCGCGCTCGCGGCGTGTGGACATCCGTCTGGTGGCGGCGACCCACCGCGACCTGCCGCGCATGGTGGAGGCGGGCCAGTTCCGCGAGGATCTCTACTTCCGCATCCAGGTGATGGAGATCCGGCTGCCGCCGCTGCGGGAGCGCGGCGAGGACGTCCCGGAGCTGGCGCGATTCCTGCTCGGCAAGGCCTGCCGGCGGCTCAACCGCCCGCCCCTGCGCTTCAGCGACGAGGCGCTGCAGCGCATCCGTGGCTACGCCTGGCCCGGCAACGTCCGCGAGCTGGAGAACGCCATCGAGCGCGCGGTGATCCTGACGGACAGCACGCAGATTACCGCCGATCTGCTGGCCCTGCCCGCGGACACGGATACCGCCGCGGGCAGCGGGCTCGATCTCTCGCTGGAGGAGTACTTTCGCGAGTTCGTGCGCGAGCATGAGGCCTCGCTGACGGAGACGGAGCTCGCGCGGCGGCTTGGCATAAGCCGCAAGGCGCTATGGGAAAAGCGTCAGCGGCTCGGGATTCCGCGGCGCCGGTCGGCGTGATTGTTACTTAGGGTAACGGTCTGTTACGCGCAGTAGCACTCAGATACCGCGGGACGCCCGCGACGACAGGCGAATCGCGGCCTGTCTGTTAAAGTTGGGAAAGCTCGGAGCCAGGCGACGAGAACAACAACGACCCGGGCGGGGATGGTTGACCGACGGCGACGGCACGGCCTTCGCCGGGGACACTTTCAGACATCGACAGGAGGAGAAACGGCATGTCCGAAGCCAAGCTGTATCCCGTTCCGGCAGAAGTCGCGGATTACGCCCTGCTCAACCGTGAGCAGTACGAGCGCATGTACCGCCGCTCCCTGGAGGAGCCGGAGAGCTTCTGGGCGGAGCAGGCGGAGGAGTTCCTCACCTGGTTCCGCAAGTGGGACCGGGTCAGCAACAACGACCTCAGCAAGGGCCAGATCCGCTGGTTCGAGGGCGGCAAGCTGAACGTCAGCTACAACTGCCTCGACCGCCACCTGGAGCAGAACGGCGAGCGCGCGGCGCTGATCTGGGAGGGCGACGAGCCCGACCAGTCCAAGACCATCAGTTACCGCGAGCTGCACGCGGAAGTGTGCAGGTGCGCCAACGTGCTCAAGGAGCGCGGCGTGCGCAAGGGCGACCGGGTCTGCGTCTACATGCCCATGATCCCCGAGGCGGTGGTGGCGATGCTGGCCTGCACCCGCATCGGCGCCGTGCACTCGGTGGTCTTCGGCGGCTTCTCGCCGAGCGCGCTGCGCGACCGCATCCAGGACTCGGACTGTCAGGTGGTGATCACGTCCGACGAGGGCGTGCGCGGCGGGCGCACCGTGCCGCTGAAGGAAAACGTTGAGAAGGCCCTCGCCGAGTGCCCGAACGTGCACACGGTGCTCACCGTGCGCCGGACCGGGAAGGACGTCACCTGGGTGGACAGCCGTGACGTCTGGTACCACGAGGCCATTCAGTCGGCCAGCGCCGAGTGCGAGCCCGAGCAGATGGACGCGGAGGATCCGCTGTTCATCCTCTACACCTCCGGCTCCACGGGCAAGCCGAAGGGCGTGCTGCACACCACCGGCGGCTACCTGCTGCAGACCGCGATGACCTTCAAGTACGTCTTCGACTACCACGACGGCGAGATCTACTGGTGCACCGCCGACGTCGGCTGGGTCACCGGCCACAGCTACATCGTCTATGGCCCGCTGGCCAACGGCGCCACCTCGCTGGTGTTCGAGGGCGTCCCCACCTACCCCGATGCCGGGCGCTTCTGGCAGGTGGTGGACAAGCACAAGGTCAACATCTTCTACACCGCGCCCACTGCCATCCGCGCCCTCATGGGCCAGGGCGAGGAGCCGGTGAAGCAGTACTCCCGGCAGAGCCTGCGCATCCTCGGCACGGTGGGCGAGCCGATCAACCCGGAGGCCTGGGAGTGGTACTACCGCGTGGTGGGTGACGAGCGCTGCCGCATCGTCGACACCTGGTGGCAGACCGAGACCGGCGCCATCATGATCTCCGCCCTGCCGGGTGCCATCGACCTCAAGCCGGGCTCCGCCACCCTGCCCTTCTTCGGCGTCGAGCCACAGCTGGTGGACAACGACGGCAACGTCCTCGAGGGCGCCACCGACGGCAATCTCTGCCTGACCCGGGCCTGGCCGAGCATGATGCGCACCATCTATGGTGATCATGAGCGGTTCATGAACACCTATCTGACCCACTACACGGGCAAGTACTTCACCGGCGACGGCGCCCGCCGCGATGCGGACGGCTACTACTGGATCACCGGCCGCGTCGACGACGTCCTCAACATCTCCGGGCACCGCATGGGCACCGCCGAGGTCGAGAGCGCGCTGGTGCTCCACGACAAGGTCGCCGAGGCCGCAGTGGTGGGTTTCCCCCATGACGTCAAGGGCCAGGGCATCTACTGCTACGTCACCCTGGTCAAGGGCGCCGAGCCCTCCGAGGAGCTGAAAAAGGAGCTGGTGGATCTGGTGCGCAAGGAGATTGGCGCCATCGCCAAGCCGGACGTCATCCAGTGGGCCCCCGGCCTGCCCAAGACCCGCTCCGGCAAGATCATGCGCCGTATCCTGCGCAAGGTCGCCACCAACGAGCTCGACAACCTCGGCGACACCAGCACGCTGGCCGACCCGAGCGTGGTGGACGAGCTGATCGAGAACCGCGCCAACCGCTAGCCTCCGAACCGGGCCGGTAGCCATGGCGCTGCCGGCCCGATGTTACCCCGCAACACGCATGAGCGTTACCAACGGTAACGCGGACAGGGAAGTAAGGGCTGAGATGGACGCCAACCCGTTGTTTTCTCTAGGGCACACAGGCTTGCACGAATCCTGCAGCTCGCAGGGGACGATCGCTCCGCGGGACGGGGCTGATCGATAAGACGACGGGGGCTCGCACCCGTTCGAGGAGGAGATCACCGGTCGCCGATCGCGTCCGGTCACCCCCCTGCCCGAACGCCCGAAACGCCCGCGTCAACCGTAAGCGCCGGACTCTGTATCCAGGGGGGTCCGGTCAGTGACGGAAAGAGGAGGAGCTCAGTATGGCTTCATCGAAGGAAGAGGCGGCCATCGCCTACTGGAAAGAGAACGTGAGGCTGCTGATCACGCTGCTGATCATCTGGTTCGCGGTCTCGTTCGGCCTGGGGATTTTCCTCGCGCCGGCGCTCAACAACATCGTCATCGGCGGTTACCCGCTTGGGTTCTGGTTCGCCCAGCAGGGCTCGATCTACACCTTCATCGTGCTGATCTTCGTGTATGTGGCCAAGATGAACGCCTTGGACCGCAAATACGACGTGCACGAGGAATAAGCGGGGGACACAGGCATGGATCTTACCGTTACCACCTACCTCATCGTCGGCGCGACCTTTGTCCTCTACATCGGCATTGCAATCTGGGCGAAGGCCGGCAGCACCGGCGAGTTCTACGTCGCGGGCAAGGGGGTCAACCCCGTCGCCAACGGCATGGCCACGGCGGCGGACTGGATGTCCGCGGCGTCGTTCATCTCGATGGCGGGCCTGATCGCCTTCCTCGGGTATGACGCCTCGGTCTACCTGATGGGCTGGACCGGCGGCTACGTGCTGCTTGCCCTGCTGCTCGCGCCCTACCTGCGCAAGTTCGGCAAGTTCACGGTCCCGGAGTTCATCGGCGATCGGTTCTACTCCAAGACCGCGCGCGTGATCGCCGTCATCTGCCTCATCGTGGCCTCGGTGACCTACGTCATCGGCCAGATGCGGGGCATCGGCGTTGCCTTCTCGCGCTTCCTGGAGACGGAGTACGCCACCGGTCTGCTGGTGGGCATGGCCATCGTGTTCATCTACGCCGTGTTCGGCGGCATGAAGGGCATCACCTATACGCAGATCGCCCAGTACTGCGTGATGATCTTCGCCTACACCATCCCGGCGATCTTCATCTCGCTCGCCATCACCGGCAACCCGCTGCCGCAGCTCGGCCTCGGCGGCACCGTCGGCGGCAATGGCGGCTACCTGCTGAACACCCTGGACAACATCCTGGTTGATCTCGGGTTCTCGCAGTACACGGTCATGAAGGGGAGCATGCTCAATCTCTTCTTCCTGACCATGTCACTGATGATCGGCACGGCCGGCCTGCCCCACGTCATCGTGCGCTTCTTCACGGTGCCGCGGGTGCGCGATGCACGGCTTTCCGCGGGCTGGGCGCTGGTGTTCATCGCCATCCTCTACACCACCGCCCCGGCCGTGGGTGCCATGTCCTTCTACAACCTGATCAACACCGTGCAGCCCGGTGAGATCGGGGCCGAGGAGGGCAACCTCGCCTACGAGAACGTGCCGAACTGGTTCTCCCGCTGGGAGGAGACCGGCCTTCTGTCCTGGGAGGACGAGAACGGCGACGGCCGTATCCAGTACTACAACGACGACAACGAGGCCTTCGCCGACACCGCCGCCCAGTATGGTTGGGAGGGCAACGAGCTCACGGTCGACCGGGACATCATGGTGATGGCCAACCCGGAGATCGCCGGGCTGCCCAACTGGGTGATCGCGCTCACGGTGGCCGGTGGCCTGGCCGCGGCGCTGTCCACGGCGGCGGGCCTGCTCATGGCCATCTCCTCGGCGGTGTCCCACGACCTGATCAAGGGCGTGTTCAACCCGGGCATCAGCGAGAAGGGCGAGCTGCTCTCGGCGCGTCTCGCCATGGCGGGCGCCATCGTGGTGGCCGGCTACCTGGGTCTCAACCCACCAGGCTTCGCGGCCCAGGTGGTGGCACTGGCGTTCGGCCTGGCGGCCTCGTCGCTCTTCCCGGTGCTCATGCTCGGTATCTTCAATGCCCGCATGAACGCCCAGGGCGCGATGGCCGGCATGCTCTCGGGCCTGACCTTCACGCTGGTCTACGTGTTCGTCTACAAGGGCTGGTTCTTCATCCCCGGGACGAACAACCTGCCCGACACGCCGGAGTACTGGCTGCTGGGCATTGGCCCGCAGTCCATCGGTGCCGTGGGTGCGCTGATCAACGTGGGCGTGGCCGTCCTGGTCTCCCGTGCGACGGCGCCGCCGCCGAAGCACATCCAGGAGCTGGTGGAGAGCATCCGCGTGCCGCGCGCGGCCGTGGGCGGCAGCAACTGACGCGCCTCGGCCTGGCGGCCTGAAAAAAGCCCCCGGCAGCATGGCTGCCGGGGGCTTTCTTTTTGTTCTCTTTGCGCACCTGGCGCGGCCATGCGGGATCGAGGCGGGTGGAGGCGCTGGCCGCGGATCCCCTGTCGACTGCCGCCGCCACAGTCCGCGCCGTGAGCGGCCGTGCTACGGGGCTCGCCGTGCCCGCGCGACGTCCGCGTTTTCCGCAGTGGACGTCGGCCTCGGTCCGCCCTTCGCCATTGCGGCGTCGGTGTCTGCGGACGTGGCCGCCGGAATCCACTGGCGGTTGCCGGCGTAACGCCACGCCAGACGCCCCGTCTCATCGAGCACCAGAAGGTGAAGCCAGCGCTGGTCGAACAGCGCCTGCACCTCGGGATGGCGCTGCAGCACGTCGGCGATGGCCTCGCGCGGGGCCTCGATGACCACGGTCAGGCGCAGGGGGTCGTGCACCAGCCGCTCACCGTCGTGCACCGACTGCCAGGGCAGACCGGCGCGCAGCACGCCGCCATTGCCCTCGAGCACGCCGATCCCGCCAACGACGTTGTGCAGCAGCTTGCTGCCGGCGCCGAAGGTCTCCGGGGCCACGGCGGACCCGTAGTACTGCAGCGAGATCCAGCTCGCCACCACCACCGGGGCGGTGAGCAGGAGCTCCAGCACGCCGAAGCGCTCATCGGCACGCCAGTCGTAGTCGTGCAGGAACACCTGGCCATTCAGTGCGCGGCCGGCGGTGCGCGCGCGCGGTGCGGCGACAAAGGCACGGCAGCCGGCCAGCCCCCATTCCGGTCGCACCTCCGACCAGTCCCGGGCACGACGCAGGATATGGCGGGCCCGTTCGACCCGGGGCAGCGTGCCGGCGCGCTCCGTGCGCACCCGATCTCCGGCCTCGGCCAGCCAGGCCTCCAGGCGCTCCCGGCTCGCGGCCGGGAGCGGTGCCGGCAGGTCCTCCGTGTAGAGGGTGACCTGGTCCGTGGTGGTGTCATGGAGGCCGGGCACGAAGCAGGTGTCGTCGGGGATCTCGATGCCCTCCCCGGCCAGTCCGCCCCGGACGTCCGGGGCGTTCAGCAGCGCGGCCACCAGACGGGCGTTGATCTCGCCGCTCTGGCCACCGCAGGCGCCGCAGTGCAGGGCGCTGGCATGGGGGTTGTTGACCACATTGGCACCGTGGCCGACAAGCAGCACCATGGGTGCGAAGCCCTCAGTGAGGGACATGCCGCGCAGGATGCCGGCGGCGAGCCCGATCCGGGCCTGCCGCGTGGCCTCATCCGCCAGCACCGGCTGTGGCTCCCGCGGCGGCCGCCGCCCTACGGCGGCGAGGCTGTCACGCACCAGCTTGTACCCGTACAGCGGCCCCGCAGCCTCGACGAAGGCGAACGAGGAAACCGCCGCGAGCCGGAATCGGCCCCAGGCACGCCGGGCCCGGGCGACGATGCGGGCACGGCCTTCCGCTGCCTCTTCCACGCCCGGCGACGAATGCACCGCAGGCGCCAGCAGCGCCGGCAGCCGGGCCTCCTCGAGGATGGAGCCGAAGCGCCGGTGCGCCAGGGGCAGGCCGAAGAACCCGGCGAAGCCGATGGTCTCGCAGGCCGGTGCGACCCCCTCCAGCGCGCGCCGGAAGCGCTCCGAGCGGACATCGATGCAGAAGGCCGCCTGCAGCTCGGGCCGGGTGTGCTCCGGGGTGGCCGCGGGCGCCGCCGTCAGCACGGATCCCAGCCGGCGCTGGGCGGCGCGCTCGGCCGCCTCCTGGAGCACCGTGTCGATGAGGTCGTCCCGCGCCGGCCGCGGCGGCTCCGCGTAGGCCGCAAGGACTTCCGACCAGCGCTCGGCAATGCGATCGCGGTACTGCGAGAACAGGGCCTCCTCCCAGAGCAGCCGCACCGCCAGCAGGTCCGAAAGCGTGTTGTCGCTGCCGCCGGCAAGCTCGGCCTGCCAGAGCCGCCAGCGGCCGAGCTGCGCCCAGCCACCGAGGCTGGTAAGCGCCCGGTGGCAGAGCGTCTCCAATGCCGCGGCGCCGGCGCCCAGGCTGTGGAGGCTGCGTGCCAGCGCTGCCTCGGCATGCTCGGGGGCTGCGTCGACGAAGGCGGCAAAGCTGCGCAGACCGGTAATCTCCGGGGTAAGGTCCCGGGTCGCGAAGGCACGCCAGGCGGCATAGGCACCGCGACCCCGGGGCGCGGCCCACAGCGCCTGGCCCTCGTCGAAGTAGCCGCCAGCCCATACGCCGATCCGCTCCGTCACCACCGCAGGCCAGTCGATGCCGGAGGCCTCGCCGGCGAGCTCCGCCACCGTCGGCAGCGGCTCGGGGGCAGGCCTCGGCTGCTCGGCGGCGGCGCGCAGGCCGGCGACATCGAGATCGCCGAGCTCCGGATGGGCGGCAAGGGCCGCGGCGAGGTCGCTGTCGTTCACCTCGCCGCTGGCCAGCCGTCGTGCCTGCAGGGCGCGCTCCGGGACGGCCCGCTCGCCCGCCACCCGGGCGAGCCGCACGGAGGCGAAGGCCAGGTCATCCATGCTCTGGCCGAGGAACGGGTTCACCGCCACGCTCCCGGTGAGTGGCCAGAGCGGCGGCACGAGCCGGATCGCCGCCGCCACGGCGGCGCGGGTCTGCTCGGGGGCGAGTCCGTGCTCAGCGGTCATGAGGCAGCCCTCCCTGGCGATCATGGAAGGCGTGGGACCAGCCGCCGATGAGACGGTCGAACACGGCATTGGCATAGAGGCCATTGACCAGGTGCACCCGCAGCCCGGCCGCCGCCGGGTGCCCCGCCCAGAGCGGGAACAGGGCCTGGGCCACAGCGACGGTCCCGAAGCTCACCAGCGCGAGGACGATCAGCGCCCACTCCAGGGGGCCGGGCGGCGGAGTTGCCGGCAGCGTGCCCGCCACCAGCCACTCGGTGCCTGTCTGCAGGGCGAAATAGCTCACCGCGGCGGCCCCCGACGCCAGCACGGTGCGCCGGGTGAGGGCCCAGGGGGCGGCGTCCGCAAGGCCCTGGGCGATGAGATAGGCGACGCCGAAGATGAGTATGGCGCCAAGGGCAATGGCCTGCGGCGACTTGCTCTCGACACCGAAGAGCAGACCGATGACCGCGTAGATGGCGAGCGCCAGCAGGAAGGAGCGCAACACCGCGCGGCCACTGGGCACGGCAACCGGCCCGGGCCGGCGGTTGGCCGCCACCTGCTCCACTGCGCCACCGGCGCCGAGAAAGGCGTGGGCCTTGTACAGGGAGTGGGCGACGATGTGCAGCAGCGCCAGGGCGAACAGCCCGAGGCCGCACTGGAACATCATGAAGCCCATCTGCGCGATGGTGGACCAGGCGAGGGAGGTCTTCACCGCGCTCTGGGTGAGCATGACCAGCCCCCCGGCCAGCGCCGTGAAGCCGCCGACCATGGCGAGCACGGCAAGCACGCCCGGCGCCGCCAGCATGACATCGGCGAAACGGATGAGCAGCACGCCGCCGGCGTTGACCACGCCGGCATGCAGCAGCGCGGACACAGGCGTCGGCGCCTCCATCACCTCGGTGAGCCAGCCGTGGGTGGGGAACTGGGCGGACTTGAGCACCGCCGCCAGGGCCAGCAGTCCCGCTGCGAGGATGACCATCGGACCGCTCGCATCCGCCGCGCTGCCGATGGCCGTGATCTCCCCGGTGCCGGTGGCCAGCCACAGCAGCACTGCGGCGAGGCCCAGGGCGACGTCCCCGGCGCGCGCCACCAGCCACTTCTTGCGCGCCGCCCGGCGGGCCGCCCGGCGCTGCGGGTAGAACAGCAGCAGGCGGTGCAGTGTCAGGCTGGTCGCGACCCAGGCCAGCAGCAGCATGAGCAGATCACCCGCGCTCACCAGCAGCATCACTGCGGCGAGGGTGGCACTCATCCAGCCCAGAAAGGGACCCTGCCGGGGCTCACCGTCAAGGTAGGTGGCCGAGTAGCGCAGCACCACCCAGCCGATGAAGGTGACCAGCAGCAGCAGCGTGATCGTCACCACGTCCACGCGCAGGGTCAGACCGAGCCCCGCGAGGCTCGGGCCGAAGGTCACCGACCCCGCGCCCACCAGGGCCACGGCCGCCAGGGCGACACAGGCGAATGCGAGCACGGCCGCAGTCTCCACCGCTCGCGGCGCACGCCGCGGGCGCAGCGCGCGGTCTCGGAAAGCCAGGGCCGCGGCCGCTAGCAGCAGCCCCGGCGCCAGTGCGACAAGCCAGGCGGTGTTCAAGGTCATCTCCTTACCAGTGCCCAGTGCCCAGTGCCCGTTGCCCGTGCGCGGCCCGCGAGGTCTCGAATTCGCCTCGGTCAGCCGGGATCAGGCGCCCCGACGGGCCGGCACCGCGCAGACAGTACCAGCGCGGAGCCGCATAAAAAATTCATTGTTCTACCTGTTTCGTTCGATAAAATCGAACGATGCAACCCAGGCTATCCGTAATGAACCTCAACCTTCAGCATTTGCGCTATTTCCACGCGGTGGCCCACGAGGGCAGCCTGACCCGGGCCGCAGAGCGGCTGAATCTGTCCCAGTCCGCACTCTCGGTGCAGATCCGCAAGCTGGAGGATCGCCTCGGTCATGACCTGTTCGAGCGCCGCGGCCGCGGCCTGCACCTCACCGAGGCCGGACGCATTGCCCTGGACCACGCCGACGCGATCTTCGCCACCGGCACCGAGCTGCTGGCGACCCTGCGTCAGACCGGCGAGGCCCGGCAGGCGCTGCGCGTCGGCGCCCTGGCCACGCTCTCGCGCAATTTCCAGATCAGCTTCCTGCGCCCGCTGCTCGGGCGGGAGGACGTGGACCTGGTGCTGCGCTCGGGGAGTCAGGCGGAACTGCTCGCCGAGCTGCAGGCGCTTACCCTGGACGTTGTCCTCAGCAACCGGCCGCCGCCGGCGGACGCCCGCACCCGATTCCTCGTGCACCGGCTCGACGAGCAGCCGGTGAGCCTTGTGGGCACGCCGCAGCGGCTCGCCGGCGGCGGCCCGCTGGACGCGCTGCTGCGCCACCATCCGGTGGTGCTGCCGACCCCGGGCAGCAGCGTGCGCAGCGGCTTCGACGCCCTCACCGACCGCCTGGGCGTGGCACCGAGGATCGCCGCCGAGGTGGACGACATGGCCATGATGCGACTGCTCGGCCGCGCCGACGTCGGCCTCGCCATCCTCCCGCCGATCGTCGTACGCGACGAGCTCGCCCAGGGCACGCTGGTGGAGGCGGACCGCCTCCCCGGCATCGCCGAGACCTTCTACGCCGTGGCCATGCGGAGACGTTTTCCCAATCAGTTGCTGAAGGCGCTGCTGAGCGATGGTGGCGAGGTCTAGGCTTTTTCCTGAGTCGGCAGTCGCTCCGAGTAGCAAGTTACAAGTTGCAAGTTGCAAGCGAGATGGGGAGGCGGCCTCGCGACGGCACGGCCACTAGCGATCCCGCTCACGCCTCGTTATTTGCGCCCTGTCTCCCGGCATTTCTCATCGCCCACTTGCAACTTGCAACTTGCAACTTGTTACTTGTTACTTGCCACTCGCTTTCACCTGTAGCGCTGGGCGCTACAGGTGAAAGCGGATCTCCAGCTTGCGCTGGAGCCGGCGGGCCTGGCGGAAGGCCTCCTTGAGGATGCGCCGGTCCATCGGGTTGAGGGTCTCCGGGTCTAGGCGGTTGTGCATGGGCAGGCCGGCGGCGGCCTGGCGCTGGTGCTCACGCATGCGCAGCAGCTGGACGAAGGCGAAGGAGCGCGTGAACGCTTCCGCCTCCTCGCCGCGGATTGCCTCCGCTTCGGCCAGGCGGGCGAAGCGCTCCGGTGTATTGGTCTCCTCGATACCGGCCTGCAGGCAGAGCACCCGGGCGCCATCGACGAACGGCGTCAGCCCGCGGATCTTGAGATCGAGCCGGTGGACGTCGTCCTTGGGATCGCGCTCGGTGACGAAGTCCCGGAAGACGCCGAGCGGCGGCTTCACGGACAGCGCGTTGCCCGCCAGCGTATGCAGGAACAGGCTGTTACCCGAGGCCATGGCGAGCACCCGCTGATGCAGATGCTCACCGAAGGCGATATCACCCCACACCGGGCGGAAGTCGAAGTAAATGGTGGAATCCAGCAGATGCTCCGGCGTGGCGCTCGCCACGATGCGGCGGAACGCCTCCTCCCACTCGGCGAAGCTCAGGCAAAGACGCGGGTTGCTCGCCATGATGTTGCCCTTGCAGAGCGGGAAGCCGCAGCGGTCCAGCGCCTCGTTGATGCGCCGGGCAATGGGCAGCAGCCGCTGGCGCACGGCGACGGTGTCCTCGCTGCCGGGGTCGAAGAGAATGGCGTTGTCCTGATCGGTCACCAGCGTCTGCTCGCTGCGCCCCTCGCTGCCGAAGGCAATCCAGGTAAACGGCACGCCGGGGTCGTCCTCTTCGGCGAGGCAGAGCTCGATGACCCGGGAGACGGTACGGTCATTGAGCAGGGTGATGATGCGGGTCATCTGCTCGACGCCGGCGCCGTGGGCCATCATGCCGTCGATCAGCCGGCTGATGTCGCCGCGGGCGGCCACCAGCCTGTCCAGGCTCTCGGCCCGGGCCACCGCGCGCATCAGGTGCACGACGTTGATCCGCTGCAGCGCGAAGAGATCACGCTCGGAGACGACGCCGACGAGGCGCTCCCCCTCGGTGACCACCACGTGGCGGATATGCCGCTGGGCCATCTCCACCACCGCCTCGAAGGCATAGGTCTCGGCGGACAGGCAGCAGGGGCGCGGCGTCATCACGGAGCCGATGGGCGCCTCCAGGTCGGCGCGGGCGGCGATCAGGGCCCGCAGGTCGTGCAGCGTGAAGATGCCGACCGGGCGCTGCGCCTCGTCCACCACGACCATGCTGCCGACCTTGCGCGCATGCATGCGCTCCACCGCCTCGCGCACGCTGAGCTCGGGGGGGCAGCTCAGCGGCTCGGCCCGCATCAGTCGCGCCAGCGGCATGTCCAGGGTGGATTCGCTGCCGAGGCTGCGTGCCGCGCCACGCTGGATGTCCTGCTGCACCTGCTCGAGCAGGCTGCTCACGCCGCGGATGCAGTAGTCCCGAAACGCCGGGCTCTCGGTGAACAGGCGCTCGAAGTGCTCGCGGGCGAGCCGGTAACAGCGCACGGCATCCTCGGCCCGGTAGACCGTTCTGGTCGCCCGCTCCCCGAGCAGCGCGGCCATGGGGAAGGTATCCCCCTCGCCGAGCTCGAATGCCTCGCTGCCGTCGTCGCCGATGTCGGGGCGTTCGCCCCGGACGCGGCCCGCGGCCACCAGGTGGAAATGGCTTACCCGCCCCATGCGCGGCTCGAGGATCACCTCCCCCGGCGCGTAGTCCCGCTGCTCGCAGTGTTCGGCGAAATACTGGCGATGGCGCGGCAGCAGACCGTCGAAGGGCGCATGGGCCTCGAGGAAAGCGCGCACGCTGGCGGCGGCATCAGCGTCCATGATCACTCCCGCGGCGAAGGCGGCACCGACCGTACGAGCCCGGTGCACCAGCCACCAGAGTAGCCCCGTCAGCGGTCCCCGGTCGAACGCCGCCGGGCCGCTGACAAGCCGCTCTGCCGCGTGCGTATACTGAGGGCAAGGATCCCCGGCCGCCCAGGGGCGGCCGCTGGAGGAGAGACGGGCGGCACCGGGTCCGCCAGAACGACAAGGGCGCCGCCATGGCCCAACACGTGCTGATCGTCGACGACGAACCCAACATCGTGCTCTCGCTGGAGTTCCTGCTGAGCCGCAGCGGCTTCAGCGTGGCCACGGCAAATGACGGCGAAGGCGCCCTCGCAGCGGCCCGCGAGCAGCGCCCCGACGTCGTACTGCTGGACATCATGCTCCCCGGGATGGATGGCTACGAGCTCTGCCAGGCCCTGCGCGAGCAACCCGGCCTCGAGAGCGTCCCCATCCTCATGCTCACCGCCCGCGGTCGCGAGGTGGACCGGGAGAAGGGGCTGTCCCTCGGCGCCGACGACTACATCGTCAAGCCGTTCTCCACCCGCGAGGTGGTGGAGCGCGTGCGACGGCTCGCCGGCGAGGCGGACTGAGCCGTGCGGGCCTTCCGCCTGCCCCCGATCCGCCGCCGCGCCTGGTATCTCGCCGCGCTGGGGGTGCTTATCCTCGCCGGCCTCACCGCGGGGCTTGCCCTCGGCTATCCGGCGGCGATGCCGGCAGTGCTCGCCCTGGGCGGCCTCGCCATCCTGGTGACACTGTTGATCGTGGTGGTGCTGGACCGGCGGGTGCTGCGCCCTCTGGCGACGGTGAGCCGCGGTGCGGAAATCCTCGCCTGCTCCAACCCCGAGCACCGCCTGGAGCTGCGCGGCCGCCACTGGCTGGAGCGGCTGCCGGAGCGGGTGCAGGAGCTCGGGGCGGCGATCAGCCGCAGTCAGGCGGAGCTCGGCGAGGCGGTGGCCGCCTGGTCGGCCCGGCTGGAGGAGCGCAAGGCGCGGCTGGAAACGGTGCTGCGGGAAATCCGCGAGGGCGTCGTGGTCTGTGACGCCGAGGGCCGACTCCTGCTCTACAACGATGCCGCCCGCGCCCTGCTCCAGGGCGAGCCCGCCCTCGGCCTCGGCCGCCGGGTGGGCGAGGTGCTGAACGACGCGCCCCTGCGCCACACCCTCGACCTGCTGCGCCAGCGCCGTGCCGGCGCGGAGGCCGGCGGCAACGACGGCGCCGACCTTGTCTGCGCCAGCGCAAGCGGCGACCGACTGCTGCGCTGCCGGGTCACCCTGCTGGCAGAGGACGGCCCCGAGGCCGGCGGCTTCGTGCTCACGCTGGAGGACGTCAGCACCCGCACCCGCGCCCTGCTGCGCCGCGAGCGTGCCCTGCGCCAGGAGGTGGAGGGACTGCGCGATCCCCTGGCGAGCCTGCGGGCGGCGAGCGAGAACCTGGCCATCGCCCGCGCCGAGGGCCTCACCGCCGACGTCGAGCGGTTCGGCCGGGTGATCGATGACGAGAGCGCGCGCCTCGGCGAGCGCTTCGCGCGGCTCTGCGCCGAGACGGAATCCGTGGTTACCGACAACTGGCGGCTGGAAGACGTCCACGCCGGGGATCTGCTGGCGAGCGTCGTCCAGCGCCAGGGCGAGGCCCTGCCGCGGGTACAGGCCGCCGCCGATGTCTGGGTGCGGGCCGAGCCCTATCTGGTGAGCCAGGTGCTGGAGACGCTGCTGCTGCGCCTGCGCACGGAGCACGCCGTGGCGGCGCTCACGGTCAGCGGCCGCGAGGAAGGCAGCCGCGTCTATCTGGACATGAGCTGGTCCGGCCGGCCAGTCCCCACCGCCCGCCTCGCCGGCTGGCTGGACGCCCCCCTGGAGGACGTGGGCGGCACGGTGAGCGCCCGCGAGGTGCTGGAGCGCCACGACACCACCGTCTGGAGCTTTCGCGAGCCGGCGGACGAGCAGCGCGCCCTGCTCCGGCTGCCCCTGCCCGCGGCGCCGGCCAAGCTGGAGCCGGGCCGGCCGTTGCCGCCGCGGCCCGAGTTCTACGATTTCAGCCTGAGTGAGCGCGCCCGGCCGCTGGGCGAGCTGGCCGAGCGGCCGCTGGCGGAGCTGGATTACGTCGTCTTCGACACCGAGACCACCGGCCTGGAGCCCAGCCACGGCGACGAGATCGTGGCCATCGGCGCGGTGCGGGTCACCGCCGGTCGCGTCATCCATGGCGAGACCTTCGAAACCCTGGTCAACCCCGGCCGCGGCATCCCGGAGCTCGCCACCCGAGTCCACGGACTCACCGACGCCGACGTGGCCGACGCGCCGGACATCGCCGAGGCGCTGCGGCGTTTTCGCGCCTTTGTCGGCGACGCCGTGCTGGTGGGGCACAACGTCGCCTTCGACATGCGCTTCCTGAAGCTGAAGCAGCGCCCCACCGGGGTGATCTTCGACAACCCGGTGCTCGACTCGCTGCTGCTGTCCATCCTCATCCACGACCACACTCCCGAGCACACGCTGGAGGCCATCGCGCAGCGCCTCGGCGTGAGCGTCGGCGGACGCCACACGGCCCTCGGGGATGCCCTCACCACCGCGGAGATCTTCGTGCGCCTGCTGGATCTGCTGCCGACCCAGGGCATCGTCACCCTGCGCGACGCGGTCGGCGCCTCCGAGCGCATGGTCGAGTACCGGCGCCAGCAGCGGGCCTTCTAGCCATGTCACGCTCGCGCTTCGCCGATCGCGCCGTGGCGCTGTTCCTGCTCGGACTGGTGGTCTTCGCCTACCCGGGCCTGTCTCTGCTCGCCGCCGCCGGCCGCGGATGGCTCTGGGCCGGGCTGTTCGCGGTCTGGGCCGGCTTCATCCTGCTGCTCGCGGCGCTGCACCGGAGGGCGGATGACAGTTGACCAGGGGCTGATCCTAGGTCTGTCCTTCCTCTATCTGGCGCTGCTGTTCGCCATCGCCTGGCTGGCGGACCGGCGCGCGGACGCGGGCAATTCGCTCGCCGGCAACCCCTACGTCTATACCCTGTCCATCGCCGTCTACTGCACGGCCTGGACCTTCTACGGCAGCGTGGGCCGCGCCGCGGCGACCGGCATCGGCTTCCTGCCCATCTACCTCGGCCCTACCCTCATGGCGGCGCTGTGGTGGCTGGTGCTGCGCAAGATCATCCGCATCTGCAAGACCTACCGCATCACCTCCATCGCCGATTTCATCGCCTCGCGCTACGGCAAGAGCGTCGGCCTCGGCGCAGCGTCCACCGTGATCGCCGTGGTGGCCTCCACACCCTACATCGCCCTGCAGCTGAAGGCCGTCTCCGCCAGCTTCAGCGTGCTCCAGGGGGGCGAGGCCATGGTCGGCTCGGGGCTCTTCCTGTCTGACAAGGCCTTCTACGTGGCCATGGTGCTGGCGGCGTTCGCCATCCTCTTCGGCACCCGCCACCTGGACGCCACCGAGCGCCACGAGGGCATGGTGGTGGCCATCGCCTTCGAGTCGGTGGTCAAGCTCGTGGCCTTTCTTGCCGTCGGGGCGTTCGTGACCTGGGGGCTGTTCAACGGCGTCGGCGATCTGCTGCAGCGGGCCTCGAGCCAGCCCGAGCTTGTGCCGCTGTTCGGTCTCGGGGCGCTGCCGGGCGGCTACGGGCACTGGATCGCGCTGACGGTGCTGTCAATGGCGGCGGTGCTTTTCCTGCCGCGGCAGTTCCAGATCACGGTGGTGGAGAACACCGACGAGCGGCACCTGCTCACCGCGGCCTGGCTGTTTCCGCTGTACCTGTTCGTGATCAACCTGTTCGTCCTGCCCATCGCCCTGGGCGGGCTGCTCACCCTAGGCCATGGCGTGGACCCGGACACGTTCGTACTCACCCTGCCCCTGTCCCAGGGCCAGGAGCTGCTGGCGCTGCTGGTCTATCTCGGCGGTTTCTCCGCGGCCACCAGCATGGTGATCGTCGCCACCGTGGCGCTCTCCACCATGATCAGCAACGACCTCGTCATGCCGGCGCTGCTGCGCAGCGGCCTGCTGCCGAGCCGTGGCGACGCCGACCTGCGCCGGCTGGTGCTGCGCGTGCGCCGGCTCGCCATCGTGGCGGTCGTCCTGCTCGGCTACGTCTATTACGCGCTGGTGGGCGAAAGCTATGCGCTGGTCAGCATCGGCCTCATCGCCTTCGCGGCAGTGGCCCAGTTCGCCCCGCCCATCCTGCTCGGGCTCTACTGGCACGGCGCCCAGCGCCGCGGGGCACTGGCCGGCCTGGTCGGCGGCTTCCTGGTCTGGGGCTACACGCTGCTGCTGCCGGCGCTGATCCGGGCCGGCTGGCTGCCCATGGCCTGGCTCGCCGAGGGCCCGGGCGGGATCGGCTGGCTGCGCCCGGAGGCACTGTTCGGCCTCGAGGGGCTGGATGCGATCGCCCACGGCACCCTATGGAGCCTGCTGCTGAACACGGGGCTGACCATCGGCCTGTCGGTGTTCGGCCCGACACGGGACATCGACCGCATCCAGGCGACGCTGTTCGTGGACGTCTTCCGTCAGTCGGGCCACGAGGGCCGCTTCTGGCAGGGACGCACCACGGTGGCGGACCTGCACGCCCTGCTCGCCCGCTTCCTCGGCGCCCGGCGCACCCACGAGGCCTTCGCCGACTATGGCCGCCGCCATGGCGGCCTGCCCGCGGACGACGCCCTCGCCGACCCGGCCCTGGTGAGCCACGCCGAGCGGCTGCTCGCGGGGCACATCGGTGCCACCTCGGCGCGGGTGATGATGGGCTCGGTGGTCAAGGGCGAAGCGCTCACCTTCGAGGGCGTGCTGGAGATCCTCGACGCCACCTCCCAGGCCATCGAATACAGCCGACGCCTGGAGCAGAAATCCCAGGAGCTGGAGCGCGCCACCGCCCAGCTGCGCGCCGCCAACGAGCGGCTGCAGGAGCTCGACCGGCTCAAGGACGAGTTCGTCTCCATGGTCAGTCATGAGCTGCGCACGCCGCTCACCTCGATCCGGGCCTTCGGCGAGATCCTGCTGGAGAGCCCGGACATGCCCGACGAGCAGCGCCGGGAGTTCCTGCAGATCGTAGTCCGGGAAACCGAGCGCCTGAGCCGCCTGATCAACGAGGTCCTGGACCTCTCGCGGATGGAGAGCGGATGGAGCGGCTGGCGGCTGGAGACGCTGGACCTGGCCGAGGTCGCGCGCGAGGCGGCGGACGCGACCTCGCAGCTGTTCCACGAGGCGGAGGTAGCGCTGCGCCTGGATCCACCCAAGGGGCCGGCGCCGGTCAAGGGCGACCGGGACCGGCTGATGCAGCTCCTCATCAATCTGCTCTCCAATGCCGCAAAGTTCTGCCCCCGCGGCAGCGGCGAGGTGCACCTCGGTCTGGCGGCCGATGACCAGCGCATCACCCTGCGGGTCCAGGACAACGGCCCCGGCATTCCGCCCGCGGAGCAGGCACGCATCTTCGAGAAGTTCCACCAGCTTCAGGACCAGCGCGCCGGCAAGCCCCAGGGCAGCGGCCTCGGCCTGTCCATCGCCCGCCGCATCGTCGAGCTGCACTGGGGCGACATCACGGTGGAGAGCACCCCGGGCGAGGGCGCCTGCTTCATCGTCACCCTCCCCCGGGCCGGCGGCGAGCACTGCGACATCGAGCCCGCCGCCCCACCGCGGCTCGCGGCCGGCACCGGCTCGTAACCGGGATGTAGGTCGTGCACGGCGCCGCCGTGTGCGACCTACGGAAACCGTTGCCTTACACTCGGGGCAAATGGACGTTCCGATAGACAAACCCGCCACGGAGGCGCGCAGCAGCGGGTTCCGGCCGCATCCGCTGGTGCGGGGCCGGCATCTGCAGACCATGGTGCCGGCGCTGTTGCGGCGGCCGCCGCCGGTGGCGCTGAGCCGGGAGCGGGTGGAGCTGCCGGACGGCGACTTCGTCGATACCTTCCTCGGCCCGCGGCGCTCGGGACCACTGGTACTGGCGCTGCACGGCCTCGGGGGCTGTGCCAACTCACCTTACATTCTCGGCCTCCTGGCCGCGCTGGACGCCGCGGGCTATCAGGGGGTTGCGCTGCAGTATCGGGGAGCGGCCGGACGGCCGAACCGCCTGCCGAGGTTCTACCATGCCGGCGCCTGGGACGACGCCCTGCATGCCCTCGCCCACCTGCGCCGGCAGCTCGGTGAACGACCTGCCGCGGTGGTGGGTTTTTCCCTCGGCGGCGCCATGGCGCTCAACTGGCGGGCCGCCGGGGCGAGCGTCGTCCAGCCGGAGCTGACGGTGGCGGTGTCGGTGCCGTTCGACCTGGATGCCTGCGCGCGGGCGGTGGACCAGGGCTTTGCCCGGGTCTACCAGCGGCACCTGCTGCGGGGGCTGCGGCGGGGTTATCGGGCCAAGTTCGAGGGCCGGCCGGATGCGCCCTGGCCCGCGGAGCGGATCCATGAGCTGCGCAGCCTGCGCGCCTTCGACGAGCATGTGACCGCGCCGCTGCACGGCTTCGACGGTGCCGTGGGCTACTACCGCGCCTGCAGCCCCGGCCCGGCTCTCGCCCGTATCGCGGATCCCACGCTGGTGCTGCAGGCCCGGGACGACCCCTTCGTACCCGCCGCGGGCATCCCGGGTCGGGTTTCCCCGGCGGTGGACCTGGAGGTCAGCCCGCGGGGCGGTCACGTCGGCTTTCTCGAGGCGGGCCCCTTGTTCCGGCCGCGGTACTGGGTCGAGCGGCGCACGCTGGCGGCGCTGGCGGAGGGGTTTCCGGACTGAGCGCCCGGGCGGGCCGGTGGCGTTCCCAACAGGCGGCGGCGGGCCGCTTCGCTCAGGTCGTCGAGGATCAGTGTCGTCATGTCGGGGGCTCTCCAGTGGCATTCCTTGTGGCCGCCCGGCGAAGCGCGGCCAGCGCCATTGCACGGCAGCGGCATGGCTGCCTCATGCCCGGGAGGGGGCAAGGCAGGGACGGAAAGGGGCCATCCAGTGACACCGGGTCGGACGGGGTCCATCGACGGGCGAACATACGCTGGCGTATGCTCCGGGCGAGAAGGAGGCTCCGGGCTGGGACAGACCTTGCCCAGTGTCAGTCCGGTGCCGGCGAGGCCGGGTCGTATCGGTGAGGAGGGCTACGGGTATGGCAACGCTGTCGGGGCGGACGGTGTTCATCACCGGGGGCAGCCGCGGGGTCGGGCTCGCCATTGCCCGGCGGTGCGGGGCCGACGGGGCGAATGTCGTGCTCGCAGCCAAGACCGAGCGCCCGCACCCGAAGCTGCCCGGAACGCTGCCCGAGGCAGCGGCGGCGGTAGAGGCCGCAGGCGGACGCTGTCTGCCGGTGGTCACCGACATCCGCGACGAGGCGGCAGCGCAGGCCGCCGTGGACGCGGCGGTGGCGCGGTTCGGCGGTATCGACATCCTGGTCAACAACGCCAGCGCCATCGACCTGCGCGGCACGCTGGACCTGCCGATGAAGCGCTTTGACCTCATGCACCAGGTCAACGCCCGCGGCACCTACCTCTGCAGCCAGAGCTGCCTGCCGCATCTGCTGCGGGCAGAGAATCCGCATATCCTGACACTGGCGCCGCCGCTCGACCTGCAGCCGCGCTGGTTCAGCGGGCACGTCGGCTACAGCCTGGCCAAGTTCGGCATGAGCCTGTGCATGCTGGGCATGGCCGAGGAGTTCCGCGACCGCGGCGTCGCCTGCAACGCCCTGTGGCCGCGCACGCTGCTGAAGACCGCCGCGGTGGACAATCTGCTCGGCGGCCCCGCCCTCTCCGCCCGCGGCCGCCACCCGGAGATCGTGGCCGATGCGGCGCACGTGATCCTGACGCGGCCAAGCCGCGAGTGCACCGGGCAGTTCTTCATCGACGAGGACGTGCTGCGTGGTGAGGGCGTCACCGACTTCAGCGGCTACCAGGTGGATCCGGCGCTGCCGGAATCGGAGCTGGTACTGGACCTGTTCGTGGATCGCTAGAAGAACGAACACAAAGGCGCAAAGGGCTTTGTGAACCTTGGTCTCCTTGTGTTGAATCCCAGAAGCGGCTCAGAGACGAAAAAGGGGCCCGCAGGCCCCTTCCCGATCGTCGGCTGGCGGCACCCGGTCAGGCGCTGGCGCCCTCCTCGTTGATCGCCTTGATGCTGAGGCGGATGCGGCCCTGGCGGTCCACCTCCAGCACCTTGACCCGCACGGTCTGGCCTTCGGTCAGCTCGTCGGAGACGCTCTCCACGCGACGGTTGGAGATCTGGGAGATGTGCACGAGCCCGTCGCGGCCGGGGAGGATGTTCACGAAGGCGCCGAAGTCCATCAGCTTGATGACCTTGCCCTCGTAGATCTGGCCCACCTCGACGTCGGCGGTGAGCAGCTCGATGCGCCGGCGCGCCTCCTCGCCGGCGGCCTTGTCCACGGAGCCGATGGTCACCGTGCCATCGTCGGTGATGTCGATGGTGGTGCCGGTCTCCTCGGTGAGCTGGCGGATGGTGGCGCCGCCCTTGCCGATGACGTCGCGGATCTTCTCCGGGTCGATCTTCATGGTGATCAGCCGCGGCGCGTAGGCGGACATCTCCGCGCGGGCCTCGCCGATCACCTCGTTCATCTTGCCGAGGATGTGCAGCCGCCCTTCCCGGGCCTGCTCCAGCGCCCGCTCCATGATCTCGCGGGTGATGCCGTTGATCTTGATGTCCATCTGCAGGGCGGTGACGCCCTGCTCGGTGCCAGCCACCTTGAAGTCCATGTCGCCGAGGTGGTCCTCGTCGCCGAGGATGTCGGTGAGCACGGCGAAGTCGTCGCCTTCCTTGATCAGGCCCATGGCGATACCCGCCACCGGCGCGGCGATGGGCACGCCGGCGTCCATCAGCGAGAGGCTGGTGCCGCAGACCGTGGCCATGGAGCTGGAGCCGTTGGACTCGGTAATCTCGGAGACCACGCGGATGACGTAGGGGCAGTCCTCCGGCGTCGGCATCACGGCCTGGATGCCGCGCTTGGCGAGCTTGCCGTGGCCGATCTCGCGGCGCTTGGGCGTGCCCATGAAGCCGGTCTCACCGACGCAGTACGGCGGGAAGTTGTAGTGCAGCATGAACGGCTCGCGCCGCTCGCCCTCGATGGCATCGATGATCTGCGCGTCGCGGCCGGTGCCAAGGGTAGTCACCACCACGGCCTGGGTCTCGCCGCGGGTGAAGATGGCCGAGCCGTGGGTGCGTGGCAGGGAGCCCACCTCGATGTCGATGGCGCGCACGGTGCGGGTGTCACGACCGTCGATCCGGGGCTCGCCGCGGATGATGCGGCCACGGACGATGCGCTTCTCGAGATCCTTGAACGCGGCGGAGACCTGATCGGGAGAATACCCGTCGGGCTTCTCGTCGGTGGCGACGAGCTCTTCCACCACCCGCTCACGAACGGCGCCGATGGCCTCCTGGCGGGCCTGCTTCTCGGTGATGGCGTACGCCTCGGTCAGGGACTGCTCGGCGACGCTGCGCACGCGCTCGGCGAGGCTCTCGTCCTTCGCCGGCGGCTGCCAGTCCCAGCGCGGCTTGCCGGCCTCCGCGGCGAGCTCGTTGATGGCGGCGATCGCCGACTGCATCTGCTCGTGGCCGTAGAGCACCGCGTCGAGCATGGTCTGCTCGGGCAGGCGGTGTGCCTCGGACTCCACCATCAGCACCGCCTGCTCGGTACCGGCGACCACCAGATCCAGCTCGGAGCTCTCCAGCTGGGTGAAGGTCGGGTTGAGCAGGAACTGGCCGTCGCTGTAGCCCACCCGCGCCGCGCCAATCGGGCCCTCGAAGGGAATACCGGAGACGGCCAGGGCCGCCGAGGTACCGATGAGCGCGGGGATGTCGGCGTCGACCTCGGGGTTCATGGAGATCACCGTGGCGATCACCTGCACCTCGTTGGAGAAGCCCTCCGGGAAAAGCGGCCGGATGGGCCGGTCGATAAGCCGGGAGACCAGGGTCTCCTTCTCCGAGGGGCGACCCTCACGCTTGAAGAAGCCACCGGGAATCTTGCCCGCGGCGTAGGTGCGCTCCTGATAGTTGACGGTCAGGGGCAGGAAGCTGCGGCCCTCTACCTGCTCCTTCTTCCCTACCACCGTGACCAGCACCACGGTATCGGACATGTTCACCAGTACGGCGCCGCTGGCCTGGCGGGCGATACGCCCGGTCTCCAGGGTCACGGTCTGCTCGCCGAACTGGAAAGACTTCTTGACGGCGGTCGGAGTCACTACGGTTACACCCTGCGGTCGTGGAAAGTTCGCCTACTTGCGCAGGCCGAGGCGCTCGATGACGCTCTGGTAGCGATCCCGGCTCTTGCGCCGCAGATAGTCGAGCATCTGCCGACGCTGGTTGACGAGCTTCAGCAGCCCGCGGCGGGAGTGATGATCCTGCTTGTGCGTGGCGAAGTGCTCGGTGAGGTGCTGGATGCGCGCAGTCAGCAGCGCGATCTGCACCTCGGGCGACCCCGTATCGCCCTCGGAACGCCCGTAGTCACGGACGATCTCCTGCTTCTGTTCAGCCGTGAGAGACATCGAAAGCTCCTGAGTAATCCGGTATTCCAGCGAATTCGGTATTCTATCGGTGCCACCGAGGGGGAACAAGCGAAAGCCCCCCCGGTGGCTGCGCTCAGCCTTCGGGGACCGCGAGCAGGCGCCGCGGTGCCACCCTGCCGTCATCCAGCACCAAGCCCATGCCGAGGAACCCCTCCGGCCCGTACAGCCGCACCGCGCCGGGCGCCGGCGCCCGCGGAATCCAGACCGCCTGGCCCTGGCGCAGATACGGCGCGGTCTCGGGGCCGAGCACCACCGCCGGCCAGTCGGCGATGGCCGTATCCGGCGGCAGCAGCAGCTCGTCCAGCGCCGCCGGACCATCCGCGGCACGCTGCTCCAGCGTCTCCAGGGTCACCATGCCGGGGGCCTCGAAAGGGCCGAGCGCCGTGCGCCGCAGCGCGGTGACGTGCGCGCCGCAGCCGAGCGCCTCGCCGAGATCCGCCACCAGCGTGCGCACATAGGTGCCCTTGGAGCAGTGCACACGCAGGCCCGCCTCCTCGCCCGCGAGCCAGGCCAGCTCCAGGGCATGCACGGTGATCCGGCGGGCGGCCCGCGGCACCTCCACCCCGGAGCGGGCCAGTTCGTAGAGGCGGCGGCCCTGATGCTTTACCGCCGAGTACATGGGCGGCACCTGGTCCTGCTCGCCGCGCAGGCCGGCCAGCGCCGCCTCCACTCCTGGCCGGTCCAGGGCCGGCACCGGCCGGCGCTCCAGCGTCTCGCCTTCGGCGTCGGCGGTGTCGGTGGTCACGCCGAAGCGCGCGGTGACCTCGTAGCGCTTCGAGGCGTCCAGCAGGCAGCCGCTGACCTTGGTGGCCTCGCCGAAACAGAGCGGCAGCAGGCCGGTGGCGAGCGGGTCCAGGCTGCCGGTATGCCCGGCCTTGCGCGCCTGCAGCAGCCGGCGCACCCGCTGCAGGGCGCGGTTGGAGGTCTCGCCGGCGGGTTTGTCAAGCAGGAGAATGCCGCTGACCGGGCGGCCCTTGCGCGGCATCAGCGCCCTCCCGATCAGTCGTCGCGGCGGCTGGCGTCGTCTGCCACCGCGTCGTCGATCAGCCGCGAGAGGCGGGCGCCCCGGTCGAAGGCCTCGTCATGCCGGAAGCGCAGCGCCGGCACCGTACGCAGCCGCAGACGGCGTGCCAGCTGGCTGCGCAGAAAGCCCGCGGCATGGTTGAGGGCGGCCGTCATCTCGCGGGAGGCCTCCGCATCCATGCCGAGGCCGGTGACGTGCACGTCGGCGTAGGCGAGATCGCGGCTCACCTGCACCTCGGAGACGGTCACCGACCCCACCCGCGGGTCGCGGACCTCGTCCCGGATCAGGCCGGCCAGCTCGCGCTGGACCTGATCGGCCACCCGGCGGGTACGCGGGAAGTCCTTCGGCATTACAGAGTCCGCTCGATGGTCACGCGCTCGTAGCACTCGATCTGATCGCCGGCCCTGACATCATTGTAGTTCTTGACGCCGATGCCGCATTCGGTGCCCGAGCGCACCTCGTTGACGTCGTCCTTGAAGCGGCGCAGCGACTCCAGCTCGCCCTCGAAGATGACCACGTTGTCGCGCAGCACACGGATCGGGTTGCGCCGGCGCACGACGCCGTCCACCACCAGGCAGCCGGCGATCTGGCCGAGCTTGGAGGAGCGGAACACATCCCGGACCTCGGCAAGGCCGATGATCTGCTCCCGGGTCTCCGGCTCGAGCATGCCGCTGATGGCGTTGCGCAGCTGGTCGATGGCGTCGTAGATGATGCTGTAGTAGTGCAGGTCGACGCCGTTCTCCTGCGCGAGGCGCCGGGCCTTGGCATCGGCACGGACGTTGAAGCCGATCAGCAGGGCCTCGGAGGCCAGCGCCAGGTTGACGTCCGACTCGTTGATGGCGCCGACGCCGCTCGCCACCGCCTTGATCCGGACCTCGTCGGTGGAGAGGTTGGTCAGCGACTGCGTGAGCGCCTCAACCGAGCCCTGCACGTCGCCCTTCACCACGAGGTTGACGGTCTTCACCTCCTGGTCCTGCATCTGCGAGAAGAGCTCGTCCATCTTCGCCGCCTTCTGCGCCTGCAGGCGCTTCTCGCGGCCCTTCTCGCGGCGATAGTCGGCCACCTCGCGGGCCTTCTTCTCGTCCTCGACCACCAGCACTTCGTCGCCCGCCTCGGGCAGGCCGGAGAGGCCGAGCACCACCACCGGCGTCGACGGCCCGGCCTCCTTCACCCGCTCGCCCTTCTCGTCGAGGAGCGCGCGCACGCGGCCGAACTCGGTGCCGGAGATGATGGTGTCGCCCTGCCGCAGGACGCCGTTCTGCACCAGCACCGTGGCCACCGGGCCGCGCCCGCGATCCAGGCTCGACTCGATGACGATGCCGGAGGCCGGGCAGTCGCGCACGGCCTTGAGCTCCAGCAGCTCCGCCTGCAGCGCCACCGCCTCGAGCAGATCCTCGATGCCCTCGCCGGTAATGGCGGAAACGTTGATGAACTGGGTGTCACCACCCCAGTCCTCCGGGATCACCTCGCGCTGGGCGAGCTCGTTCTTCACCCGGTCCGGGTCGGCATCCTCGCGGTCGATCTTGTTCACGGCGACCACGATGGGCACCCCGGCGGCCTTGGCGTGCTTCACCGCCTCCTCGGTCTGCGGCATGACGCCGTCGTCCGCCGCCACCACGAGGATGACCACGTCCGTGACCTGGGCGCCACGGGCGCGCATGGCCGTGAAGGCCTCGTGGCCCGGGGTGTCCAGGAAGGTCAGCTCGCCGCGGTCGGTCGGCACACGGTAGGCACCGATGTGCTGGGTGATGCCGCCGGCCTCGCCGGCCGCCACCTTGGAGCGGCGCACGTAGTCCAGCAGCGAGGTCTTGCCGTGGTCGACATGGCCCATGATGGTGATCACGGGGGCACGCGGCACCTGCTCGCCCTCCGGCTCTGCGGCCTGACTGAGCACGGTCTCCTCGATGGCATCCTCGCGCACGATGCGCGGCTTGTGGCCCATCTCCTCCACCAGCAGGACGGCAGTGTCCTGGTCGATGGGCTGGTTGATGGTGGCCATCACGCCCTGCTTCATCATCTCCTTGATCAGGTCCGCGGCCTTCACGCTCATGCGCTGGGCGAGATCGCCCACGGTGATCGACTCCGGCACCTGGACCTCACGCACCACCGGCGCCGTGGGCTTCTCGAAGCCCTGCTGCAGGGCCTCGCTGGCGGAGCCTGCCGCCGGGCGCCGCGCGCCGCGGCCACCGCGACCGGAGGGTCGCGTCTCGGCCTTCTTCCGGGCCTTGCCCTTGCCGCGGGCGGCCTTGCGCGCCGCGCGCTCTTCGGCCTCGCGCTCGCGCTTCGCCTCGGCCTCCAGGCGCTTGCGCTCCTTCTCGTCCTCGATCTCCTTCTTGCGCGCCGCCTCGGAGTCGGACTTCTGCTGCTCCGCCTCGAGATCGGCAACGCTCTGGGCCTCGGCCGGCTCGGCGCCGGGCTCGGCCGGCGTATCCGTCGCAGCGGCGGCCTCGGCGCCCTTCGCGGCCTCGGCCTTGGCGGCCTCGGCCTCGCGGGCAGCAGCCTCCGCCGCCTCGGCCTCGCGCCGC
This sequence comes from Spiribacter halobius, assembly GCF_020883455.1. NCBI lineage: Bacteria > Pseudomonadati > Pseudomonadota > Gammaproteobacteria > Chromatiales > Ectothiorhodospiraceae > Sediminicurvatus > Sediminicurvatus halobius. Next base: position 1,739,525 of record NZ_CP086615.1, on the reverse strand, counting down.
GCGGCCTCCTGCGCCTCCGCCTCGCGCCGCGCCTCGGCGGCCTCGAGGTCCTCCTGCAGCGCGGTCTGCAGGATCTGCGCGTCCTGCTCCTGGGCCTCGGCCTCCACCACGCTGCGCTTGACGTAGGTGCGCTTCTTGCGCACCTCGACATTGACCGTGCGCCCACCGGTGCGTGCGCCGCGCGCACCACGCCGCTCGGCGCCCGAGGAGGGCAGCCGGATCTGGCTGTGGCTCTTGCGCTTCAGGGTGATCTGCTTGGGGCCGCCTTCGGCCTCCTCGTCCTTGCGCCCGTGCGTCTTGCGCAGATGACCCAGCAGGGCGGACTTGTCCTCGTCGGACATGGCCGAATCGGGCTCGCGGCCTTCCAGGCCGGCCTCGTTGAGCTGGCCCAGCAGGCGCTCCACCGGGATGCCCACCGCCTCGGCGAATTCTCTGACTGTCGTCTGCGACATATGCTTAACCTCCGTCCCCGTCGTGGCGGGCGGCCCTCAGAGGACACGCCCACGGCTGTCCGCGCTCCGGGCGCGGCTCAGGCCGGGCCGTCCTCCTGGTCGGCGAACCAGGGCTCGCGGGCCTTCATGATCAGCGCGGCCGCGCGCTCCGGGTCCAGACCGTCGATATCCGTGAGGTCGTCCACCGACTGCTCGGCGAGGTCCTCCATGGTGACCACGCCCTGGGCTGCCAGCTTGCGGGCCAGCGTCTCGTCCATGCCCTCCATCGAGAGCAGATCGTCCGCGGGCTCCTGGCTCCCGCCCCCGGCCTCCTCGGCCGCGATCTCCCGGGTGAGGAGAACATCCCGGGCACGGGCGCGCAGCGCCTCGACCATCTCGTGCTCGAACCCCTCGATGGCGAGAAGCTCGGAGGCCGGCACATAGGCCACCTCCTCCAGGCTCGAGAAGCCCTCTTCCACCAGCAGGGCGGCGACGTCCTCGTCGGCGTCGAGCTCGTCCATGAACATCTGCACCAGCTCAGCCGCCTCCTGCTCGCTCTTCGCCTCCGCCTCCTCGGCGGTCATGACGTTGAGCTCCCAGCCGGTGAGCTCGCTGGCGAGGCGGACGTTCTGCCCGCCCCGGCCAATGGCCTGGGAGAGCTGCTCCTCGGCCACGGCGATGTCCATGCTGTGCCGGTCCTCGTCAACGACGATGGACTCGACCTCCGCCGGCGCCATGGCGTTGATGACGAACTGCGCCGGATTCTCGTCCCAGAGGATGATGTCGATGCGCTCACCGGAGAGCTCGTTGGAGACCGCCTGCACCCGCGAGCCGCGCATGCCGACACAGGCACCCACCGGGTCGATGCGCGTATCCAGGGCCTGCACGGCGATCTTCGCCCGCAGCCCGGGATCCCGCGCGGCGCCCTTGAGGTCCAGCAGCTCCTGGCCGATCTCCGGCACCTCGAGCTTGAACAGCTCGATCAGGAACTCGGGCGCGGAGCGGCTCGCGAACAGCTGCGGCCCGCGGGCCTCGGCGCGCACCTCGCGCAGCCAGGCGCGCAGCCGGTCCCCGGGGCGCACCGCCTCGCGCGGGATCATCTCCTCCCGCGGGATGAAGGCCTCGGCGTTGCCACCAAGATCCAGGAACACGTTGCCGCGCTCGGCGCGCTTGACGATGCCCGTGATCAGCTCGCCCTCGCGCTCCTGGTAGGCCTCGACGACCTTGGCCCGCTCGGCCTCGCGCACCTTCTGCACGATCACCTGCTTGGCCGTCTGCGCGGCGATGCGGCCGAACTCCACCGACTCCATCGGCTCCTCGACGTAGTCGCCGGGCTGGGCGTTCGGGTCGCGCTGGCGTGCCTCGGAGAGCGTCAGCTGCGCCTGCGGCTCCTCGATCTCTTCCTCGTCGTCCACCACCAGCCAGCGGCGGAAGGTCTCGTACTCTCCGGTGTTCCGGTCCACCGCCACGCGGGCGTCGATCTCCTCGGGGTGACGCTTGCGGGTCGCCGAGGCGAGCGCCGCCTCGATGGCCTCGAAGATCACTTCCTGATCCACGCCCTTCTCGTTGGCGATGGCATCCACCACCAGCAGGATCTCTTTGCTCATCGTCTTCCGTCTCCCGCTCGCCACAGCCCATGCGCGCCCGCGCTCAGGGCTCCAGCTCCAGATTGGCCCGATCGATCTCGGCAAGCGGCACGGCCACCTCCCCGCCGGACTCCTCGATCACCACGCTCTCGCCGCGCAGCCCGAGCAATCGCCCGCGATACTTGCGCCGGCCGTCCACCAGCCCGCGCAGCCGCAGGCGCACTCGTTCGCCGGCAAAACGCTGGAAATCCGCAGGCTTGAACACCGGCCGGTCGAGACCGGGCGAGGAGACCTCGAGCAGATACTCGCCGGGCAGCGGGTCCTCGACGTCGAGCACACCGCTGACCTGGTGGCTCACCCGCGCGCAGTCGTCGACGCCGATGCCCTCGGGGTGATCGATGTACACCCGCAGGAGCCCCTGTCGGCCGCTCGGGTGGTATTCCACGCCGACCAGCTCGTAGCCGAGCCCCTCGACCACCGGCTCCAGCAACCCCGTGAGACTGTCGACTGCCGTCATCCGCTCCGCATCCGGCCCGTGCCGGAACAAAAAATGGGCCCTCGGCCCATTCCTCGAAACCCGCCTGCGCCACCGGGGCGCCAGCTACAAAAAAAGGCCGCAAGCGGCCTTCCCGAAGATGCCTGTGCCGGGCGGTCAACCCAATCGGGCCAACGCCGCCTTGCAGCCGCACAGTGTACACAATCCACACCGCCGATCAATGGCTTCAGCCCGGAAAGCGCTCCGGTTCGGGACTGCGGCCGCGGATCCGGCGGGCAACCGTGCCCTGGGCCCTGACCGAGTGCTCGACGTCGTGCCGAGCACGCCCGCGCGCCCGCCTCGCCATCCGTTGCACTATCCGGACCGGGACGCATCCCGCCCCGCCTCCAGCCAGCCGGCCAGACGCTCCAGCGCCGCCAGCGTCTCGTCGCTGACGTGGTGCTCGACGCCCTCGGCGTCGGTCATCGCCGTCGCCTCGGACACCCCCGCGGCCCGCAGAAAGCGCAGCACCGTCGCGTGCCGTTGGCGCGAGGCCTCGGCCATGCGCCGGCCGCGCGGGGTAAGGAAGATCGCCCGATAGGGCTCGCTCTGCACCAGATCCATCTCGCGCAGGCGTGCCACCATCTTGCCCACCGTGGCCTGGCGCACCCCGAGGCGCTGGGCGAGCTCCACGGCCCGCGCCTCGCCCTTGGCGTCGATCAGGTCGGCGATGAGCTCGACGTAGTCCTCCACCAGCTCGGTCTGGTGCGCCTCGCGCACCCGCTCGTGATGCCGTGCCTGCACCTGAGGGTCGAGCATTACGTCCGCCCGTGCCCGTGCCGTCATAGCGATTTCCTAACAATGTGGACCGTTTGAGTCCTTTTTTACCGTGTCAGACCGTCACCGGCAAATCGACACCTGATGAGCAACGACCTTCCGCTGTCCCGGGGGCAGGAGCCCGCGACGCAGGGGTCGCTGCAGCCGCCGTGCCGGGCGCGAGGCCGCCGTGGGTGCCTCCCGCCGCGCCCATACGGGCTGCCAGCGTGGCGGACGCTCGTTGCCGATCAGGAACCGTCATGCCCCGCCGGCTCCGGACCGGGACGCGGCATCCGTGGCACCGGCCCCGGCGGCAGCGTCCTCCCCCGCTCCGCGCAGCCACGCCACGGCCAGTGCAGCGGCCTGCTCGTCCTCGAGGCCCGCCTGTGCCAGCGCCTGCCAGGTGGGGAAGGAGAGCGCATGCCTCAGGGTGAGCGCCACCTCCCGGGTGCGCAAGGGCGCGGCGAAACCGGCCAGCAGTTCGTCGCGAACCGCGTCGAGATGCGCCCGGAAGGCCTGCATGGGGCCCTGCAGCGCCGGGACGTCCGGCTCGTCGCGATGCGACGCCGCCCACATGGCCTCGGTGTCGCGATAGTAGCGATAGAACGCGATCAGCGCGTCACGGCAGCGGGGCTCGCCCGCCGGGGACGCTCGCCAGACCGCGGCATCCGGCGGCGGGTTGCGGGCCAGCCAGTGCGCGGTGCAGGCCTGGAACAGGCTCGCGTCGTCCGGGAAATGCCGGTAGACGGTCAGCCGCTGCACCCCGGCACGCTCGGCGATGGCACGAATGCTCGTCTGCCGCGGGCCCAGCTCCTCGTGCAAGGCGACCGTCGCCTCGACAATACGCTCGCGCGTACGCGCCTGACTCTCGGCGCGTTTTTTCATGCGGTAGCGGCGCTCACCCATATCGATGAACATACCTGTTTACTCAAGTATTGACAATGGCGAGGCGCCGCGGAATACTCGCCACACTTCAGTGAACAGTACTGGTTACTGAAGTAATTGGCAGGTTATGCCGGGTCACCGGCTGACTTCGAGAGACAGAAGGAGAACGCAAACCATGGAATCCCCCCGCACGGAACAGCCCCGGCAGGTGCTGCCGGGGGTCTGGGAGCTCGGCGCCTGGCTGCCGGTGCCGGGACACGGCGTACTGGCCGTGAACAGCTTCGTCATCCAGGGCCCCGAGCCGGTGCTCGTGGAAACCGGCCTCGCGGCCCTGCGAACGGACTGGCTGCAGCGTCTGGCGGGCGTCATCGACCCGGCGGATCTGCGCTGGATCTGGATCAGCCACACGGATCCGGACCATCTCGGCAATCTGGCCGCACTGCTGGATATCGCCCCCCGCGCCGAGGTGGTCACCGGCTTTCTCGGCATGGGAAAGATGACGCTGCAGGGGCTGCCGGTGGACCGGGTGCGGCTGGTCGCGCCCGGCGAGCGCCTGCAGCTGCCGGACCGCGAGCTGGTGGCCCTGCGCCCGCCGTATTTCGACGCGCCGGAGACGCTCGGCTTCCTCGACACCCGCACCCGGGCCCTGTTTGCCGCCGATGCGTTCGGCGCCCTGCTACCGGCGCCGGTGGAGGAGGCACAGGCCATTCCCCGGGCCACGCTGCGCGACGGGTTGCTGCGCTGGTCCGCGCTGGACGCCCCGTGGCTCGGGGAAATGGACGCACACGCCTTCGGCCGAAAGCTGCGGGCGCTCGAAGCGCTTGCGCCCAGCGCGATTCTCGGTGGGCACCTCCCCGCGGCGAGCGACCGCACCGCGGAGCTCACCGGGATCCTGGCCGAGGCCGTGCACACCCAACCCACGGACGTACCCGCGCATGAGCTGCTGGAACGCCTGGCCGCCGCACACAGCTCTGCAGCGCAAGCGCCCTAGCAAGGGAGACCAGTGAGATGAAGGAGACCGGGATAATGCAACCAGAGACCCGTAACCGCGAAGTGGTCACGCGCTTCCTCGACGGCACCCACGGCGGCGATCTCGACGTCATCGACGCCACCGTGGCGGAGGGGATCGTGACCCACGGCTTCCCCGGTGGCCGCAACCCCGACAGTCGCGAGGCCTACAAGCAGTTCTTCCGGGAGTTCGGCGCCGCGTTCAGTGACATGGACTACCGAACGCTCGCGATGCTGGCCGAGGGGGACTTCGTCGCGGCCCGCTTCGTGGTGTCCGTGCGCCACACAGGGGCCTACGCGGGCTATCCGCCCAGCGGGCGACGCGTGACCTTCACCGGGATGGTGCTGTATCGGCTGGAAGCCGGGCACATCGTCGAGACCTGGCTGCACCTCGACGAGCGCGCACTGCTGGAGCAGATCGGTCACACCGCTCAGCCCGCCCGATGCGCATAGCCTGGATCGAGTAGCCGGGGCGGTCACCCGCCCCGGCTCTCACACCACCGTACGTACGGGGCCGTATACGGCGGTTCACGCAGCGCTCGCAAGTCGACGGTGCTCGCCGAGGAAGCTCACGAGACCCTGACGGTGCAGCCAGCGCGCGGGGATGGCCACGTGCATGTGGGCCGCCCCCGCGTTCCACCACGGGCCACGCCCGTTGGTGGCGGAGCGATACGCTCGCAGGCGCTCGACACCGTGCTGCATCAGCCGCCGGGCGCGGGTGCGCCAGCGCTTCCACTGCCGCCACAGCAGGCAACGCAGGCGGCGCCGGAGCCACTGGTCCAGCGCCTCGAACGCCGCCTTGACTTCGGCGAAGCGGAAGTAGGCCACCCAGCCCCGGATGAGCGGCTGCAGCGCCGCCAGCACCCGCTGCAGGTGGCGGCCCCGCCCGCGGCGCAGCGCGGCCCGCAGGCGGGCCTTGAGCCGCTGCACCGAGCTGGGGGCCACCCGCAGCCGCGGCTCACGGTGCGCGGTCATGCTGTAGCCGAGCAGCGTGCGCTTCCACGGGCGGTCCACCGCACTCTTCTCACGGTTGACCACCAGGCGCAGCCGCCGCCACAGGAACCGCTCCAGCGATGCCAGCACGCGCGCACCCGCTTCGGGCGAGCGCACGTAGACGCTGACGTCATCGGCGTAACGCACGAAGCGGTGGCCGCGCCGCTCCAGCTCCCGGTCGAGCTCGTCCAGCAGGACGTTCGAGAGCAGGGGCGAGAGCGGCCCGCCCTGCGGCGTCCCCGCCGCCCGCGGCGAGACCACGCCACCGGCCATCACCCCGGCCTGCAGGTAGCGCCGGATCAGGCGCAGCACCCGCCGGTCCTCGATCCGACGCGCTAACCGGGCCATCAGCACGTCATGATTGACCCGGTCGAAGAACTGCGCCAGATCGAGGTCCACGACCCAGCGCTGCCCCGCCGCCACGTGCCCGCGGGCACGCTCGACGGCCTGATGGGCACTGCGCCCCGGGCGAAAGCCGTAGCTCTCACCCGAGAACGTCGGGTCGAGGATCGGGGTGAGCACCTGCACCAGCGCCTGCTGGATCAGCCGGTCGACCACGGTCGGGATGCCCAGTGCCCGGGAGCCACCCCCGGGCTTGGGGATCTTCACCTCCCGTACCGGCGAGGGACGGTACGTCCCCTCCAGCAGCCGCTCGCGGATCGACGACCAGTGCGCCTGGCAGTAGGCCCACAGCTCATCGACGGTCACTCCGTCGATGCCGGGGGCCCCCCGGTTGCGCACCACCCGCCGGTAGGCCGCCATCAGGTTCTCGCGACACAGCGCCGCCTCCAGCAGCGCCGTCGACTCGGACCCGGCTCGTCTCGAGCGCGCCGCAGCCGCTTGGCGTCCATCACCCGTACCTCCGACGGTTCCGCCGTCAGCCCTCCGGGGATGCGGCAACCTCTCAGCCGCCTCGCCTACGCCTGCTTCGGCCATCGAGCACTCCAGTGCCGGATCGGCTCCACGCGTTCGGCCCTTCGCCGCCCTGTGCCGGCGACTACTATGGCCTCGGCTGACTTCTGCCAGGCCTTCCCGGCACCTCGCGGCGCCGGTAGCTCACAGCAGCCCGACAGACCTCCCGGGGTAAGGCGCGTGACCTTCACTCCACACCCGCCGCATCTACGTATCGCCGCTCCGGGGTGACATCGGGTTCGCAGATCGTTGCCTGCTCGCCCGCGACGACACGCCTCCTATGCGGTTCCTGTTCGTCGGGTCGGAGATTCGCCTGAGGCTTCCTTCAGACAGCACCTCACGATGATGCCCTTGCCGTTCGGCTCGCGGTTCCCGTCACCAGGGCCCGCAGGGGACTTCCACCCCCAGGCCACTTCCCGGCTCGCTTTCGCTCACCGGTTATCCAGCGCCGGTCACGGCGCCGGCGCGCCGTGCCCGGCGCACAACGAAAACAGCCGGCACGAGTGCCGGCTGTCATGTTTGGCGCGCCCGGGAGGATTACTCGGGCCTGGCGGCCCTCGCCCTGCGGGCCGCCACCGCTGCGCGGCGGCGTTCAGGCGCGCTGACACGGGCCTGTCGAACCCGATCATGGTGGGTTGGGGGTTCGAATCCTCCCGGGCCCACCAATCGAGTAGCCGGGGCGGTCACCCGCCCCGGCTCTCACACCACCGTACGTACGGGGCCGTATACGGCGGTTCACGCAGCGCTCGCAAGTCGACGGTGCTCGCCGAGGAAGCTCACGAGACCCTGACGGTGCAGCCAGCGCGCGGGGATGGCCACGTGCATGTGGGCCGCCCCCGCGTTCCACCACGGGCCACGCCCGTTGGTGGCGGAGCGATACGCTCGCAGGCGCTCGACACCGTGCTGCATCAGCCGCCGGGCGCGGGTGCGCCAGCGCTTCCACTGCCGCCACAGCAGGCAACGCAGGCGGCGCCGGAGCCACTGGTCCAGCGCCTCGAACGCCGCCTTGACTTCGGCGAAGCGGAAGTAGGCCACCCAGCCCCGGATGAGCGGCTGCAGCGCCGCCAGCACCCGCTGCAGGTGGCGGCCCCGCCCGCGGCGCAGCGCGGCCCGCAGGCGGGCCTTGAGCCGCTGCACCGAGCTGGGGGCCACCCGCAGCCGCGGCTCACGGTGCGCGGTCATGCTGTAGCCGAGCAGCGTGCGCTTCCACGGGCGGTCCACCGCACTCTTCTCACGGTTGACCACCAGGCGCAGCCGCCGCCACAGGAACCGCTCCAGCGATGCCAGCACGCGCGCACCCGCTTCGGGCGAGCGCACGTAGACGCTGACGTCATCGGCGTAACGCACGAAGCGGTGGCCGCGCCGCTCCAGCTCCCGGTCGAGCTCGTCCAGCAGGACGTTCGAGAGCAGGGGCGAGAGCGGCCCGCCCTGCGGCGTCCCCGCCGCCCGCGGCGAGACCACGCCACCGGCCATCACCCCGGCCTGCAGGTAGCGCCGGATCAGGCGCAGCACCCGCCGGTCCTCGATCCGACGCGCTAACCGGGCCATCAGCACGTCATGATTGACCCGGTCGAAGAACTGCGCCAGATCGAGGTCCACGACCCAGCGCTGCCCCGCCGCCACGTGCCCGCGGGCACGCTCGACGGCCTGATGGGCACTGCGCCCCGGGCGAAAGCCGTAGCTCTCACCCGAGAACGTCGGGTCGAGGATCGGGGTGAGCACCTGCACCAGCGCCTGCTGGATCAGCCGGTCGACCACGGTCGGGATGCCCAGTGCCCGGGAGCCACCCCCGGGCTTGGGGATCTTCACCTCCCGTACCGGCGAGGGACGGTACGTCCCCTCCAGCAGCCGCTCGCGGATCGACGACCAGTGCGCCTGGCAGTAGGCCCACAGCTCATCGACGGTCACTCCGTCGATGCCGGGGGCCCCCCGGTTGCGCACCACCCGCCGGTAGGCCGCCATCAGGTTCTCGCGACACAGCGCCGCCTCCAGCAGCGCCGTCGACTCGGACCCGGCTCGTCTCGAGCGCGCCGCAGCCGCTTGGCGTCCATCACCCGTACCTCCGACGGTTCCGCCGTCAGCCCTCCGGGGATGCGGCAACCTCTCAGCCGCCTCGCCTACGCCTGCTTCGGCCATCGAGCACTCCAGTGCCGGATCGGCTCCACGCGTTCGGCCCTTCGCCGCCCTGTGCCGGCGACTACTATGGCCTCGGCTGACTTCTGCCAGGCCTTCCCGGCACCTCGCGGCGCCGGTAGCTCACAGCAGCCCGACAGACCTCCCGGGGTAAGGCGCGTGACCTTCACTCCACACCCGCCGCATCTACGTATCGCCGCTCCGGGGTGACATCGGGTTCGCAGATCGTTGCCTGCTCGCCCGCGACGACACGCCTCCTATGCGGTTCCTGTTCGTCGGGTCGGAGATTCGCCTGAGGCTTCCTTCAGACAGCACCTCACGATGATGCCCTTGCCGTTCGGCTCGCGGTTCCCGTCACCAGGGCCCGCAGGGGACTTCCACCCCCAGGCCACTTCCCGGCTCGCTTTCGCTCACCGGTTATCCAGCGCCGGTCACGGCGCCGGCGCGCCGTGCCCGGCGCACAACGAAAACAGCCGGCACGAGTGCCGGCTGTCATGTTTGGCGCGCCCGGGAGGATTCGAACCCCCAACCTCCTGATCCGTAGTCAGGTGCTCTGTCCAGTTGAGCTACAGGCGCTGATTGGAGAGCCGCGAAGTATGTCGGGATTGGATTGAGCGGTCAAGCCAACGCCGAGCTTTGCTTCCTTCGACTCGACAGGGCCGGGGCGGGTTGACCGCCCCGGCGCTGTTTGGCGGAGAGAGAGGGATTCGAACCCTCGAAGGGCGGTTAAGCCCTTACTCCCTTAGCAGGGGAGCGCCTTCAGCCACTCGGCCATCTCTCCGGTGATCCCGCCCCGCGAAGCGAGGCCCGCGGGCGTGGCCATTGTTCCGGCCAGTCCGCAATCTGCGCGGCAGAGGATACGGCAACGTGCCGTTGCCGTAAACCGGCCTCAGGACGGCGTGCCGTCGGACCCCTCCGGCTCGTCGTCCTGCTCTTCCTTCTGAATGCGGTCGTAGATCTCCTCGCGATGCACCGACACATTGCGCGGGGCATTCACTCCGATCCGCACCTGATTTCCCTTCACACCCAATACGGTGACCGTTACCTCATCGCCGATCATCAGGGTCTCTCCGACCCTGCGCGTGAGAATGAGCATCTTCCCGACTCCTCGTAGATTGTCGCAGCACCTGCCGCCCCCGCGGCCACGACGCCTGCCAACGGGTCACGGGCACTCCACGCCCTGCCCCGCTGTCAGGCCCTCGTCCAGCCGTCACCCCCGCGGGTGACGCTGATCCTTGCGTTCCAGCCGAACCCTCAAAAGTGGGACTCTGCCGCCCGAAGCGCGTTCCGCGCCCCGGGGACTGTCCTTTCCTGGCCCGGTCTAGTTGCCCTCGACCCGCACGGTCCGGCCTTCCTCGTCGTCGAGCTCGAAGGCCTTGTGCAGGGCGCGGGTGCCGAGTTCCAGGTATTTCTCATCGATCACCACCGAGATCTTGATTTCCGAGGTGGAGATCATCTGGATGTTGATGCCCTCATCCGCCAGGGCATCAAACATCCGGCTCGCCACGCCGGCGTGGGAACGCATGCCCACACCGACCAGCGACAGCTTCACGATGCCGGTGTCACCGAAGACCTCGCGTGCGCCCATCTCCTTGGCCTGGTCCCGGAGGATCTCCATTGCCCGCTCGTACTCGTTCTTGTGCACCGTGAAGGTGAAGTCGGTCATGCCCTCGTTGCTGATGTTCTGAACGATCATGTCGACTTCGATGTTGGCCTTCGCGATCGGCCCGAGGATGCGGGCCGCGATGCCGGGCTTGTCCGGCACTCCGATCACCGTCAGCTTAGCCTCATCGCGGTTGAACGCGATGCCGGCGATCAGCGGCTCCTCCATGCTCCCCTGAGGCATGTTCTCTCCCTCCATCGTGATCAGTGTGCCCGGCCCCTCCTCGAAGCTCGAGAGGACCCGCAGCGGAACCCGGTACTTGCCCGCGAACTCCACGGCCCGGATCTGCAGCACCTTGGAGCCGAGGCTCGCCAGCTCCAGCATCTCCTCGAAGGTGATCCGGTCCAGTCGTCGTGCGGTGGGCACCACCCGTGGGTCCGTCGTGTAGACGCCATCCACGTCGGTGTAGATCTGGCACTCGTCGGCGCCGAGCGCCGCCGCCAGGGCCACCGCCGTGGTATCCGATCCGCCGCGGCCGAGGGTGGTGATCGAGCCGTTCTCGTCGACGCCCTGGAAGCCGGCGACGACAACGATCCGCCCGAGCTGCAGATCCTCGCGGATGATCTCGTCGTCGATGTCCTGGATGCGCGCCTTGCTGAAGGCGCTGTCGGTAAGGATGCGCACCTGGGCGCCGGTATAGCAGCGCGCCGGGGCGCCGAGCCGCTCCAGCACCATGGTGAGCAGCGTGATCGTGACCGTCTCGCCGGTGGAGAGCAGCAGATCCAGCTCGCGCGGCCGCGGGCTCGCGGTCTGCGCCGCCTCGTGGGCGAGCTTGAGCAGCCGGTCGGTCTCGCCCTTCATGGCCGAGACCACCACGACCACGTCATGGCCGGCCTCGCGGCTCTGAATGGCCTTGCGGGCGACGTTCTCGATGCGCTCGATGCTGCCCACCGAGGAGCCGCCGAATTTCTGAACGATGAGTGCCATGTTCTTCTGTCTCCCGGTTCCCTGGCGCCTGCGCTAGCCGGAAAGCTGCGCCCGCACCCAGTCCGTGACCGAGGCGAGGGCCTGATCCAGGCGCTCGGGGTCGCTGCCGCCGGCCTGGGCGAAATCGGCGCGGCCGCCGCCACGGCCGCCAACCTGGGTGGCCACGGCGTTGACCAGCTCGCCGGCCTTGATCCGGTCGGTGGCGTCCGGGGTGACTCCCGCCACCAGCCGCACCTTGCCGCCGTCGACGCTCGCCAGCACGATGGCCGCGCTGCCCAGCTTGTTCTTCAGCTGGTCCACGGTCTCGCGCAGCGACTTGCCGTCGCCGTCCACCCGCGAGGCCAGCACCTGCAGCCCGTCCACGGGCTCGGCGCGCCCGGCGAGGTCGCTGCCGGCGGCGCTGGCGAGCTTCTGCTGCAGGCGGCCCAGCTCGCGCTCCAGCCCGCGGCTGCGCTCCAGCTCCTGCTCCACCCGCACGGCGACGTTCTCCGGGCTCACCCGGAGCAGCTCGGACACCCTGCCGAGGCGTGCCTCGACATCCTGCACCCAGCGCACCGCGGCATCGCCGGTGACTGCCTCGACCCGGCGCACGCCAGCGGAGACGCCGCCCTCGCTCACCAGCTTGCAGTAGCCGATGCGCCCGGCCCGGGCGACGTGGGTGCCACCGCAGAGCTCGGTGGAGAAGTCGCCGAAGCGCACCACGCGCACCCGATCCCCGTACTTCTCGCCGAACAGTGCCATGGCGCCGAGGGCGATGGCCTTGTCGTAGTCGGTCTCGAAGATCTCGGCGGGCTCGTCCGCGCGGATCTGGTCGTTCACCAGGGCCTCGACGCGCTGCAGCTGCTCCCGGGTCACGGGCTCGAAGTGGGCAAAGTCGAAGCGCAGGCGCTCCGGCGCCACCAGGGAGCCCTTCTGGCGCACATGCTCGCCGAGCACCTCACGCAGGGCTGCATGCAGAAGATGCGTCGCGGTGTGGTTGAGCTCGGTGCGGGCGCGGCGCTCGCGGTCGATGCGGGCATCCACCGCCTCGTCGAGACCGATGCCGCCCTCGCGGACCACGCCGAGATGGCCGTGGGCGGCGCCGTAGCGGACCGTATCCTGTACCTCGAAGACGAAGCCTTCGGCCACCAGCCAGCCGGTGTCCCCGACCTGGCCGCCGGCCTCGGCATAGAACGGCGTGCGGTCGAGGATCACCATGCCCTGGTCCCCGGCCTCGAGCCGGTTGACGGCACCACCCTCGCGGTAGAGGCCGATCACGCGGCCGACATCCTCGCTCTCGGTGTAGCCGGTGAAATCGCTGCGACCACCGAAGTCCGCCGCACCGCCGTACTCGGCGCGGAAGGTGCTGGCGGCCCGGGCGCGCTCGCGCTGGGCCGTCATCGCGCGCTCGAACCCCGCCATGTCCAGCTCGAGGCCGCGCTCGCGGGCGATATCGGCAGTGAGGTCCACGGGGAAGCCGAAGGTGTCGTAGAGCTTGAACACCGTCTCGCCGGGTATGGTGCCACCCTCCAGGCGGTCCAGGTCCTCGCCCAGGAGCTTCAGGCCCTGCTCCAGGGTCTCGCGGAAGCGCTCCTCCTCCTGGCGCAGGATGCGCTCGACGGTTTCCTGAGCCGCCGGCAGCTCCGGGTACGCGTCGCCCATCTCCGTGACCAGCGGCGCCACCAGGCGATGGAAGAACGGCTCGGCGATGCCGAGCTTGTAGCCATGGCGCACCGCCCGGCGGATGATCCGCCGCAGCACGTAGCCGCGACCCTCGTTGCTCGGGAATACGCCGTCGACAATGAGGAAGGCACAGGCCCGGATGTGATCGGCGATTACCCGCAGCGAGCTGTTCTCGAGCTCGTCGGTGCCGGCAAGGCGGGCCGCGGCGCTCACCAGATTGCGGAAGAGATCGATCTCGAAGTTGTTGTGCACGCCCTGGACCACGGCGGCGATGCGCTCGAGCCCCATGCCGGTGTCGATGGACGGGCTCGGCAGCGGCGCCAGGGAGCCGTCCGCGGCCCGGTCGTACTGCATGAACACCAGATTCCAGATCTCGACGTAACGGTCGCCGTCTTCCTCGGGGGTGCCGGGCGGTCCGCCGGGCACCTCGGGGCCGTGATCGTAGAAGATCTCGGAGCACGGGCCGCAGGGGCCGGTGTCGCCCATGGACCAGAAGTTGTCCTCGGCGCCGATGCGGGAGAAGCGCCCGGGGTCGACGCCGATATCCTCCAGCCAGAGCTGCGCGGCCTCGTCGTCCTCCTCGTAGACGGTGACCCAGAGCCTCTCCGGCGGCAGTTCCAGCACCTCGGTGAGGAACGTCCAGGCGTAGCGGATGGCGTCGCGCTTGAAGTAGTCGCCGAAGCTGAAGTTGCCGAGCATCTCGAAGAACGTGTGATGCCGGGCCGTGTAGCCCACGTTCTCCAGATCGTTGTGCTTGCCGCCGGCGCGCACGCAGCGCTGGCTGGTGACGGCCCGGCTGTAGGGCCGCTGCTCCCGGCCGAGGAAGACATCCTTGAACTGGACCATGCCGGCGTTGGTGAACAGCAGCGTCGGGTCGTTCGCGGGCACCAGCGGGCTGCTCGGCACCACTTCGTGCCCGCGCTCGCGGAAGAACTCGTGGAACGCGGTGCGGATCTCTGCGCTGGTCTTGGTGGTCATGTCGGTCCGTTGTTACGCGTCGCGGTCGGCGGGCTCTGCGGCCCCTGCCAGCTCAAGAGTGCGCCGAATCTGGCTGGCACTGAAGCCCCGGTTGGCGAGAAAGCGCGTCTGCCTGGCGCGCTCCCGCAGGTCGCCCGGGGCGTGGCCGAAGCGCCGGGCGTGGGCCTCGCGGCAGCGCTCGATCCACTCGTCGTCATCGGCCTCGAGCAGCGGGCGGACGAGGGCCGCATCCACCCCGCGCTCGCCGAGCTCCGCCTCGATGCGCACCGGACCGTAGCCCCGCTCCAGCCGGCTGCGGACGTAGGCCTCGGCGAAACGCGCGTCGCTCTGCAGGTTCTCGGCCGCCAGCTCGTCCAGCGCGCGGCCTATCACCGGGGCCGGGTGACCGCGCTGGCCGAGCTTGCGCGCCAGCTCCCGGCGGGAGTGCTCGCGCCGGGCCAGCAGACGCACGGCCTGCTCACGTACAGCGTCCTCGTCGGCGTCGTCCACGCTTGCCTCAGGCGTCGGCCTGATCCTCCTCGGCGGTCTCGCGGCTCGGCCGGCTGAGCAGCTGCTCGCGCAGCTTGGCCTCCAGCTCGTCGGCGATCTGCGGGTTGGCCTTCAGGTGGTTGCGGACGTTGTCCTTGCCCTGGCCGATGCGGTCGCCGTTATAGCTGTACCAGGCACCGGACTTCTCCACGAGGCCCTGCTTCACGCCGAGGTCGATGAGCTCGCCCTCGCGCGAGATGCCCTCGCCGTAGAGGATCTCGAACTCGGCCTGGCGGAACGGCGGTGCCATCTTGTTCTTGACGACCTTGACGCGGGTCTCGTTACCCACCACCTCGTCGCCCTTCTTGATCGCCCCCAGGCGGCGGATATCCATGCGCACGGAGGCGTAGAACTTCAGCGCGTTGCCGCCGGTGGTGGTCTCGGGGCTGCCGAACATTACGCCGATCTTCATGCGGATCTGGTTGATGAAGACCACCAGCGTGTTGGAGCGCTTGATGTTCGCCGTCAGCTTGCGCAGGGCCTGGGACATCAGCCGCGCCTGCAGGCCGACATGCGAGTCGCCCATCTCGCCCTCGATCTCGGCCTTCGGGGTCAGCGCCGCCACCGAGTCCACCACCACGATGTCCACCGCCGAGGAGCGCACCAGCATGTCCGCGATCTCCAGCGCCTGCTCGCCGGTATCCGGCTGCGACACAAGCAGCTCGTCGACGTTGACGCCGAGCTTCTCGGCATAGTCCGGATCCAGGGCATGCTCGGCGTCGACAAAGGCTGCGGTGCCGCCGGCCTTCTGCGCCTGGGCGATGGCGTGCAGGGTGAGCGTGGTCTTGCCGGAGGATTCCGGGCCGTAGATCTCCACCACCCGGCCGCGCGGCAGACCGCCGACGCCGAGAGCGATGTCCAGGGTCAGCGAGCCGGTGGAGATCGCCGGCACGTCGCGCACCGCACGGGCATCGCCCATGCGCATCACCGCGCCCTTGCCGAACTGCTTCTCGATCTGGCCCAGCGCGGCGCCCAGCGCCTTCTTGCGGTCTTCGTCCATGCCCACCTCTGAGCTCGCGTGAGTCGTAAAACGGCCGCCGATTATTCCACAGAAGCGGAACTGCTCCCAGCCCCGGCGCCGGACCGGTCCGCGGCGCCGCCGCCCGGCGAGAGAGCGTCCGATGCCGGATTCCGCACCCTACTCCGCCGCCGCACCGCCGAGCGCCCAGGACGCCAGCACCCGATAACGCGGTGCCGGTGGTGGACCGCTCGCCAGCAGCAGCAGGTGCTCGACCCGCCAGGGATCCACCGTCACCTGACGGGGCGCCCTCACCGCACCGCGGGCAAGGGTCAGGTGCGGGCGGAAGGGGCGGCGCTCCCGCGACCAGCCCTCCGCCTCGAGGGCCGACCACAGCGCCGAGTGCAGCGCGAGCAGGGCACTCGGCACCCGGCTCGGCGCGGCATAGGCGATCCCCCGGCGACGCCACAGCCCGAACCGATCCAGCGCCAGGGAGAACGGCGGCGCCTGCGTCGCCGCCCGGTCACCGGCACGGCTCGGTGCCTCGGTGCCCCCGACCTCGCCCAGAAAGGCCAGCGTCAGATGCAGGTCATCCGCGTGCACGCGGCGGGCCGGGCGGCCCATGGCGGCGACACTTCCGGCCAGCATGGCACGGGACGGCGGGGGTGGCTGCACGGCGAAGAACAGCCGCTCAGGCATAACTAATCCTATCGAAAGTATTGTCAGGTCTCAGCGGGCCTGTGCGCCGCGGCGGCAAGGCGCGAGGCGCGCGGTGTAGCCGAGCTACATAAGCGGCGAGCAACGCAGTCCGCCGCGGCGCACAGGCCCGCCCTACGGGAGCCCCGGAGCGGGCCGGCGGCGGCGTTGCGCTCGCTTGACGTGGAATCACCACGCCGGCGCTCCCGCGCCTTGCCGCCGGCCCGCTCCGGGGCTCTGAGACCTGACAATACTTTCGATAGGATTAGTACGCGCCGGCGGTTCCCTCAAACAGCGCAAGCGTCGAGCGATAGGCCGAATCCGCGGCCTCGGCCAGCGCCTCGGCGGGGAGCGGTGACACACCGGCGAGCGCCCAGCGCGGGTCCGCGGGATCCGTCAGCGGGCCCTCGCCCTCGGCGAGAGCGGCGGCGCCGGCCACCGCCAGGGAGGTCAGGGCGACCAGGAGAGCGGCCTGCGGTGCCTGTGCCGGCTGCGGGTGCCAGGCCACCGCGGCGACGATCCGCGGCGGCAGCCGCCAGTGCTCCAGCAGGGCCTCGCCCAGGGCCTGTCGGGGGCTCCCCAGCACGACCCGCTCCAGGGCGCCGGAGCTGGCTACATCGGGATCTTCCAGCAGGGCCTCCCGCACCGCCTCCGGCACCGTGAGGCAGAGCAGCATCCCGCCGATATCGTGGAGCAGGCCGCCGAGGAGCAGCTCCTGGCGCTCAACCGCCCGCGGCGCTGCCTCGGCGAGCAGGCTTGCCGTCACCGCCACGCGCAGAGACCGGCGCCAGAAGGCGCGGACGTCCAGCAGCTCTTCCGGAACGCCGCGGTAGCGCTCCATCACCGTGCTGGCGAGCACCAGGCTGCGGAGTGCGTTGGCGCCGAGGACGCCGACGGCGTCCGCCACCGAGCTCACCCGCCGTGGCATCCCGAAATAGGGGCTGTTGACGAGCTTCAGCAGCCGGGCGGTCACCCCGGGATCCGACTCCACCACCCGCGCCAGTTGCGGCAGATCCCAGTCACCCTGCTCCAGCACCTCGGTCAGGCGCCGGTAGACCTCCGGCGGCGAGGCCAGGTCGGGAGCGGCGAGGACGATGTCCCGCGGCGTCAGGGCCAGAGGCTGCATGGGCTCAGCTGCCCGCCAGCGCCGAGTGTCGCGTGGGCACGCTCACCGCCCTGCTCCGCGCTGTGCGGCGGCGTCGGCCTCGCCCGGCGGCGACTGCTGCACGGCCAGCTCGGTGCGGTCGCGGCCGTTGCGCTTCGCCTTGTAAAGCGCCCGGTCCGCGCGCTGGATGACCAGCTCCGGCTGCTCGCCCGGCACGAACTCGGCAATGCCGGCGGAGAAGGTCGGCACGGGGATGGTCTCGCCCTTCCAGGTGACGTGCAGCCCGCGGGCCTGCTCGCGCACCTTGCCGAGGGCACGCTGAGCCCCGTCGAGGGTGGTCCCCGGCAGCAGCACGGCGAACTCCTCGCCCCCGTAGCGGGCCACCAGGTCGTGGGCGCGGAACACGGAGAGCACCTGCTCGGCATAGGCGCGCAGCACGAGATCCCCGGCGGCGTGCCCGTAGCGGTCGTTGATGGGCTTGAAGTGGTCGAGGTCGAGCATGGCGAGCGAGAAGCGCTCGCCTGCGCGCTGGACGCGTGCGGCCTCGGCGCGCAGCTGGCGGAAGAAGGCACGGCGATTGGGCAGATCGGTGCCCTCGTCGGTCAGGCTCAGGGTGCGGACGCGGCGCAGCTCCGCCTGCAGCCGGCGGTTGTCCGAGGCGATGGACTCCACCGAGCGCACCGTGGCCTCCAGCTGATGGCCCAGGGCCTCGTGGGCCTCGGCGATACGCCGGATCTCCTCGCTGAGGGAGGGATCCGCCCGCATCACCTCCGGGATGTCGGCCGCGAGCTCGAGTCGCGCCATGAGCGACTCCAGCAGGGCGCCTGCCTCACGGTTGCGGCGGAGGGTCTCGGCGGCGTCCCGCCCCAGCTGCCGCTGCAGGGCATCCAGATCCCGGGTACGGGTTTCGAGCTGGTGGCGGTAGACCGCATTCGGGTCCGCGGCCTCGTGCGCCTCACCGGCATCGGCGTCGGCACGGGCGTCCGCGCTACCGTCGGCCGCGGCGGCGGTCTCGGTCTCGGGCTCGGCGTCGGCCGCCGGCTCTTCGCTGCTCAGGGGGCATTCGGCGTCGCTCGCGGGCAGGAGAGCACGCAGGGCGTGGATTTCCCCCGGCGAGAGATCCTCCCCGAGCTGCTCGGCCAACACCCGGTAGCGCCCGCCCTCGGGGGCACCGCTGTCCCGCAGGCGTTGCAGCAGGTCCGCGGTGAAGCCCGCCCAGGCGGCGCTCCGGCTCACCTCCGCCTCGCAGAGCTCCTCCAGCAGGGCGCGCAAGCGCGCCCGCGCAAGCTCGCCGCCGACGGGCTCTCCAGCCCGCTCCAGCAGATCGAGCGCACGCTTTGGCAGCCGCGCCTCATAGTCCGCCACCCGTGACCCCTCACACCTGGCAGCCAAGTTCGCGCAGTGATATCACGTCTGGCGCCCTATGTGTATGCTGTGTCACAAAATCAGGAAAAATTCGCGTATTCCGGTGGACAGATGGGGGGCGGGGTGATCACGGAATCAGACGCGGCGGGGGGCGCTGCCACCACGCTGGCCGTGACCAGCGGCAAGGGCGGCGTTGGCAAGACCAGCCTGGCGACCAATCTGGCCATCGCCCTGGCGCGCGGCGGCAGCCGCGTCTGCCTGCTGGACGCGGACATGGGCCTGGCCAACGTCAATATCCTGCTCGGTCTGCGCCCGGAGCGGACGCTGGAAGACGTGATTAGCGGCGAGGCCACGCTCGCGGAGGTCCTGCTGGAGGCGCCCGAGGGTCTGCGCATCGTGCCCGCGGCCTCGGGCCTGGAGCGCCTTGGCCGGCGCGCCGACGCCGGCGACCGGGCGCGCATCGCCGCCGAGCTCGAGACCCTCGAGCGGCAGTTCGACTATCTCATCGTGGACACGCCCGCCGGCATCGGCGCGGGCACGCTGAGCTTCCTGCAGGCCTGCGACGCCGTCCTGCTGACCATCACCACCGAGCCGACCTCCCTCACCGACGCCTTCACGCTGCTGAAGACGCTGCGTCGCCGCGAGTACGCGGGGCGCATCAGCGTCATGGTGAACATGCTCCCCGCCGAGCAGGAAGGCGACCGCCTGTTCCGCCGCTTCGATGCCGCTTCCCAGCGCCATCTGGGGCTGACCCTAGACTACCTCGGCCACATCGGCATGGACCGCGCGGTGACCTCCGCCGTCCTGCGCCAGCAGCCGCTGCTGCTGAGCAGCCCCCAGGCGCCCGCCGCACGGCAGATCCTGCAGCTGGCCGCCACTCTGCAGCGGCAGTTCCCGCCGGCGAGCGGCCGCGGTGGCTTCGCCGCCTTCTGGCAGTCCTGGACCGGTGACCTCACGGACCGGAGCCGCGGGGACGAGTCCGGCGAGACATTCGCAGCGAGCCCCGATGACGCGCAGCCCGCGGCGGCACCGACGCCGGCATCCGCCGCCAGGGCCGAGCCCGCCACCGTGGTCACCGCGCCCCGCGCCCTGCGCGAAGCCCCCGCACCACCGGCGGATGTGCAGGGCCTGGCGGACGCGGTAGAGCGGACCCTCGCCGATCCGGAGCTCGAGGAGAGCGATGCGCGGCGGCTGTTTGCAACGGCCGAGCGCGCCTTCGGCGCACGCTTTCGCCGCCGCGCCACTGATCTGAAGAACCTCATCTACGGCGCGCTACTGCACGAGCAGCTGCCGCGCGAGCATCATCGCGAGATGCTGGCGACCCTGCGGGCGAGCTATCGCCAGCGTTACGGGGCCATCCCGGACGACGAGACGCCCACGCCGGAGGCCCTCGCCGAGCGGCTCGCGGCCCTCGGCGACGACACGCTCACGGCGCTGCTGGAGCGGTTGACCGACACCCTGGCCGGGCGCCCCGCCATGGCCCGGCGGCTGTTGCTGCGCTGGCTGCGCGCGCTGCCGGAGCATCGGGAGTGGCAGGCGGAGGACGGGGTTGCGCTGGTGCGCGCCCTGGATGCGGCCCACCAGCGCCGCGGCGATCCGCCACTGACCGCGGACCGCGAGGCCCTGCGTCGGGAACTGGGCGAGCTTCGGGGCGCGCTGGCCGCGCGCCGGGCTGCCTTGGAGCGGGATGCCGCCGCCATGGCCGCGCTGGTCGAGAGCTGCGAATCCCTCGAGGGGAAGCTGAGGGCCGGTTCTACGGGCGCCGAGCCCGCGGATGACGACACCCCGCCCCACCCGTCGGGGTAGCCCGCGTATCTCACCGATTCGCGGCGGCGGGCGCGCGTCGGTCAGATATTCGGGCTTAGTGTCCCTCGTCGCTGTCGAAGGTTCGCGGAAGGGGGGCCGGCGCCCGGAACAGGCTGCTCATGGCCCCCTGGCGCACGGCGGCATGGGGCGTCGGCGCCTCCATCGTCTCCGCGGCCACCCCGAGGTAGTGCCCCTGGACATAGTCGACGCCGAGCTCGCGCAGAGTGTCGTGGATCTCCCGGGACTCGACGAACTCCGCAATGGTCTGCTTGCCGAGGCTGCGGGCGATGGCAATCATGTGCCGCACCAGCTCCTGGTCCGTGCGGTCGCGGTTGATATTGACGATGAAGCTCCCATCCAGCTTCAGATAATCTACCGGGAAGTGCTTGATATAGTTGAAGGTGCTGAAGCCGGAACCGAAGTCGTCGAGGGCGAAGCGGCAGCCCAGGGCACGCAGCCTGGCCACCAGTTCCCGCGAGCGCTCCATGTTCTCGATCGCCGCCGTCTCGGTGATCTCGAAGACCAGCCGGGTGGGTGAGACCCAGGCCATCTCCAGCCGCCGCACTATCAGATCGAACAGCTCCCGGGTTCGGAAGGCGTGGGCGGACAGGTTTACCGAGATCGACACCTGGGACTGCTCGGCGGGCAGCGAGGCCAGCAGATCCAGGGCCTGGTCCACCGCCCACATGTCGATCTGCTGAATGAGCCCGGTGCGCTCGGCCACCGGGATGAACTGCCCCGGCAGGTGCACCCGGCCCTCGCTGTCGCGCATGCGCACAAGGCATTCGTAGTGGCTGACGGTGCCGTCGAGCATGCGCACGATGGGCTGGTAGCAGAAGAACAGCCGGTCCTGCTCGAGCGCGTCGCGGATGCGCGGTGCCCAGAGATGGTCGCGCCGCAGCGGCTCCAGACCCGGATCACTTTCCTGGTAGCGGTGTACCTGGTTGCGCCCGCGCTCCTTGGCGACGAAGCACGCCTGATCGGCCCGCGCCAGCAGCTCCCCGGTCTGGAGATGATGCGCGTCCGGGCGCAGGTCCACTACGCCCAGGCTGGCGCAGGTGCGGTAGTAACGCTCGCCATAGCGGAAGCGGTTGGCCTCGAGGGCCTCGCGGATCCCCTCGGCCCGCCCCAGCGCTTCGTCTCCCGCGGTATTTTCCATCAGCAGCACGAACTCGTCCGAACCGACCCGGGCCACGGTATCGCCGGGCCGGGCGTGGCGGCGCAGCAGCCGGCCGACCTCCACCAGCATGCGATCTCCCGCCTCGTGCCCCTCGAGATCATTGAGGAACTTGAAGCGATCCATGTCGAGCAGGATCAGGGCGCATTCCCGGTGCAGCGTCGCGGCGCGCAGGATGGCGACCTCCACCGCCTGTTTCAGGCGGCGGCGGTTCCAGAGGCCGGTGAGCTCGTCGTGGTAGACCATGTGCTGGAGGCGGTTCTCCGCCACCCGCAGCTCGGCGACCTCGCCCTCCAGGCTGCGCTCGCGCCGGCGCAGGCGGCGCACCTCGTCCTGATGGGCAAGCACCGCGGCCAGGCGCGACAGCGTGTCCTCGGCAGGCAGGGACGACGGGAGGATCTCCCGCACCCCCGCCGCCCAGGCTTCCGCCATGCCGTCGAGGCCGCCAGGGTCATCGCCGCCGAGCAGAACGAGGGCAGCGTCCGCCTCCTCGGCCATGGCGCCGAGGCGTTGCGCCCGCTCGCCGTCAAGGCGCCCGAGCAGCCCGGAGCTGATCACCACCAGGGCGATCTGCTCGTCCTGCCGGCCGGAGAGCCAGGCCTCGCGCAGAGCCGCCTCGACCGCAGCGGCGCTCGCCGCCGTGCGGACATCCCGGAACCCGGCCCGGGCCAGCATGGGCGCAAGGCCCGGTTCATCACCGGCGGCCTCGGCGACGACGATCGGCAGTGCGCGGTAGCGCTGCAAGGGATCCACCGCAAGGGCCCCCTCATTCGAGATTATTGTTCGAATTCCCCCGAGTCGGCCCGAGCGTGGCATTGTTCCATTAATAGCAGGTTACAGCGTTGTGCTGATGCAGCTTGCCGGAACCACGGCTCAAGCCCTTGTCATACAAGCACACGGCGGCTGAGGCCACAACCCCTAGCCCGCATATCTCACCGATCCGCGTCCGCAGCCGCGGATCGGTGAGATATGCGGGCTAGTGTCCCGACTCAGTCCAGGAAGGTGCACAACCCCTGCAGGGCGGCGACGACGCTCTGCCGTCTGACCGCCATACGATCCCCCTCGAAGCGGCCACAGTAGCTAGCGACGCGGCCCGCGCCGTCCGCCCAGGCAAGCCAGACCAGGCCTACCGGCTTGTCGGGCGTGCCACCCTCCGGCCCGGCGACTCCGGTCACCGCCACCGCCACGGTGTCCGCTGCACCGGCCACCGCCCCCCGCGCCATGGCCCGGGCGACGGCGTCGCTCACCGCGCCGTGCTCGCTCAACAGCGCCGGCTCCACCCCGAGCAGGCGGGTCTTCGCTTCATTGGAATAGGTCACCAGGCCATGCTCGAACCAGCGCGAGCTGCCGGGTACATCGGTCACCGTCTTGGCAATCCAGCCGCCGGTGCACGACTCGGCGGTCACCAGCCGCAGCCCTGCCATGCGCAGCCGCTGCCCGGCATCGCGCGCCAGCACGACCAGCCCTTCGTCATCAGCCGTCATCGCCTGCTCCTGTAGCCAGCGCGCACCCCCCGGGGAGACGCGGAAAGCTGCTCGCGGCCACTCCGCAGGCCATCGCCGTTCGGCTCACGCGAGTGGCGCCGCATGCGGTCCAGAGTCTGCCCCACCCGCAGGAGGCGGCCAAGCACCCCGGGGCTGAAGGCCGGCGCTGCGGACCCGTATACTTCGCCTCCGTCGTCGATCCCCGAGCCGGAGCCAAGGCCATGGCCACCAGCCAGCAGCACGCCCACACGCCGATGATGCAGCAGTATCTGCGCATCAAGGCCGAGCATCCGGAGGTGCTGCTGTTCTACCGGATGGGCGACTTCTACGAGCTGTTCTATGACGACGCACGGCGGGCCGCTGCGCTGCTGGACATCACCCTCACCCGGCGCGGCGAGTCCGCCGGCGAGCCCATCCCGATGGCCGGCGTCCCTGTGCACAGCCACGAGGGTTATCTCGCCCGCCTGCTGCGCCTGGGCGAGTCCGTGGCCATCTGCGAGCAGATCGGCGATCCCGCCAGTGCCAAGGGGCCGGTGGAGCGCCGGGTGGTCCGCATCGTCACGCCGGGCACACTCACCGACGAGGCACTGCTGGAGGAGCGCCAGAGCAACCTGCTGCTGGCAGCGGCGACCGACGGCCGCCGCTGGGGGCTTGCCGCCCTGGAGCTGGCCGCAGGGCGATTCAGCGTGCTCGAGGTGGAGGATGCCGAGGCGCTGGCCGCGGAGCTCGAGCGGCTGCGCCCGGCCGAGGTGCTGCTCGGCGAGGACACCTCGCCACCGCCCGCCCTCGCCGAGCGCCGTGGGCTGACCCGACGTCCGCCCTGGCACTTCGACACCGAGACGGCCACACGTCAGCTCAACGAGCAGTTCGGCACGCGTGACCTGAGCGGCTTCGGCATCGCGGGAATGTCCCTCGCCGTGGCTGCCGCCGGCGCGCTGCTGCAGTACGTCGCCGACACCCAACGCGCCGCCCTGCCCCACATCCGTGGCGTGACCGTCGAGAACCGCGAGGCCGCCGTGGTCATTGACGCCGCCAGCCGCCGCAATCTGGAGCTCGAGGTCAACCTCGGCGGCGGCAGCGAGCACACGGTCGCCTGGGTACTGGACAGCACGGTCACCGGCATGGGCAGCCGCGCCCTCCGGCGCTGGCTGAGCCGGCCGCTGCGTGACGATCGCGCCCTCGTGGCGCGTCAGGACGCGATCACCAGCCTGATCGAGGGCGGCCTCCAGGAGCCGCTGCGCGAGACGCTCCGGGGCTGCGCAGACATCGAGCGCATCGGCGGGCGCGTCGCGCTCGGCTCGGCACGCCCGCGGGATCTCACCGGCCTGCGCGACACCCTCGCCGCCCTGCCGGCGCTGGCCGACCACCTGGCCAACGCCGACGCCGCACTCCTGGCCGCTCTCGCCCATCGCGCCGCGCCCCAGCCGGAGCGCCTGGATCTGCTGCAGCGGGCACTGGTGGCGCAGCCGCCGGTGGTCATCCGCGACGGCGGTGTGATCGCCGACGGCTACGACGCCGAGCTCGACGAGCTGCGCGGTCTCTCCCGCAACGCCGACGAGTTCCTGCTGGATCTCGAGCGGCGCGAGCGCGAAACCACCGGCATCGGCAATCTCAAGGTCAGCTACAACCGCGTCCACGGCTACTACATCGAGATCAGCCGCGGCCAGAGCGACCAGGCCCCGGCGCACTACATCCGCCGCCAGACCCTGAAGGGCGCCGAGCGCTACATCACCCCGGAGCTGAAGGCCTTCGAGGACCGCGTGCTGTCCGCCCGGGAGCGCGCCCTCGCCCGCGAGAAGGCCCTCTACGAGGCGCTGGTGGCGAGACTGCGGGAGGGTATCGACGAGCTGGTCAAGCTCGGCACGGCACTGGCCGAGCTGGATGCGCTCGCCGCCCTAGCCGAGCGCGCCGAGGCCCTGCAGTACGTGCGCCCGGTGCTGAGCGAGGCGCCGGGCATCGAGATCCGGGCCGGCCGTCATCCGGTGGTGGAGCAGGTCACTGACGAGCCGTTCGTCCCCAACGACATCGCCCTCGACGACGAACGGCGCATGCTGGTGATCACCGGGCCGAACATGGGCGGCAAGAGCACCTACATGCGCCAGGTGGCGCTGCTCACGCTGCTCGCCCGCATCGGCAGCTTCGTGCCCGCGGAGGCCGCGCGCATCGGGCCGGTGGACCGCATCTTCACCCGCATCGGCGCCGCCGACGACCTCGCCGGCGGCCGGTCGACGTTCATGGTGGAGATGACCGAGACCGCCAATATCCTGAACAACGCCACCGACCGCAGCCTGGTGCTGATGGACGAGATCGGCCGCGGCACCAGCACCTTCGACGGCCTCGCCCTGGCCTGGGCGGCAGCAGACGCCCTTGCCGGTCGCCTGCGCGCCTTCACGCTGTTCGCCACGCACTATTTCGAGATGACGGCGCTGCCCGAGCGCCACCCGGCGGCGGCCAACGTGCACCTGCAGGCAGTGGAGCACGGCGAGCGGATCGTGTTCCTGCACGCGGTGCAGGAGGGCCCGGCAAGCCAGAGCTACGGCCTGCAGGTAGCGGCGCTGGCGGGCGTGCCGCAGGACGTGCTGGAATCGGCGCGCAGGAAGCTCCGCGAGCTGGAGCCGGGCGCACGCCCGCAGTCGGCGGCGGGCGCCAGCCAGCTACCGCTGTTCGACCCGCAGCCTCCCAATCCGGCCCTGGAGCGCCTGCGCGACGTCGATCCGGACGATCTCACCCCGCGCGAGGCCCATGCCCTGCTCTACGAACTCAAAACTCTGGCCAAGAAAGAAGCCTAAACCCCTGCTCTGAAACGATTTCAGCTCATCGCGACCGGTGCCCGAAGGGTCCTGGTGCGCGGCGCCTGCCATCCAGCGCCCCGGCACCGAACCGGGATGCACCGCGGTGCCGCGGATCACACGGGAACGTCGCACGCGGCTGCGCCGCGCACGACCTACGGCGGCAATCGGGCCTTTGCCCGGGATTCCCTGCCCGGCTGTAGGTTGATGGGGGGTGCGGGCCTGCCTAGCATCTCCCCACCAGCGATCCCCGAGCGGAGACAGCGATGACCTACGTCGTCACCGAGAACTGCATCAAGTGCAAGTACACCGACTGCGTCGAGGTGTGCCCCGTCGACTGCTTCCATGAGGGGCCGAACTTCCTCGCCATCGACCCCGACGAGTGCATCGACTGCACCCTCTGCGAGCCCGAGTGCCCGGCGGAAGCGATCTACTCCGAAGACGATCTGCCCGAGGAGATGCACCACTTCCTCGAGCTCAACGCCGAGCTCGCGCAGCAGTGGCCGGTGATCACCGAGATGAAGGAACCGCCGCCCGACGCCGAGGAGTGGGACGGCAAGCCGAACAAGCTCGAGCTGCTCGAGCGCTGAGGGCTAAGCCGGGGCGAAGCCACGCCCTGGCTACTGCGCCGCCGTCTGCTCCAGAAGCTCCGCGAGATCAGCGGGCGGGCGGTAGCCGCTTACCATGGTGCCGTCCGGCAGCACGAGGCTGGGGGTGCCGCGCACGCCGAACGCCTGGGCCAGCGCCATGTGCTCCTCCACGGGGTGCTCGCAGCTCAGGCGCTCGATGGCCTCTCCCCGCTTCGCCCGGGTCAGGGCCGTGCGCGGGTCGTCGGCACACCAGGCGGCCACGGCCTTGTCGTAGGAGGCGGAGTCCCGGCCGGCGCGTGGCATGAGCAGGTAACGGATACCGATGCCGCGCTCCAGATAGCCGTCCAGCTGCGCGTGCATGCGCTGGCAGTACGGGCAGTCGATGTCGGTGAACACCGTCACCGAGTGTTCCGCACCGCCCTCCGGCTCGTAGACGATCATCGCCGATTCCGGAATCTCCGCCAGGCGCTCGAGCCGGGTGTCGCGGCGTGCGTCCTCGGTCAGGGAACGCCGCGTCTCCAGATCGATAAGCTCCCCCTGCAGCAGGTAGCGGCCGTCGCCGGTGACGTAGATCACCGTGCCCTCCAGGCGGACCGCATAGAGCCCGTCCACGGGGGTCGCGCGCACCGATTCCACCACGGTCTCCGGGCTGATGCCGCTGATGGCCTCGCGGATGCGGGTCTCCACCGCCTCGGACTGGGCGCCAACCAGGGTGGGCAGGGCGAGCAGCGCGGCGGTGAGGGCGTGGCGAATCATGGCATCTCCATGCGGGGGGTCAGCCCCGCGGGTGGTGTTCCGCATGCAGCGCCTGCAGGCGCGCCCGGGCGACATGAGTGTAGATCTGCGTGGTGGAGAGGTCACTATGCCCCAGCAGCAGCTGCACCACCCGCAGGTCCGCGCCGTGGTTGAGCAGATGGGTGGCGAAGGAATGCCGCAGTGTGTGCGGCGAGAGCGCGGTGCGTATCCCGGCCTGCTCGGCATGATGGCGAATGCGGTACCAGAATGCCTGGCGGGTCATGCCCGTGCCGCGGCGGGTGAGGAACACCGCGGCACTGGCCGATCCCCTGGCGAACATTGGACGAACACCCCGCAGGTAGCCGTCGAGCCATTCCACGGCGGCCTCTCCCAGCGGCACGAGGCGTTCGCGGCCGCCCTTGCCGGTCACCCGTACCGCGCCCTGACGGGTGCTCACCTGCTCGAGACGCAGCCCGACAAGCTCCGAGACCCGGAGGCCGCTGGCATAGAGCACCTCGAGCATGGTTCGGTCGCGATAGTCGATGGGATCGGCGGTATCCGGGGCGGCGAGCAGACGCTCCACCTCGGCCTCGGAGAGGGCGTGGGGCAGCGGCCGGTCCGGTCGGGGCGGCTCCACACGGGCGGTGGGATCCTCGCTTAGCCGTCCCTCGCGCACCTGGTAGCGGTAGAAGCGGCGCAGGCTCGACAGCAGCCGGGCGCTGGTGCGCCTTCGGGCCCCAGCCTGGACGCGCTCGGCGAGATAGCCCATGACGTCGGCGCGATGCGCGCCGAGCAAACCCGCCCGGCCCCGCCGTGCCAGCCATGCGGCGAAGCCGGTCAGGTCGCTGCGGTAGGCGGCGAGCGTATTGTCCGCCAGGCCGCGCTCCATCCAGAGCGCATCCAGGAAGGCGTCGACGCCCGCGACGTCCGCCTCGGGCACGTCGCGGGCGGCGGACTCAGCCGCCGCCACTCGGCGCCTCGGCCGGGCCGCGGGGCTGGGACTGGGGTGCCGTGACATTCGTGCCAAAGCCCTTGAGGAACTCCATGGGCACCGGGAAGACAATCGTCGAGCTCTTGTCCACTGAGATGTCCGAGAGGGTCTGCAGGTAACGCAGCTGGATCGCCTGGGGGTTCCGGGCAAGCACCTCGGCGGCCTCGAACAGCTGCTGGGAGGCCTGCAGCTCGCCCTCGGCGTGGATGACCTTGGCGCGCCGGTTGCGCTCGGCCTCGGCCTGCCGGGCGATGGCGCGGATCATGGATTCGTCGAGGTCCACGTGCTTGATCTCGACGTTGGCAACCTTGATGCCCCAGGCGTCCGTCTGCGAGTCCAGAATCTCCTGGATGTCCGCGTTCAGCTTGTCCCGCTCGGAGAGCATCTCGTCCAGGTCGTGCTTGCCCAGCACCGAGCGCAGCGTGGTCTGCGCCAGCTGGCTGGTGGCGGCGAAGAAGTCCTCCACGTGGATCACCGCCCGCTCCGGATCGAGCACGCGGAAGTAGAGCACGGCGTTGACCTTGACCGTGACGTTGTCGCGGGAGATCACGTCCTGGCTCGGGACGTCCAGGGTCACCAGGCGCAGATCCACCTTCACGGCCTGCTGGATGATCGGGATGATCAGCCGCAGCCCGGGCCCCTTGACCTTCCAGAAGCGCCCAAGCAGGAACACCACGGCCCGTTCGTATTCCCGGAAGACCCGGAACGAGGCGATGATGACGGCGGCAATGACGCCGATGACGATAAGAACCGGTATGGCCATGGCCCCTCCTGGCTTGCGGCATCCACGGCTCGGGCCACAATGGCCCGGCGTGGCAAGAACTGACTGCGCGCGGCCTCAAGATACCCCGCGCACCCGCCTCTCCGACACCCATCCCATGCGCCGGGTTCGCCGAGTGCGCCAGGAACCCGCGGCGCTGGAGGCGCTGTAGCGGTCGCGCCCGGCGCGAGGCGGGCAGCGCAGCTTAAGTTCGCTGCCAATCAGCCAATAAAAAGGGGCGCCGACGGGCGCCCCTTTCTGCCTGGCGGCCTCCCTGCCGCCGGTCCCGGCCGATCAGCGCCAGCCGGCCTGGTCCATCAGGCGCACGGCCACGGGGTTGAGCGGCCCGAACTCGGCGATGTTGGCGTCATCGGTGTTGATCTCGCCCCACTCCTCGAGGATCGGGTCCATCTCGACGCCGTCGACCACCGGAAACTCGTTGTTGCCGGCGGCAAACAGGGACTGCGCCTCGTCCGAGGCCAGGAACTCGAGGAAACGCACGGCGTTCTCCGGGTTCGGACCGTTCGCCACCACGCCGGCGCCGCCGACGTTGACGTGCGTCCCACGGCCGTCCTGGTTCGGGAAGATGATGCCGGCCCGCTCGGCAACGGCGCGGTCGCCCTCGTCGTCGGACTTCATCAGGCGCACGTAGTAGTAGTGGTTCGCCACGGCCAGGCCGCACTCGCCGGCGCCGACGCCGCGAATCTGGTCGGTATCGCCGCCCTGGGGCGCGCGGGCCATGTTGTTGACCACGCCCTCGGCCCACTCCAGCGCTGCATCCTCACCGTGGTGGCTGATGATGGACGCCATCAGCGACTGGTTGTAGATGTTGTTCGAGGAGCGAATGCAGACCTCGCCCTCGAAGCGCGGATCGGCGAGCTCCTCGTAGCTCGACAGCGGCGGCTCGTCGTACTGCTCGGTGTCGTAGAAGATCACGCGCATGCGCTGGCTGAGGCCGAACCAGTGGCCGTCCGGATGGCGCAGGCTGGAGGGGATACGCTCGCTCAGGGTTTCCGATTCCGTGGGCGTGAACACCCCGGCCTCGTCCGCACGCCAGAGGCGGCCGACGTCCACGGTCATGAGCACGTCCGCGGGGGTGGCCTCGCCCTCGCGCTCAATGCGCTCGATGAGCTGGTCGGAATCACCCTGGAGGACGCGCACCTCGATGCCGGTCTCCTCCTCGAAGGCGTCGTAGATGGCCTGGTCGGAGTCGTAGTGACGCGCCGAGTAGAGGTTGACTTCCTGGGCGGCGGCCAGTCCGGCGCTTACGGCGAGCGCGGTACCGGTCACCGCCGGAATCAGGTGATGGACGATGCGCATGGGGGTCTCCTGTTGCGGCTGTAGATGCGAATCCCTCTAATTGCGCCAAGGATTGAAACCCGCGCCTTGCCCCCGGTCAACCATCCGGGCTTACATTGTAATTTTTACAAATGAGAAGCGCTTGCGCGCGCGCGGGCCGTTCGGTGACACTATCGGAATGATCCACAACGCCGCACCGCTGCCCTCGCATTTCCCCTCGGGAGAGGTCCCAACTCTGCACGGCGAGGGCCGTCGGCCGGCGGGCACCGCCCTCGCCCTGGAAGGGATCACCCATCGCTTCGGCGAGGTCACCGCCGCCGAAGACATCACCCTGGACGTGCAGCCGGAGGAGCTCGTCTGCCTTCTCGGCCCCTCCGGCTGCGGCAAGACCACGCTCCTGCGCATGGCCGCCGGCCTCGAGCGCCCGCAGCAAGGGCGCGTCCGTGTCGGCGACCAGCTCGTGGCGGACAGCGCGACGGGGGCCTGGGTACCCCCCGAGCAGCGCAATGTCGGCCTCGTCTTTCAGGACGCCGTGCTCTTCCCGCACCTAACCGTGCTCGAGAACGTCGCCTTCGGGCTGAACCGGGTCACTGCCGGCGAGCGTGAGCGCCGCGGCCGCGCATTGCTCGGCCAGCTCGGCCTCGGCCCCTTCGCCGACAGCTACCCCCACGTCCTCTCCGGCGGGCAGCAGCAGCGCGTGGCGCTGGCGCGGGCCCTGGCACCGGAGCCGCGCATCATGCTTCTGGACGAGCCCTTCTCCGGCCTCGATGCCCGGCTGCGGGACCGTATCCGCGACGACACACTGCATCTGCTCAAGCGCAGCGGCACCGCCACCCTGCTGGTTACCCATGATCCGGAAGAGGCACTGTTCATGGCGGACCGCATTGCCGT
Source organism: Spiribacter halobius (assembly GCF_020883455.1). Taxonomy (NCBI): domain Bacteria; kingdom Pseudomonadati; phylum Pseudomonadota; class Gammaproteobacteria; order Chromatiales; family Ectothiorhodospiraceae; genus Sediminicurvatus; species Sediminicurvatus halobius. The sequence continues at coordinate 1,707,882 of NZ_CP086615.1, read as the reverse complement.
GATGCGGGACGGGCGCATCATCCAGCAGGGCCACCCCATCGACGTCTACTGCAACCCCGCAGACCCGTTCGTGGTGCGCTTTTTCGGGGACTGCAACGAGCTCCGCGGCGTGGTGCGCAACGGCCGCGTCGAGACCCCCGCCGGCACCCTAGAGGCGGGCCACCTGGCTGAGGGCACGGCCGTGCAGGTGCTGATCCGCCCCGAGGCCCTGCGCGTACTGCCGGTCTCGCGGAGCAGCGAGCACAACGGCAGCCATGTGCTGATGTCACGGCTGCTGGGCCGGGCGAGCTTTATCCATCTGTGCGTGCACCACGGCACCGACGAGTACCACATGCACGCCCACATGCCCGGCGTGTTCCTGCCGGAGCGCGACCAGCCCGTGGATGTCCAGCTCGATCCGCAGCAGGCGTTCGTCTTTCCGGCCTGACCCCCGGCTCTACTCCCCCGCGGAGCCCGGGCGCGAGCGCCGCATCGCCCGGCTCAGCAGGATCACCGGCAGCACGCCCACCAGCACCACCGCGAGCGCCGCGGTGGAGGACTGGCTGAGGCGCTCGTCCGAGGCCAGCTCGTAGGAGCGCACCGCAAGCGTCGTGAAGTCGAACGGGCGCAGGATAATGGTCGCCGGCAGTTCCTTCATGACGTCCACGAACACGAGGATGCCAGCAGCGAACAGACTGCCGCGCATGATCGGGGCATGCACGCGGCGCAGCGTCGCGCCGGGCGTCTTCCCCAGGGTCCGTGAGGCGGCGTCCATGCCCGGAGTGACGCGGGTCAGGCTGGACTGCACCGCGTTGTAGGAGACGGCCAGAAAGCGCACGAGATAGGCGTAGACCAGCGCAAATGCCGTGCCCGTCAGCAGCAGGCCGACATCCCAGCCAAGCCCCTCCTGAAACAGCCCGTAGAGCTGGCGGTCCACCCAGCCCAGGGGGATCAGGATACCCACGGCGATGACCGCCCCCGGCACCGCATAGCCCATGGCCGAGATCCGCGCCGCGGCGGTGGTGAGCGGCGACGGCGCCATGCGCACGCCGTAGGCGAGCAGCAGCGCCAGCAGCACCGCCGCCGCCGCCGCGACGCCGGCGAGGCTGACGCTGTTGACGATGTACGGCAGGAAGGCCCAGCCAAGGCGCGCATCGCCCTCCTGCAGCGTCATGCTCACCAGCAGCGCGGCGGGCAGCAGGAAGCCGAGGAGCACCGGCAGCGCGCAGGCCAGCGTCGCCAGCCAGCGCGTCATGCCGGCGAGCTCGTACTGCGGCAGCTCCCGATAGCGGCGCGAGGTATGGAAGAACTGCGCCCGCCCGCGGGAGAAGCGCTCCAGCAGCAGGAGCACGAGCACGAAGATCAGCAGGCAGGCAGCCAGCTGCGCCGCGGCCGTGCGCTCGCCGAGCCCGAACCAGGTGCGGTAGATCCCGGTCGTGAAGGTATCCACGGCGAAGAACTGCACCGCGCCGAACTCGTTCAGCGTCTCCATCAGCGCCAGCGACACACCGCCGACGATGGCCGGTCGCGCCAGCGGGATGGCGATGGTCCCGAACAGCTTCCATGGGCCGCGGCCGAGGGTGCGACCGACCTCCAGCACGCAGACCGACTGCTCCAGGAAGGCCGCCCGCGTGAGCAGGTAGACGTACGGGTAGAGCACCAGCGAGAGCAGCGCAATCGCCCCCCCGAGCGAGCGGATCGGCGGAAAGGTATAGTCGTCGGCGGTCCAGCCGAAGAGCTCCCGCAGCATGCTCTGCAGGGGGCCGGCATACTGCAGGAAGTCCGTGTAGGCGTAGGCGATGACGTAGGTCGGCACCGCCAGCGGCAGCAGCAGCGACCACTCGAACAGCCGCCGGCCGGGAAAGCGGCACATGACCACCAGCCAGGCCGTACCGACGCCAATGACCAGCACGCCGATCCCCACCCCGACGGCCAGGCCCGCGGTATTGACCAGGTACCGGGGCAGCACCGTCGTGGCCAGATGCGACCAGACCTCCGGCGCCGGGACGAACACGTGATAGAGCACAGTGAGCACCGGCAGCGCCACGAGTGCCGCGATGACCGTCGTGATCAGCGTCCACAGCCCGCCGCGGCGGGCGGCGGCCAGGACGCGGGCGGTGATCGGCAACGGGCGGGCGGTTACGGACACGGACACTCCGGGCGCAGCGCCGGACAGCGGCACGGGCTTGAGCATGCGGATGATACGCGTACTCGCTACGCGGTTTCAGCCCCGGCGGATGGCCTGCTGCTCTACTGCCGCCCCGGCTTCGAGAAGGACTGCGCGGCGGAGATCACCGACGCCTGCGCCGCCATCGGGGTGGCGGGCTACTGCGACGCCCGCCCCGGCCAGGCCTTCGTCACCTTCCACGCGCTGCCGGTGCCGGCGCGCCCTCTGATCGCGGATCTGCGCTGGAGCCGGCTGGTCTTCGCGCGTCAGCTCCTGGCCCTCGGCCCGGCGGTGGCGCTGCCCGCCGCCGACCGCGCCACCCCCATCGCCGAGACTGTCGTGGGGCTGGCCCCGGGTTTCAGCGACGTCTGGCTCGAGCACCCGGACAGCAACGACGGCCGCGCCCTGTCCCGGCTCTGCCGCGCCCTGCGCACGCCCGTACTCAAGGCGCTGGCCGAGCGGGGCGTCGCCACCGACGTCACCGATGCCCCGCGGCTGCACGTCTTTCTGGACGGGTCCGGCGACGCGCGCGTGGGTCTCGCCGACCCGCGTAACAGTGCACCCTGGCCGCTCGCCATCCCGCGGCTGCGGCTGCCGCGGGCCGCGCCGAGCCGCTCCACCCTGAAGCTCGACGAGGCGCTGCAGACCTTCCTTGGTGCCACCGAGCGCGAGCGACTGCTGCGGCCCGGCATGCGTGCGGTGGACCTCGGCGCCGCCCCCGGCGGCTGGAGCTGGCAGCTTGCCCGGCGCGGCCTGCGGGTGACCGCCGTGGACAACGGGCCCATGGATCCCCGCCTGATGGCCGAGGGGCTGGTCGAACACGTGCGTGCCGACGGCTTCCGCTACCGGGTGGGACGGCCCGTGGACTGGCTCGTCTGCGACATGGTCGAGCAGCCCCACCGCATCGCCGCGCTGGTCGCGGGGTGGCTCCGGCGCGGCGACTGTCACGGCGCCGTGTGCAACCTGAAGCTGCCGATGAAGCGCCGCCATTCCGCGGTCCGCGAGGCCCTCGCCCGCCTCGAGGCCGCGCTGCCGCCGTCGGCACGGCTGGGCTGCAAGCAGCTCTATCACGACCGGGAAGAGGTCACCGCCGCCGTCGTGCCCGGCTGAGGCTGCCGCCGGCGCGGCGCCATCCACACCCAAGCGGCGGAGCCGCTGGCTAATCCCTTCGGAAGCGCAGGCGGAAGTCGACCACCAGCGTCTCCGCCACCCGCAGCGCCCCGCCCAGCGCCGTAAACGGTTCCAGGCCGAGATCCCCGTGGGGAATCGCCGCCAGCCCCGAGACCGTGAGCACGTCGCCTTCGCGGCGCAGGCGCACCGGCACCTCCAGTGCGTGACCGGCACCCCGAACCATGATCTCCAGCGTTGCCAGCGGCCGGCTGGGCGTGCCCGCGAGATCGCGCACATGGACAATGATGCGCGGGTGGGATTCGGCGTCGAGCAGCCCTGGACCAAGCAGATTCTCCCGCGTCGCAGCGATCGCCTCGGCGGATGGCGCCGGGCCGAGGCCCGGGATCAGCCCATCGCGCACGCCGGCCGGATCCACCGCAAGGCGCGCCACGGGCAGGTGCAGCTCCCCCCGGGTGGCCTGCCAGTCGTCCTGTCCGACCCGCAGCGCCCCCTCCAGACCGCCCGCGGCCACCACGTGATCGTGGCCGAGGGCGGCCATCGGCCCGGCGCGACCGACGAAGATCCAGAGCCGCGAGGCCTCGTCGTCCAGGCGCCAGATGGTCTCACCGTCCGCCGCCTGGTAGGCATCCCAGGGGAATGCCCCGGTATCCTGCGCCTCCGGGTCGGAGGGCACGGAGCCGGTTGTCCCACAGGCAGCCAGCAGGACGGTGGCGGCGAGGGCGACGAGCTGGCGCCACGCCCGTGTCCGGGCCTGGCTGTTAGCGGTTATCATGTGCGGTCCCTCCAGATGCCGGACGGCAGTCATGAGCTACGAACGGCCGAACATCCAGCGCATGACGGGCTACACGCCTGGCGAGCAGCCCCGGGCGCGTGATGTCGTCAAGCTCAACACCAACGAGAACCCCTATCCCCCCGCTGCGGCGGTGATGGACGCCCTGCGGGCGCTGGATGGCGAGGCGCTGCGCCGCTATCCCTCCCCCACGGCAGCGACCTTCCGCGAGCGGGCCGCAGCCCTGCACGGGCTGACCCCGGAGCATGTGGTCGCCACCAACGGCGGCGACGAGCTGCTGCGGCTGGCCATCACGACCTTCGTCGAGCCCGGCCGTCCCATCGGCATGGCCGAACCCAGCTATTCGCTGTATCCGGTGCTGGCCGCCGTGCACGGCTCGCCGGTGGAGCGGGTCGCGCTGGACGAACACTGGCAGCCGCCGGCGGACTTCGCCGAGCGCATGAACCGCGCCGGCGTCAACCTGACCTTCCTGGTGAACCCCCACGCGCCGTCGGGGACGCTGCTGCCGCCCGCCCGCATTGATGCCATTGCCGGAGCCCTGCAGGGCGTGCTGCTGGTGGACGAGGCCTACGTCGATTTCACCGAGCCCTCCGAGGGGCATGACGTCGTCTCTCTCGTGCACGATCACGACAACCTGCTGATCCTGCGCACCCTCTCCAAAGGCTACTCCCTGGCCGGCCTGCGCTTCGGCTACGGGCTCGGCGACCCGGGCCTGATCAGCCCCATCGCCGGCAAGACCCGCGACAGCTACAGCGTCGACGCCGTGGCCGAGCGCCTCGCCGCGGTGGCACTGGAGCAGCGCGCGGAGGCTGCGGAGAGCTGGAACGCAGTGCGGCACGAACGCGAGCGCCTGCGCACCGCGCTTGCCGAACGCGGCCTGACCGCGCCAGTCTCCGCCACCAACTTCCTCCTGGTGCACGTCCCCGAGGGCTACGGCGGCGGGGCCGCGGCCCTCCATGGCGCCCTGCGCGAGCGGGGCATCTTTGTCCGCCACTTCGACCAGCCCCGGTTGCGCGAGTGCCTCCGCATCAGCATCGGCACCCCGGAACAGCACGACGCCCTGCTGGCCGCCATGGACGAGATCGCGAGCGCCTAGCCCGCATATCTCACCGATTCACGGCTGCGGGCGCGGATCTGGCGGGCAGTCCGGCGTTGCGCTCGGCCCGGGTGCTCGACGTACTGTCGAGTACGCCTGCGCGCCCGGACTCTCCCGCGCCTTGTCCTGCCCGCCATCTCCGCGCCCTCGCTTCGCGAATCGGTGAGATATGCGGGCTAGCGAAGCGCTGGCTCACCGGCGATGGCCGGTCGCGCGGCCAGGCGCGCGTGCCAGCGGCGCACCGCCGGGCCGGCCTCGGTGATCGGGGACTGCAGCGCCCGTTCGGCGAATTCGACGGCGACGAAGGCGGTGATGTCGGCGATGCTGAAGCCCGCGCCCGCCAGCCACTCGGACTCGTCCAGCCGTGCCTCCAGGACCTCGAGAAAGCGCCGGTAGCGGCTGCGCCCGCGCTCGGCCAGGGCCGGGATCTGCGCCACCGGCTCGGGCCCCGGCAGCGCCCGGTCACGGAAGCCCGGAGCGGCGTTGCGGAAGCCCTCGACAATCGCCTGCAGGCCCTCGCCGTCAACCCGGCGCTGCCACTCCGTGACCCGGGCCTGGTCGAGGGCATCCGTCCCCATGAGCGGCGGCTCAGGATGGAGAACCTCGAGGTAGCGACAGATGGCCTCGCTCTCGCAGAGCGCCTCGCCGTCGTCGAGCACCAGCACGGGTACCGTGCAGCGCGGATTGATGGCGCGGAACGCCGAGCCGAAGTGCTCGCCGGCCCGCAGATCCACGGGCCGCGTCGGCAGCTCGATCCCCTTCTCCGCGGCGAACAGCGTCACCCGGCGGGGGCTCGGGGCACCGGGGCAGTCGTAGAGCAGCATGGGGTCCTCCGGCGTGGCGGCATTTAGCCCGCATATCTCACCGATTCGCGCAGCGAGGGGGCGGAGATGGCGGGCAAGACAAGGCGCGCGAGAGTTCGGGCGCGCAGGCGTACTTGACAGTACGTCGAGCACCCGAGCCGAGTGCAACGCCGGATTGTCCGCCAGATCCGCGCCCGCAGCCGTGAATCGGTGAGATATGCGGGCTAGCCCATGCGCAGACAGTATCACTCCGTGCCGGGGGCTCGGCCCCGTTTTACTCCCGCGGGCGCGGCGCGAGATCCAGGGGCAGATTGCGCGGCGTCTCGCGCCGCCGCTGCAGGCGCCGGCGCCGGTGATCGGCGGCCTCGCCGGGCGGCAGGGTGCGCGCCAGGGCCAGGGCACGGTCCGGATCCCGGGCCACATGCTCGTGGTACTTCGCCAGCCGTTCCGTCGCCTCCGGGCAGCCGGCGCCGGCCAGCGACTCCCAGCACGCCACTGCATCCGCCCAGCGGCCCTCCCGCCGGTAGAGACTCGCGAGGCGGTGCAGCGCGCGCGCATCGAGCTCCGCCCGCGAGTGCTCCAGCGCGAAGCGGGCACGGTCGGGGTCGCCGCCACGCAACCAGCCGCCGGCGGCGCCGGCGGCATCCGCACCGCTCTCCGCCGGTGCGGCGTAGGCCGCCGCCAGCGCGGGCAGCATGCGGGCCAGGCTGCGCACGTCCTCGGCATTGTGGTCGAGGACGCCGGCAACGGGTACCGAGGCCTCGCCCCGCAACAGCCCGAGCCAGACGCCGGGCGCCTCGGCGCCGGGCAGGTCCGCCGTGCGCGGGGCCCCCAGCAGCCGCGCCTCGGCGCTCGCCAGGCGGCAGTCCGGCCACCGGCGGGCGAAGAGCCGGCGCACGTCGTGCAGCAGATCCCGGTGTGTCTCCGGCTCCGGAAGCGGCACGCCACGGACCAGGCGGCAGCGGTCGCGCAGCAGCGGCAGATCGAAGCTGCCGCCGTTGTAGGTGACCACCACCGCAGCACCCGCAATGGCCTCGGCGACGGCGGCCAGCATCGGCGCCTCGCCCGCGAAGCCGGTCAGGAACCACTGCCGGATCAGGAGCCCATTGCCCTCGTAGCGGGCCACACCGGTCATCCATGCCACCGTGCCCGTCCCGCCGGCGAGGCCGGAGGTCTCGGTGTCCAGGAAGAGGGCATCGCGTTGCGCCCCTGCCGTCAGCCCTGGCAACGGTCCGGCGGGCGGAGAAACGGCGACATGACGATCGCGCCGGAGGCAACCTGGGGCGAGCCGCTCGGCGCCGAGGGCTGCCGCCAGCGCGGCCTCGTCCAGGTGCCGGGGCGCGGGCACGCGCCCATGGCGGCCGGCGCCCAGGCGCTCCAGCCGCGCAGCGACACCCGCCGGCGCGGCGCCGGGCGCAGCCGCGGCGCCGCTCTCGCGGCGCAGGGCATCAAGCCGGGCGGCGAGACGGCTCATCGGCGAGCAATCGGTCGAGCACTGTCAGGGCCGCCTGCCGGGGTGAGAACCCGCGCTGCCCCTCCCCCGCCAGGATCGGCCCGACGCAGGCCGGGCAGCCGGCCTCGCAGCCGCAGGCCGCCACCAGATCGCGGGCGTCCTGCAGCACCAGCGCCCGCCGGTCGTAAAGCGGCGCGGACAGCCCCACCCCACCCGGGTAGTTGTCGTAGAGGAACACCGCGGGCCGGAACCGGGCCTCGGCATCCGGATCGAGCTCGCCGCCGTCCAGGGTGCGCAGCTGTCCGCGGCCGCCGGGCCCCGCGGTGGCGAACCAGCGTGCGTCGCCGTCCCCCACCGCCCGGCCGAGGTCCTGCGGCTCGGACATCACCCGCATGGCGGCGACGTGATGCAGGGCATAGGCCGCGCCCAGAAAGCCGTCCAGCGCCTGCTGACGGCTCGGGAAGGCGGCCGCCAGCGCCTCCGGGTGCAGCTGCCACCAAACCGCGGTGGTATGCATCTCCTGGTCCGGCAGGTCGATATGGCCGTAGCCGATATTCTCGTGGGTGTAGTAGCGGATCTTCTTGTAGCCGGGGATGCGGCGCACCAGATGCACCTCGCCCCGCGCCGCCTCCGCCTCGCGGCCGCTCTGGCCCTCGAAGCGCTCGAGGATGCGCAGGCGGGTGTAGTCGATGGCATCGGTGTAGTAGTCCGCCCGGGTCTGGCGGACGTAGGCCTTGCGGCCCTCCCAGTCCAGATGCTCCACCTGGTAGGGAGCCGACTGGACGAGATAGATCGCTCCCTCGTAGATCGTCTCCGGCGCGCTGGCGTAGTCCACTTCGGCGATGATGCGCTTGCCGCCGTCGGTGGCGTCCACCACCACGAAATTGCCCTCGGCCACCGAGCGCAGGCTGACGCTGTTGGCCGGGTAGCTGTCCTCCGTCCAGTGCCACGTGTCTTGCTCGCGGTGCAGCACGCCCTGCTGCTCGAGGTAGTCCAGCAGCTCCTCCAGGGGCTCGCCGCCGAAGCGCTCGCCGGCCTGGAACGGCAGCTCGAAGGCGGCACAGCGCACATGATCGAGCAGAATCAGCAGCTGGTCCGGGTCGATGCGCGCCGACTCCGGGGAGGCGCCGAGGAAGAACTCCGGATTGCGGATGATGTACTGGTCCAGCGGCTCGCTGGAGGCCACCAGCACCCCCAGCGCCGGGCGGTTGCGCCGCCCCGCCCGGCCCAGGCGCTGCCAGGTGGTGGCGATGGTACCGGGGTAGCCGGTGAGCACGCAGACGTCGAGGCTGCCGATGTCCACACCGAGTTCCAGCGCCGAGGTGCTGATCACGCAGTCCACCTCGCCCGCGCGCAGTGCACGCTCGGTGCCGCGCCGCTCGGTGGGCAGATAGCCGCCGCGATAGGCCGAGACCCGCGCCGGCCGCCGCGGGTCGTTGTCGAAGACGTCCTTAAGGTACTTGGTCAGCACCTCCACCATCAGCCGGCTGCGGGCGAAGAGTATGGTCTTCAGGCCGCCGCGCACGGCCATGCGCGCGATGCGCGTCGCCTGGGAGCGTGCCGAGGCGCGGATCCCGAGGTCGGCGTTGATCACCGGCGGGTTCCAGAGCAGCAGCTGCTTCTCCCCCGCAGGCGCCCCGCTTTCGGTGATCGGGCTGACCTCGCCCCCCACCAGCCCGGCCGCGAGCTCCGCCGGGTTGGCGATGGTCGCCGAGGAGAGGATGAACACCGGGTCGGCGCCGTAGAAGCGGCATACGCGCCGCAGCCGGCGCATGACGTTGGCGACGTGGGAGCCGAACACGCCGCGGTAGGTGTGCATCTCGTCGATGACGACGTACTTCAGACCCTCGAAGAACTGCGCCCACTTGGTGTGATGCGGCAGCACGCCCTGGTGCAGCATGTCCGGGTTGGTGACGATGATGTCGCCCCTGGTGCGCACGGCCTTGCGGGCGTCACCCGGGGTATCGCCATCAAAGGTGTAGGCGCGCACGCCAAGGCCACCGGCCTCGTTCAGCTCCATGAGCTCGGCGACCTGATCCTGGGACAGGGCCTTGGTGGGGAACAGGTAGAGGGCCTTGCTGCGTTCAGTGAGCGCGTCCTGCAGCACGGGCAGGTTGTAGCAGAGGGTCTTGCCGGAGGCGGTGGGCGTGACGATCACCGTATGCCTCCCGGCGCGCACGCTATCCCAGGCCGCCCGCTGGTGGCTGTAGAGCCGGCTCACGCCGCGGCTCGTCAACGCCTCCCGCAGCTTCGGCTCGAGCCCGTCGGGCAGCGGCTCGTAGCGCCCCTCCCGCGCGGGGACCACCAGCTCCCCGGTGATGCGGTCCCGATAGCGCCGGCGCAAACGGGCCGCCAGCCGGCGCACCGGGTCTTCGGTGGTCTCCGGAATTCGTTCTGCAGGAGTGCCCATATCCTTCCCCGCCATTTCCGGTTTGGCCCACGCGGTCTCGCAGGCGGCCGGCAGGCCGTGCCGCGGGGAGGGCACTCAGGGCCGACCCCACGTATATCGAAGCCCTCCAAAACGCTAGAATAGAGAACCAACCGAGAACGAACAAGCGCCCCTATGCCGCCACTCACGCCCCGGCAGCGCGAAGTCCTCGAGGCGCTCCGCGACTGTGCCCGGGAGGGCCAGGCCCCGAGCCTCGACGAGCTCTGCCGTCGCCTCGGCATGCGCTCCCGCGGCTCGTTGCACCGCCACGTGCAGGCGCTCGTGGATGCCGGGCTGGTGCAACCCATGGCCGGGCAACACCGCGGCGTGCACCTGACCGAGACCGCGATGGAAGACGCGGACACGCTGCCCCTCCTCGGCCGCATCGCCGCCGGCCGGCCCATCGAGGCGGTGGCCGATAGCGAGCAGGTCGCCGTGCCATCGTGGCTGCGGGGGCGCGGGCGCTGCTACGTGCTCGAGGTGCGCGGGGACTCGATGGCGGACGAGGGCATCCTGGATGGTGACCGCATCGTGGTGGAACACCGGGAGCAGGCCCGCAACGGCGAGATCGTCGTGGCCCTGGTGGACGGCGAGAGCGCGACGCTGAAGCGCATCGAGCAGCGCCCGGATTGCGTGATCCTGTATCCGGCCAACGCCGCCCACGAGCCTCAGCGTTACCACCCGACCCGAATCACCGTCCAGGGCGTCGTCGTCGGGCAGATGCGCCGCTACTGAGCGCTGCCGGTGGCCATGCCGCAGGGCACTGTACCGGTCCAGGCCCGGCCGCTACGCCAACCCGCCCTGGGAGTCTGCGCCGTAGAACGCTTCCGAGCGAGGCGGCCTCACTGCGAGGCGATTCGGCCGGCCGGCAGGTGAAAGACAATGGCAGCCCGCTTGCGCTAATCTCCCGCCTCCCCGGACAAGCAGCAACCCGAGCTCATGGCGTTTTCCGACCCGGCCCTGCGTCCCGCCCTGAGAGCGAGCCTGCCCGTGCTGTTCGGCTATGTGCCGCTCGGCATGGCTTTCGGCGTGCTCTTCGTGGAGCTGGGGTACCCATGGCCCTTCGCCACCCTGATGAGCGTGCTGGTTTTCGCCGGTGCGGCGCAGTTCCTGGCCGTCGGGCTGCTCGGCGGCGGCGCCGGCCTGCTCGAGATCGGTATCACGACGCTGGCGCTGAACGCCCGCCATGCCTTCTTCGGCCTCAGCCTCGCCGCGCGCTTCCCGCGGCGGGGGCTCGCCCGGCTGTATCTCATCTTCGCGCTGACCGACGAGACCTACTCGCTGCTGTCCGGGGTGGAGCCGCCCGCGGCAGTGGATGCAACGCGTTTCCGCGCCTGGATCGCCGCCTGCAACCAGCTCTGGTGGGTGCTCGGCTCCACCCTCGGCGCCCTGCTCGGCACCGGCTTTGCCCTCGACACCGCGGGGCTGGACTTCGCGCTGACCGCCCTGTTCGTCGTCCTCGCCATCGAGCAGTACCGTGCGATCCGGGACCTGCGGCCGTTCGCCGTGGCGGTGGCGGCGGCGGCGCTGGCCATCGGCGTGGTGGGGACGGAACACCTGCTGCTCGCGGGGCTCGCCATCGCCACCACGCTCATTCTGCTGGACCCACGGAGGAAGGCATGGGTGAGCTCGGCTACCTGAGCGCGGCGATCGTCATCATGGCGCTTGCCACCTTCACCACGCGGGCCGCGCCCTTCGTGCTGCTCGGCCGCCATGCCGATCACCCGCTGCTGCAGTATCTCGGGCGCTACCTGCCCGCCGCGGTGATGCTGCTGCTGGTGATCTACACGCTGAAGGATGTCGCCTTCACCAGCGCGCCCTTCGGGCTCCACCACCTGGCCGCCATCGCCGTCACCGCCGGACTGCACCTCTGGCGCGGCCACGCCCTGCTGAGCATCGGCGCGGGGACGGCCACGTTCATGGTGCTGCTCAGACTGCTAACCCACTGATTCCGATTCCTGGGTACGCACCGCCTGTCGGCCTGCGCCGTCAGCCCGGTCGCGCCCATGCGCAGGAACCTGAACCCCAGTAGAGGAAGCTGATCAGCGATTCCCTGGTGTCCCGTTTCGCAAGCTGCCTCTAGCTCTGCGTGGCGCTGGCCGCTTTCGGGCCTTGGTGGGCGGGCGTCTTGCGGGTGCGTCGGAGCAGTACGTGGAGTTTCGGGTTTCGCGTTTAAGGTTTAAGGTTCGGCTTCAACGCACCCAGGGCGGCAGCACCGGACGATCGGGCTCGAAGGCGCTGAACTTTGAGCCTCGAACCCGAAACTCGAAAATGTCACCCCGAAACCCGAAACTTCACTGACTACCCGAATGCGCACGATCACCCCCAGCCAATACCGCCGCGCCCTGCTGGCCCTCGCCGGCGCGCACATCGCGATCATCGCGGCGAGCAACTATCTCGTGCAGCTGCCCATCGAGCTGCTGGGCGTGCATACGACCTGGGGGGCGTTTTCGTTCCCGTTCATCTTCCTCGCCACGGACCTCACGGTGCGCACCTTCGGCCAGGCGGCGGCGCGGCGGATCATTCTGGTGGCGATGGGTCCGGCGCTGATCGTCTCCTACGTTTTCGGCGTGCTGTTCCAGCAGGGCGCCTTCCAGGGGCTGGAGTCCCTGGCCGCGGCCAATGCCTTCGTTGGCCGCATCGCCGCGGCCAGCTTCCTCGCCTACGTGCTCGGCCAGCTGCTGGACATCCACGTGTTCGAGCGCCTGCGCCGGGCGGCCCGCTGGTGGGTGGCGCCGGCGGTCTCGACGGTGTTCGGCAACGCCGCCGACACGCTGGCGTTCTTCGGCCTCGCCTTCCACCGCAGCCCCGACCCGTTCATGGCCGCCAACTGGCCGGAGATCGCCCTGGTCGACTATGCCTCGAAGATCGCCATCAGCCTGCTGCTGTTCGTCCCCGCCTACGGCCTCCTGCTCACCTGGCTCCAGCGCCGGGTCCTCGGCGCCGATGGCCGGGTGGTGCTGAAGGACCAGCCCGCCTGAGGGTTGCCGGCGCCCCGCTCAGTCCAGTAGCGCCCGTGCGCGGACATCCACGGCGGGCGGATTTGTAAGTCCGTGTGCTGCACCCGCGGCCATGGATCGGGTCTCGTGCCCAGGTCGGCGAGTGGTCACCTCTCCCGGGACACGGCGTGAATCCGTCCCTGGAGCCTCCACTGCGGCATCCCTGCCGCAGAGGGTCCCGGGAGAGGTGACCACTCGCCGACCACCACCCGCCGGGGCCAGTCCGCGGGAAGACGACGGGATGTCGGCCTCCTCCCGCGGCGGATGCCGATCCACGGGCAGCTCTCCTGTTCGCTTTCGGTCGCGGATCAGCCCCGGCGGGTCGAGCGCGGAGTGGGGTGGCCTCTCCCGGGACCGTAGGCGACAGGGATGTCGCCTTCGAGCCTACAGGGACGTATTCACGGCGTGTCCCGGGAGAAGCCTCCCCACTCCGCCCCGGGCACCAGGCGATGGGCGTGCCCAAAGGTCGCGGAGCGCGATGTCACCAAGCACTAGCGCCGGATTTCGGCCTATGGGCGCTCCGGGTACCAGACCAGGGGCTGAGCGGTGCGCTCGCGGTCGATGGTGAAGCCGTGGCGGGCGTACCAGTCGAGCAGGGCCTGCTGATCCAGGCCCTCATCCGTGTGCGAGGCCGCCTGGCCGAGCAGGGTGACGTGGTAGCGGTCGCAGAGAGCCTTGAGCAGGTCCAGCAGGGCCGTGGCCGAGCCCTGGCCGCGATGGGCCGGGTCGGTCTCGATGCGGCAGAGGACGAGGTAGTCCGACTCGCACTCCAGCGCGGCCACCGTCTGGCCGTAGCGGCGGTAGCGCAGGTCGGCCGCATCCTCGCGCGGTGGCGTCGCCGGCTCGGTGGCATCCAGCCACGCCTCGAACGCGGCGTTGATGTCCCTGATCTCGCTCATCGAAGACTCCACGCTCGACACGCCAGTGGCCCTCCCGCTTGGGTGGTCCCGTCGCTCCCCTGCCGTCAGGCAGCGCGAACCCTACCATCACCGATCGCAGGGTGCGACCACCCGGGTCGCGTATCCGCAGATGGCCGTCGCATGCGTCGTTAGCCCGCATCCGAGAACCTGCCGATGGGCCCTGAGACATGGCTTTACTTCCGGCGGCGTTAGTATGATGGCCGGCCGGGCCGGGCTGTCCCCATCCGCCGACAGAGAGAGTGATCGCCATGCAGGTTCTCGCCATGATGCAGGTGGATGCGTTCACGCGGCGGCCCTATGGCGGCAATCCGTGCGCCGTTGTGTTCGACGCCGACGATCTCTCCCGCGGGACGATGCAGACCATCGCCCGGGAGATGAACCTCTCCGAGACGGCGTTCCTCATGCGCTCCAGCCGCGCGGACTTCCGAGCGCGGTATTTCACCCCCGGCGAGGAGATTCCGCTCGCCGGCCATCCCACCATCGCCGCGATCTACGGCCTGCTGAGCAGCGGCCGCCTGCACCGCGAAGGCGCCTGCCAGGTGAAGCTGGAGCTGCAGGTGGGGGTGATCGACATCGACATCACCGGCGCGCCGGGGGATCCGCCGCTGATCACCATGACCCAGCCGCGCCCCGAGTTCCTGCGCGTGTACGAGCCCCAGGAGGTCTGCCCGGCCTTCGGGCTCACGCCGGACGATCTCCTGCCCGACGTTCCGGTGCAGACGGTGAGCACGGGCACGCCACAGCTGATGATCCCGGTGCGCTCCCTCCACAGTCTGCGGCGGGTGCACCTGGACCATGTGCTCTACGCTCAGCTGCGGGAATTCGGGGACTTCTTCAGCGCGCATCTGTTCACGCCGGAGGGTGTCGAGCATGGCGATACCTTCGCGCGTCACTTCGGGGTTCCGCCGGAAATGACGGAGGATCCGTTCACCGGCTCCGCCACCGGCGGCATGGCGGCCTACCTCTGGCACCACCAGCTGATCCGCCATCCCCACTTCACCGCCGAGCAGGGACACTGGATGGGACGCCCGGGGGAGGCGCTGGTGGAGGTCATCGGGCAGCCCGAGTACGTGCAGGCGGTGCGCGTCGGCGGCCACGCGACGGAGATCCTGGAAGGCAGCCTGCTGGTGCCGGACGAGACGCCGTGAACTATCGCCACGTCTTTCACGCCGGCAACTTCGCGGACGTCTTCAAGCATGTGGTGCTGCTGGCGCTGTTACGGCATCTGCAGCGCAAGGACAAGCCCTTCGCCTATCTCGACACCCACGCCGGGCCCGGCAGTTACGATCTCGCCGGCGATGCGGCCCGACGCACCGGGGAGGCCGACGGTGGCATCGAGCAGCTGCTGGCCGCCCCCGGCCCCCTGCCGGCGGCCGTCACGGACTACCTTGCGCAGGTGCAGGCGCACCGCCGCGGCGGCACCCCGCGGGCCTATCCGGGCTCGCCGGCACTGGTACGGGGCCTGCTTCGGGAGGGCGACCACGCGGCCCTGTGCGAGCTCCACCCCGAGGACGGCGCAACCCTCGCCCAGCACTACCGCGGCGACCCTCAGGTGGCGGTGCACCGGCGCGACGGCTACGAGGCGCTGAAGGCCCTGCTGCCGCCCGGCGAGCGACGCGGGCTCGTGCTGGTGGACCCGCCCTTCGAGGTGCGGGACGAATTCCGCCGGCTCGCCACCGGCCTGGTCACCGCCTGGCAGCGCTGGCCGCAGGGCATCTATGCCCTCTGGTACCCGCGGGTCTACGCCGAGGACGTAGCAGCCTTCCACGAGCGCCTGGCGGACAGCGGCCTGCGCCGTCTGCTGGTGGCGGAGTTCCAGCCCTGGCCGTCGGACGTGCCGGGCCGATTCACCGGGGCCGGCATGGTGATCGCCAACCCGCCCTGGACGCTGCCGGAGACCCTGCAGACGGCGCTGCCGGCGCTGCTCGAGGCGCTGGGCGCGCCGGCGGGCCACTGGCGCTGCGACTGGCTGGTGCCGGAATAGCGCTTCCTTAGGCGTTTGCCGGCTTCAGCACGGTGCGCCCGCCCATGTATGGTCGCAGGGCCTCCGGTACGCGGATGCGCCCGTCCGCCTCCTGGTAGTTCTCCAGCACGGCGATGAGGCAGCGCCCCACCGCCAGCGCGGAGCCGTTGAGCGTATGCACCAGCTCCGGGCGCCCGGTCTCGGGGTTGCGCCAGCGCGCCTGCATGCGCCGGGCCTGGAAGGCCTCGGCATTGCTGCAGGAGGAGATCTCCCGGTAGCGTTCCTGCCCCGGCAGCCAGACCTCGATGTCGTAGGTCTTGGCCGCGGCGAAGCCCATGTCGCCCGTGCAGAGGGTGACGATCCGATACGGCAGCTTCAGCCGCTGCAGCACCAACTCGGCGTGCCCGGTGAGCGTCTCCAGGGCGTCATAGGACTCCGCCGGCCGCGTGATGTGTACCAGCTCGACCTTGTCGAACTGGTGCTGGCGGATCATGCCGCGGGTGTCCTTGCCGTAGGAGCCGGCCTCCGAGCGGAAGCAGGGACTGTGGCAGACCAGGCGCTGCGGCAGCTCTTCGTCCGCCAGGATCTGGCCGCCCGCGAGGTTGGTCACCGGCACCTCGGCGGTGGGGATCAGGTGGAAGGGATGATCCTCGCCGGCGATGGCGAAGAGGTCGTCCGCGAACTTGGGCAGCTGCCCGGTGCCCTGCAGGGCGTCCGGGTTCACCAGATAGGGGACGTAGACCTCGCGGTAGCCGTGCTCGTCGGCGTGCAGGTCGAGCATGAACTGGGCAAGCGCGCGATGCAGCCGGGCGAAGTCCCCGCGCATGACCACGAACCGCGCAGCGGCGATGCGCGCCGCGGCCTCGAAGTCGAGGCCCTGATGGAGCGCCCCGAGGTCGACGTGATCCTGGGGACTGAAGTCGAAGGTCGGCGGCTCGCCCCAGCGGCGCACCTCCACGTTCTCCGCCTCGCTGTCGCCATCGGGGACGCTCGCGTGGGGCAGGTTGGGCAGCCCGAGCTGGATCTCGCGCAATTTCGCCTGTACCCGCTCCAGCTCGCCCTCCGCCGCCTTCAGGCGGTCGCCGAGGTCGGCGACCTCGTCCAGCAGCGGCTGGATATCCTCGCCGCGGGCCTTGGCCTGACCAATGGCTTTGGAGCGCGTGTTGCGTTCCTGCTGCAGGCTCTGAGTGCGCTCCTGCAGGTCGCGACGCTCGTCCTCCAGCGCCCGGTATTCCGCGACGTCCAGCGCATGGCCGCGACGCGCCAGGGCAGCGGCAACGCCCTCGGGATCGGCTCTCAGATCTTTCGGGTCCAGCATGCTCCGTGCTTCCTCTCAGAGGGTTCTGCCGAGCAGGATGCCCAGCCAGGCCGCCAGCAGGCAGAGGCCGACGCTGGCCAGCACATATGCGGCGGCCCGGGCCGGCGCATCCGCGCCTACCAGTGCGATGGTATCCAGCGAGAACGTGGAGAAGGTGGTGAAGGCACCGAGCAGCCCGACGGTGATGAAGCTCCGCCAGGCGCCCGGTAGCAGGCCGCGCTCGGCGAGCAGCACGTAGGCAAGGCCCATGGCGAGGCTGCCACTCAGATTCACCGCCAGGGTGCCCCAGGGAAAGCCCCGGCCGAGCAGGCCGTGTACGGCAAGCCCGGTCAGATGCCGGAGCACGGCGCCGATCGCGCCGCCGCCGGCCACCGCCACCAGCTCCACTGCGCCCGGCATCACCTTCTCCCGCCTCGGAAAGCGCGCAGTGTACGTGATCGGCGATCCGCGGCGAACCGCCGCCCCGTCAGGATCCGGGGCCACGGGCCTCGCGGTCGCGGGCACGCAGACGCGCCAGGCGCTCGCCAATGCGCTGCTCGAGGCCCCGATCGGTGGGCTCGTAGTAGCGCCGTCCGGCGAGGGCGTCCGGAAAATACTCCTCGCCCGCCGCATAGGCCTCCGGCTCGTCGTGGGCGTAGCGGTACTCGCGGCCGTAGCCGAGCTCCTTCATCAGGCGGGTCGGCGCATTGCGCAGGTGGACCGGAACCTCCAGCGAACCGTGCTGGCGGGCGTCCGCCTGCGCGGCCTGGAACGCCCGGTAGACCGCGTTGCTCTTGGGCACGCAGGCGAGGTAGGCGATGGCGTGGGCGATGGCAAGCTCACCCTCGGGGGAGCCCAGGCGCTCCTGAGCCTGCCAGGCATCGAGGGCGATCTGCAGCGAGCGGGGATCGGCGTTGCCGATGTCCTCCGAGGCCATGCGCACCACCCGGCGGGCGATGTAGAGCGGATCGCAGCCGCCCTCCAGCATGCGCGCGAACCAGTACAGCGCCGCATCCGGCGCCGTCCCGCGCACGGCCTTGTGCAGGGCGGAGATCTGGTCGTAGAAGGCGTCGCCGCCCTTGTCGAAGCGGGCGCGCCCGCCCGCCGCGGCCTCGCGGATCAGCCCGCTGTCGATCTCGGTGCCGTCCGCGCTCAGGTCCGCCGCCACCTCGAGCAGACTCAGCGCGGTGCGGGCATCGCCATCGGCGGCGGCCGTCAGCAGGGCCCGTGCCTCCCCGCTCAGGCTCAGCCGGCGCGAGGCCAGGCCGCGCTCGGCGTCTGCCAGCGCGGCGTCCACGACGGCGGCGATGTCGGTCTCCTCCAGCGCCCGCAGCACATAGGTCCGCACCCGGGAGAGCAGCGCGTTGTTGAGCTCGAAGGACGGGTTCTCGGTGGTGGCGCCGATGAAGATCAGCGTGCCGTCCTCCACGTAGGGGAGAAAGGCGTCCTGCTGGGACTTGTTGAAGCGGTGGACCTCATCCACGAAGAGGATGGTCCGTCGTCCTGCGGCCTGATTGTCCCGCCCTCGGGCGGCCGCCTCGCGGATGTCCTTGACCCCGGACATGACCGCCGAGAGGGTCAGGAATTCCGCCTCCGCGGTCGCCGCGATGAGGCGCGCGAGGGTGGTCTTGCCCGTGCCGGGCGGGCCCCAGAAGACCATGGAGTGCGGCCGGCCGGCGGCGATGGCCTCATGCAGCGGGCGGCCAGGCGCGAGCAGATGCGACTGGCCGATGAACTCCTCGAGCCGGCGCGGCCGCATGCGATCCGCCAGCGGGCGGGTCCAGTCGGTCATTCCTCCCCCGCGCTGGCGCCATCCTCAATCACATCCGCCTCCGGCGGCGGCTCGAAATCGAACCGCGCTTCCGGCACCTCCGGGTTGCGCTCCAGCGCCGAGAGCCGCATGCGCACGCTCTGGCCGATGTCGTCGCGCACCTCCACCACCCGCGGCACGCCGTCCTCCAGCAGGAGGCGGACATGCTGAAAGTCCCAGGCCGGATCCGTGGGCTCCAGGCGGATCCAGTCGCCCTCCCCCGCGACGATGCTGAAGCTCTCCGTGAGCGCCTCGAACTCGCCGCTCAGCAGCTGCGCCGCGCCCACGCCGAGGACTCTGTCCAGTGGCCGGACCGTGACCTGCCGGAGGTCGACGTCGTAGACCCAGAGCCGCTCGCCGTCGGCCACGATCAGCTGCTCGTAGGGCGTCTCGTAGTGCCAGCGGAAACGCTGCGGCCGGGCGATGACGAAGGTGCCCTCGGCCTCCTCGATCACCGTGCCGGCCTCGTCGGTGGTCTCCTGGAGGAACTCGCCGCGCAGGGTCTCCACCTCCGAGAAGTAGGATTCCAGCGTGGAGACCGGGTCGCTCGCGCCGGCGGCGAGGGGCAGCAGCGCGAGCAGCAGGAGCAATCGATGCACGGGGGCCTCCGGGGTGTTGCGGTCAGTCGCCGGGGGGCGGCGGGGCGAGCACCTCGCGGGCGCCGTTGGCCTGCAGCGGGCCCACGACCCCCGCCGCCTCCATCTCCTCGACCAGGCGCGCAGCCCGGTTATAGCCGATCTTCAGGCGCCGCTGCACGCCGGAGATCGAGGCCTTGCGCGTCTCCGTGACCACGCGCACGGCCTGGTCGTAGAGCTCGTCGCGCTCGCCGTCGCCGCCGTTCTCGCCGGGCAGACCGGGGATCGGTGTGCTGTCGCCGTTACCCTCGGAGAGGATCTCGTCCACGTACTCCGGCTCGCCCGTGCGCTTCAGGTGCTCGGCGACGCGGTGCACCTCGGCATCGGAGACGAACGCCCCGTGCACGCGCTCCGGGATGCCACGGCTGCTCGGGCCGAGGTAGAGCATGTCGCCGTGACCGAGCAGGGACTCGGCCCCCATCTGGTCCAGGATCGTGCGCGAATCCACCCGCGAGGAGACCTGGAAGGCCATGCGCGTGGGGATGTTGGCCTTGATCAGCCCGGTGATCACGTCCACCGACGGCCGCTGGGTGGCAAGGATGAGATGGATGCCCGCAGCGCGGGCCTTCTGCGCCAGCCGGGCGATGAGCTCCTCCACCTTCTTGCCCACCATCATCATCATGTCGGCGAACTCGTCCACCACCACGACGACGTAGGGCAGCGGCTCCAGTACCGGCGCCTCCGGGGGCTCGCCGGTCTCCTCCGGGGCGTCCGGCACCAGCGGCTCCGGCGGGGTCCAGAGCGGATCGCGAATCGGCTCGCCGCGCTCGGCGGCATCGCGGATCCGGCGATTGGCACCGGCGATGTTGCGCACGCCCAGCGTGGCCATCAGCCGGTAGCGCCGCTCCATCTCACCGACACACCAGCGCAGCGCGTTGGCGGCCTCCTTCATGTCCGTGACCACCGGCGCGAGGAGATGCGGGATGCCATCGTAGACCGAGAGCTCCAGCATCTTCGGGTCGATCATGATGCAGCGCACGGCATCCGGCCGATTCTTGTAGAGCAGG
This sequence comes from Spiribacter halobius, assembly GCF_020883455.1. Classification (NCBI taxonomy): domain Bacteria; kingdom Pseudomonadati; phylum Pseudomonadota; class Gammaproteobacteria; order Chromatiales; family Ectothiorhodospiraceae; genus Sediminicurvatus; species Sediminicurvatus halobius. The sequence goes on along the minus strand of NZ_CP086615.1, from coordinate 1,687,404 downwards.
CTCAGGATCATGGCGTTGATCCCCACCGACTTGCCCGAGCCGGTGGTACCCGCCACCAGCAGGTGCGGCATCTTGGCGAGGTCCACGGTCACCGCGTGGCCGCCGATGTCCTTGCCGATGGCCAGCGTCAGCGGCGCCGGCGAGCGCTCGAAGCCCTCCGAGCGGATGATCTCGGAGAGCGCGATCACCTGCCGGTGCTCGTTCGGGATCTCCAGCCCCACCACGGATTTGCCCGGGATGACCTCCACCACGCGCACCGCGGTGACGGACAGCGCCCGGGCCAGATCCTTGGCCAGGTTGGAGATCTGGCTGACCTTCACGCCCGCCGCCGGCTGGAGCTCGAAGCGGGTGATCACCGGCCCGGGCTGCACGGCCACCACCTCCACCTCGACCCCGAAATCCCGCAGCTTGTGCTCGACCAGCCGGGACATCGCCTCCAGGGCGTCCCCGGTGTAGCCCGGCTGCTCGGCCTTGGGCGAGTCCAGCAGAGAGACGGGCGGCAGCTCGCCGGGGGACGGTGGCTCCTCGAAAAGCGCGATCTGCTTCTCCTTCTGCACGCGCTTGCCGGGCTTGACCTCGGCCACGGCGGGCTCGATCTGCGGCGGCTTGCGGGTACGGGCGCGCTTGCGCTCCTCGCGCAGCGCCACTTCGCGCTCGCGCCGCGCCCGCCGGCCGGCCTGACGCTCGTTCAGCCAGCCGCGGACCCGTCCGAGGCTCTGCAGCCCCGCCAGCACGAGCCGCCCGAGCAGATCCATCAGGCGGATCCACGAGAGCCCGGTGAAGAGGGTCACGCCGGCGAGGAACACCGCGAGGGCGAGCAGGGTCGCCCCGGTGAAGCTGAACGCCGCGGTAAGCTCGCGGCTGACGAGATCGCCGAGGATGCCGCCGGAGGACAGCGGCACAGTGCCCGGCACAGGCTCGAAGTGCAGCGTGGCGAGCGCCGTGCCGGCAATGAGGGTGACCACGAACCCTGCGAGGCGCAGCCCGAAGACGCCCCAGTGGATGGCGCCATCGCGCCTCTGCCAGCGGTAGACCAGCGCCGCGGCGAAGGCGATAAGCGCCGGCACGAGATAGGCCAGATAGCCGAACAGATAGAGTGTCAGATCGGCATAGTAGGCGCCCACGACGCCGCCCCCGTTGGCGATGCCGCGGGTGGGCGCGGTGTAGCTCCAGCCGGGATCGGACGGGCTGTAGGTGAGCAGCGCCAGCAGCAGGAAGCCGGCGACCGCCATCAGCACGAGCAGCGCGGCCTCCCGGAGGACGCGGCTGATGTGCTGGCCAATGGCGCTACTGGGCTGTTTGCTGGTTTCCGACTTGGCCACGGGACCCGGGCTTGAAATAATGTGAAGAACGCTACGTAAGCGACGATTGCCGCGAACATTACTGCCATCGTGGCCGACCCGGCAAGCCGGCCGGTCACCCCCGGACCGCTGCACCGCAGTATACCCCGGCGGTTCGCGCCACGCAGCCGCCGCCCAAGGCGACGGGCACTAACGCGCCGATTCCGAGGTCAGCCAGTCGATGGAGCTGCACGCGATCCCCCGCATCGAGGATATCGAGCCCGGGCAGTGGAACCGCCTTGCCGGGGCCGGGAATCCGTTCCTGCGCCACGAGTTCCTGGCCGCGCTGGAGCGCCATGGCGCGGTTTCCCCGCGCGTCGGCTGGGCCCCGCATCACCTCGCGCTCTACCATGACGGGGCCCTGGTCGCCGCTGCGCCGGCCTATCTCAAGAGCCATTCCTGGGGGGAGTTCGTATTCGACTTCGCCTGGGCTGACGCCTATGAGCGACACGGCCTCGACTACTACCCGAAGCTGGTGGTGGCCGTGCCCTACAGCCCCGTCAACGGGCCGCGCATGCTGCTCGCTCCGGAGGGCGATGCCAGCCGCCTGCGCGCCGCCCTGGCCGACGGTGCCCGCGCGATGACCAACCAGCTGGAACTCAGCTCTGCGCACTGGCTCTTCCCAGAGCGCCCGGATCATGCCGCCCTGCTCCGTGCCGGCTATCAGCATCGCGTCGGCTGCCAGTATCACTGGTATAACGCGGGCTATGCCGACTTCGACGAGTTCCTCGCCGGGCTGACGTCCAAGAAGCGCAAGAATATCCGCCGCGAGCGGCGTCTGGTGCGCGAGGCCGGCATCGAGCTGCGCATCGTCCACGGCCACGAGGCGGACGATGCCCTCTGGGCGCAGCTGCACGGCTTCTACGCGAAGACCTTCCGCGAGCATGGCAATCTGCCGCTGATCAGCCGGGCCTGCTTCGCCGACATCGGTGCGGCCCTCAGGGACCGTGTCGTGCTGGTGGTGGCCGAGCGTGGCGGCGAACCGGTCGCGGGCGCGATCTGCCTGCGCGACGACCACACCCTCTACGGCCGCTACTGGGGCTGCCGCGAAGAGATCGACGGCCTGCACTTCGAGGCCTGCTACTACCAGGGCATCGACTACTGCATCCGCCACGGGCTGCAGCGCTTCGAGCCCGGCGCCCAGGGCGAGCACAAGGTCGCGCGCGGCTTCCTGCCGACCCTCACCCATTCCGCCCACTACCTGGCAGACTCGCGCTTCCGGGATGCCGTCGGCGACTTCCTCGCCCGGGAGCGACAGGCGGTCGAGGCCTACGCCGAGACGCTTACAATGGAAGGGCCGTACCGCGTGGACATGCTGGAGCGGTTGCGAGATGAGCTCTGACCTCACGCGCATTCCCTGGATCGCCGCCGACGACCATGACTCGCCCTTCCCGCCGGCGGACCATGCGCTGCGCGAGCCGAACGGACTGCTCGCCATCGGGGGCCCTCTGTCCCGCCGCCGCCTCGAGGGCGCCTATCGCGCCGGCGTGTTTCCCTGGTTCGCGGAGGACCAGCCTGTCCTCTGGTGGAGCCCGGACCCCCGCGCCGTGCTCTACCCCGACGAGCTGCGGGTAAGCCGCTCACTCCGCAAGCGGCTGCGGCGGGGCGACTACCGCGTCACCCTGGACACGGCCTTCGAGACCGTGATCGATGCCTGTGCGGCGCCGCGGGCCGATGCCAGCGGTACCTGGATCACGCCCGGCATGCGCCGCGCCTATGTGGCGATGCACGATGACGGCCTCGCCCACTCCGTCGAGGTCTGGCAGGACGGCGCGCTGATCGGCGGGCTCTACGGGGTCGCCCTCGGCAGCGCCTTCTTCGGCGAGTCGATGTTCAGCCGCGCGCCCGATGGCAGCAAGATCGCCCTCGCCTGGCTCTGTGCCCAGCTCTGCGCCTGGGGATTCACGATTATCGACTGTCAGCTGCCCACCCCGCATCTCGAGCGCCTGGGCGCCGTGACCGTGCCCCGAAGCCGGTTCCTCGCGGAGCTGCGCAGCGCCCTCGCCTGCCCCACCCGGCGCGGCATCTGGTCGCTGAGCCCGGGGCTGGTGCCGCCGGGCGTCAGGGAGCAGGCGGCAGGATGACGGACACGCTGGCCCGCGAGGGCGTGCGCCTGTTCCCAACCGGGCTGCACGAATGCCCCTACTTCGGCGATCGCCCGGCGCGGCTCGGCTTCGTGGATCCGCGCCTGCCGCTGGATTCCTCGGCCTACGACCAGCTTCTCGCCCACGGCTTCCGGCGCAGCGGCGAGCAGATCTACCGGCCGATCTGCCCCGGCTGCACCGCCTGCCGCAGCCTGCGCCTGCCGGTGCATCGGTTCCGCCCCCGTCGTCGCCACCGCCGCTGCCGTCGCGACAACCACGACGTCCGGCTGCGGAGCCGCGGCCGTGTGCTCGATCCCGCCCACCATGCGCTCTATACCCGTTACGTCCGCGCCCGGCACCCCGGCGGCGGCATGGACGATGCGGATCCGGATCTCTACTGGCGCTTTCTGACCGCCGACTGGTGCCATACGGAATTTCTGGAGCTGCGCGCCGGCCAGGACCTCCTCGGCGTCGCGGTCACCGACGTCACGGACGGCGCCTTCTCCGCCGTGTACACCTTCTACGACCCGGATCTCCCCCGGCGCAGCCTCGGCACGCTGGCGATTCTGATGCAGATCGAGGAGGCGCAACGGCGCGGCCTCGACTGGCTCTACCTCGGCTACTGGATCGAGGACTGCCCGCGCATGAGCTACAAGGCGGACTTCCGGCCTCACGAGGTTTTCACCCCGGAGGGTTGGGAAGCGGTGGAATAGGCCGGGAGATTCCTGAATCGGGGATAGATCCGGGTACAGGAGTTCAACGCGGGGTGATCCGCGGTCCCGTGGCTGACTTGCCGCCGTGCCAGGCACGGGGAGTGGCGGGAGGGGCCACCGCACTCCGCCCCTGGCACGAGCGCCTGAAGCAGCCCTTTTCCTCGCGGATCGGAAGGAGGAATTCCCCCGCACGCCCGTAACCGCGCCGACGAGGTGCAGCGGCGTGGCTGGCGCAAGAAGGTCTTCAGGTAGAAGTCTCAACTCTCGACAAGGACTTTCGTTGGCCCGGAGCCAGCGCTCCGGTAGAATCGGGCGGCTGTGATGACAGAGCCAGATTCCGGGGCCATACGAGAGAGGGTGAATGGCGAAGGAAGACAATATCCGAATGCAGGGCACCATCGTGGACGTGATGCCCAACACCATGTTTCGCGTGGAGCTGGAGAACGGCCACACCGTGACCGCTCACATCTCCGGCAAGATGCGCAAGCACTATATTCGCATCCTGCGCGGTGACAAGGTCACCGTGGAGCTCACGCCCTACGACCTGAACAAGGGGCGCATCGTCTACCGCGCCCGCTGAAACCGTAGCGCCGGCCTCCCTGCCGAATTCCCGCGTCGGGGCGGCGATCGCCGCCCCGCCACTGCTGCCCTACTCCACCACGTCGGGTTCGTCGATATGGAAGGCGAGGGAATCCCTTTCCTCGTCCACGTCGACCACCACGTGGCCGCCGTGCGCCAGGCGCCCGAACAGGAGCTCGTCCGCCAGCGGCCGCTTCACGCGGTCCTGGATCAGCCGCGCCATGGGCCTCGCGCCCATCTTCGGGTCGTAGCCCTTCTCCGCGAGCCAGCGGCGGCCGGCTTCGGAGATCTCCACGGTGACCTTCTTCTCGGCGAGCTGATGGCGCAGCTCGCGGATGAATTTGTCCGCCACCCGTTCCACGACCTCCGGTGCCAGGCCGTTGAACTGGATGATGGCGTCCAGCCGGTTGCGGAACTCCGGCGTGAAGGTCTTGCGGATCGCCTCCATGGCGTCCGTGCCGTGATCCTGCGGCGTGAAGCCGATGGACCGGCGGCTCTGCTCTTCCGCACCGGCGTTGGTGGTCATCACCAGGATGACGTTGCGGAAGTCGGCGTGGCGGCCGTTGTTGTCCGTCAGCGAGCCGTGGTCCATGACCTGCAGCAGCAGGTTGAACACGTCCGGATGCGCCTTCTCGATCTCGTCGAGCAGCACCACTGAATGCGGATGCTTGATCACCTCCTCGGTGAGCAGGCCGCCCTGGTCGAAGCCGACGTAGCCCGGGGGCGCGCCGATCAGCCGGGACACCGTGTGCCGCTCCATGTACTCGGACATGTCGAAGCGGATGAGGTGGATCCCCATCACCTCGGCGAGCTGGCGGGTGACCTCGGTCTTGCCGACGCCGGTGGGCCCGGCGAACAGGAAACTGCCCACCGGCTTCTCGGTGTCGCGCAGGCCCGCCCGGGACATCTTGATGGTGGCCGAGAGCGTATCGATGGCCTCATCCTGGCCGTAGATGACGCGCTTGAGATCCTTCTCCAGGCTCTCCAGCAGGCGCATGTCCGAAGTAGAGACCCGCTTCGGCGGGATCCTCGCCATCTTGGCGACGATGGACTCCACATCGCCGACGTTCACGGTCTTTTTCTTCTTCGACGGCGGCAGCAGGCGCAGGTTGGCACCGGCCTCGTCGATCACGTCGATGGCCTTGTCGGGCAGATGCCGGTCGGTGATGTACTTCGCCGCCAGCTCCGCGGCCGCCTCCAGGGCGGGCTGCGTGTAGCGCACGCCGTGGTGGCTCTCGAAGCGCTCCTTCAGCCCGCGCAGGATCTGCACGGTCTCCGGCACGGTGGGCTCCGAGACATCGATCTTCTGGAAACGCCGGGCCAGCGCCCGATCCTTCTCGAAGACGCTGCGGTATTCCTGATAGGTGGTCGAGCCGATGCACTTCAGCTCGCCGCTCGCGAGCATGGGCTTGATGAGATTGGAGGCGTCCATGACGCCGCCCGACGCCGATCCTGCACCGATGATGGTATGGATCTCGTCGATGAACAGGATCGCGTGCTTCTCCTTCTTGAGCTGGGCGAGCAGCGACTTCAGGCGCTTCTCGAAGTCGCCCCGGTACTTGGTACCGGCCACCAGAGCGCCCAAGTCCAGGGAGTAGATGCGGGCGTCGGCGAGGATCTCCGGCACCTCGCCGTCCTCGATCAGCTTCGCCAGGCCCTCGGCGATGGCGGTCTTGCCGACGCCGGCCTCGCCCACGTAGAGGGGGTTGTTCTTGCGCCGGCGGCAGAGCACCTGGATGGTGCGCTCGATCTCGTGGCGGCGGCCGATGAGCGGGTCGATCCGCCCCTGGTTGGCGCGGGCATTGAGATCCGTCGCGAAGCTCTCCAGCGGCTTGCGGGTCGCCCCTTCCTGCGCGGCCTCCTCGTCTTCCTGCGGCGGTCCGGGCTCGGCACTGCCGCCGCCGTCGTCGCCGGGCACCTTGGAGATGCCATGGGAGATGAAGTTCACCGCGTCGAGACGCGAGATGTTCTGCTTGTGCAGGAAGTAGACGGCCTGGGACTCCTGCTCGGAGAAGATCGCCACCAGCACGTTGGCACCGGTGACTTCCTTCTTGCCGGAGGACTGCACGTGCAGGATCGCGCGCTGCAGCACCCGCTGGAAGCCAAGCGTCGGCTGCGTCTCGCGCGTGTCGTGCGGCGGCAGCAGCGGCGTCGTCTCGTCGAGAAACGTCTCCAGATCCTTGCGCAGACTGTCCAGGTCCGCGCCACAGGCACGCAACACCTCCAGGGCTGCCGGGTTGTCCGTCAGCGCGAGCAGCAGGTGCTCCACTGTCAGAAATTCGTGCCGCTTGTCACGCGCCTCCTTGAAGGCGAGATTCAGCGTGAACTCAAGCTCTTTGCTCAGCATGCGCGTCTACCTGGTCTGCCCCGCCGTGTGACCTGTCACTGCCACCGCTTGGACCCGGTGGCCGGTATCCGGTTCCTCGCTCAGGCCGGTTCCATCGTGCACATCAGCGGGTGGTCGTGCTCGCGGGCGTAATCGTTGACCTGATCCACCTTGGTCTCGGCGACGTCACGACTGAATACCCCGCAGATCCCCTTACCCCGAGTATGCACGTGAAGCATGATTTGTGTGGCCTTGCCGCGGTCCATGTAGAAAAAGGTCTGCAGGACCTCCACTACGAACTCCATCGGCGTGTAGTCGTCGTTGAGCAGCACCACCCTGTACAGCGGGGGCTGCTTGACCTTGGGCTCGGCCTCCTGGACCGAGAGCCCGTCGTCACCTTCACGCTTCGGATCGCGTTCGTCACTCATACCGGATCAGTCTGCCCTGCTCGGACACCGGGAGATGGGGATCACATCCCGATTCTAAAAGGTCGGCGTGATGCCGCCAACGGTGGGAACTACTGAGCGGCAAGGAATGAGTTGCAAGTGGCAAGTTGCAAGTTGCAAGAGGGGAAGGCGCCGTCACGGGCCGGCAGGCGCTCCGAGAGGGGGCCTCTGTACTTGCCACTTGCAACTCGCAACTTGCAACTCGCGCGCCGCCGGCGGCGCGCGAAAAAAACCCGGAACCTTTTGAGTTCCGGGTCTGCGGAGTGTGCCATCCGACGGATGGCACGGCCCTGACGGGGATGGAAGGCGCTCGCGGCTACTGGGCGACCTTGAACTGCTCTTCCTCGGTGGAGCCGGTCATGGCCGTCACCGATGACTGGCCGCCCTGGATCACCTGGGTGAGCTGGTCGAAGTAGCCGGCACCCACCTCGCGCTGATGGCGGGTCGCGGTGTAGCCGTCCTTCTCGGCCGCGAACTCCTCCTGCTGCAGCTCCGAGTAGGCCGCCATCTGGCGCGCCTTGTAGCCCTTGGCGAGCTGGAACATGGAGTGGTTCAGGCTGTGGAAGCCGGCCAGGGTGATGAACTGGAACTTGTAGCCCATCGCAGCCAGCTCGTCCTGGAACTTCGCGATGGTGGCGTCGTCCAGCTTGCCCTTCCAGTTGAACGAGGGCGAGCAGTTGTAGGCCAGCATCTGGTTCGGGAACTCCCGCCGGATGGCCTCGGCGAAGCGCCGGGCGAAGCCGAGATCCGGCGTGCCGGTCTCGCACCAGATGAGGTCCGCATACGGCGCATAGGCGAGCCCGCGGGCGATGGCCTGGTCCTCACCCGCCTTGGTGCGGAAGAAGCCCTCGGCCGTCCGCTCGGTGGTGAGGAACGGGGCGTCGTACTCATCGACGTCCGAGGTGATGAGGTCCGCCGCCAGGGCGTCGGTCCGCGCCACCACAAGCGTCGGGGCATCCATGGTGTCGGCCGCCAGGCGCGCGGCGATCAGCTTCTGCACCGCCTCCTGCGTGGGCACCAGCACCTTGCCGCCCATGTGGCCGCACTTCTTGACCGAGGCGAGCTGGTCCTCGAAGTGCACACCGGCGGCACCGGCGCGGATCATGGATTTCATCAGCTCGAAGGCGTTCAGCACGCCACCAAAGCCGGCCTCGGCGTCGGCGACGATGGGCTGCAGCCAGTCGATGCTGTCGTCCCCCTCGGCATGGTGGATCTCGTCGGCGCGCAGCAGGCAGTTGTTGATGCGCTCCACCACCGCCGGCACGGAGTTCACCGGGTACAGCGACTGGTCCGGATACATCGTGTGGGCGGAGTTGGCGTCCGCCGCCACCTGCCAGCCGGACAGGTAGATGGCCTTGAGCCCGGCCTTGACCTGCTGCATGGCCTGGTTCCCAGTCAGCGCGCCCAGGGCGTTGACGTAGCCCATCTCCTCGTCGTGCAGGCTACCCCAGAGCTTCTCGGCGCCCTGCCGCGCCAGGGTGTAGTCGATGTGCACACTGCCGCGCAGGCGCTCCACCTCTTCGGCCGGGTACGGACGGGTGACGTCGGCCCAACGCGGATTCTCGGCCCAGTCACGCTTGATCTGCTCGATGCTCTTGCGCTCGGTCATGATGGATCTCTCGCCTCCCTTACGGGATATCGCTGATAATCCCGGCCAGCTGCCGGGGCGGTCGTCGGGGGCGTGGCTTGCTCCCTTTGTGCCGATGCGGGCGCCTTTGTGCGCCGCCGGCCGGCCCCGGGGTGCCCTGTCACCCCGTCGACCCCGCCTGCCCGGTTACCAGGCGGGGCGCCACGCCGCGCTACGGCCGTCGACCCCACCTCCGTTCGAGGCGCGGGCCGGCCCGTCCGCGGGCCCTGCAGGCGCGCTCGCATGCCGCGAACGCCAGCCTTGCCCGGACTGTATGCCGCGCCGCACCATTTGACAATACAATTCACACAATATCTATTATGAATTTACCCAATGCTTGAGCCGCTGCCATGAGTGCCCCAGCCGTTACCGGTGCCCCCTACCGCCAGGATCGCCTCAAGCAACTGCGGGCGTTCTGCTTCACCGCCCAGGCCGGCAGCATCTCCCGCGCCGCCGAGCGGCTCGGCCTGAGCCAGCCGTCAGTCTCGCTGCAGGTCCAGGCCCTTGAGCGCGAGCTCGGCATCACCGTGCTGGAGCGCCGGGGCCCGCGGATACGGCTGACGCCGGACGGCGAGCGGCTCTACGAGCTGGCCCAGCCGCTGGTGGAGGGCGTGGACGCCCTGCCCACCCGTTTCGCCGAACGCAGCGCCAGCGTGGACCGTGGCCACCTCGACATCGCCGCCGGCGAGTCCACCACGCTGTATCTGCTGCCGGAGCTGCTGCGCCGATACATGGCGGCCCATCCGGGGGTGCGCATCAAGCTGCACAACCTGCAGGGCCGCGAGCTCGGCGAGGCCCTGCGCCAGGACGAGGTGGATTTCGGCGTCGGCTCGATGCTGGATCTGCCAGACGACGTCAACTATCGCGCCATCTATTCCTACGGGCTTTCCCTGATCACACCGCAGGACCACCCCCTCGCCCGCCGGGACGTCATCTCCCTGCGTGACCTCGCCGGCGGCGAGCTCATCGTGCCGCCGCGCCAGCTCACCACCTGGCGGCTCATCAGCCTCGTCTTCCAGCAGCACAGCATCCCCTACCGGGTTCGCCTGGAGGTGGGCGGCTGGGAGACCATCAAGCGCTACGTCGAGCTGGGATTCGGTATCGCCATCGTCAGCAATATCTGCCTCACGGGCGAGGAGCGGGTGGCCGTGCGCTCGCTGCCAGAGATCTTCCCCAAGCGGACCTATGGGGTCATGGTGCGGCGTGGGCGGTTTCTTTCCGCCCAGGCCAAGCGCTTCATCGAGCTCATGAAGCCCGACTTCTTCGAAGAGCCGGAGAGCGCCGCCCGCAGCCGGCCGGCGCACCGTGAGAATGTCTTCGTCGCCTCCGACGGGGTGGATGCGATATGAGCGACTGGCGACCGCACGTCACCGTTGCCGTGGTGGCGGTGGACACCGACGGCCGGCTGCTGCTGGTTGAGGAACATGTCGATGGCCGCCGCGTGCTGAACCAGCCCGCCGGTCATCTCGAGGACCGGGAGAGCCTTGTCGATGCGGCCATCAGGGAGGCCCGGGAGGAAACCGGCTGGCGGGTGGAGCCGGAGGCAATCATCGGTCTGTACCGCTGGCGCCACCCGAACAGCGCAGAGACCTTCCTGCGCACGGCATTCTACGCCCACGCGGTAGAGCGGATCCCCGACGCTGAGCTGGACGCGGAAATCGAGGCCGTGCGCTGGCTTACCCGGGAGGAACTGAAAGCGGCACGACCACGCTGGCGCAGCCCACTGGTCGGCCGTGTCATAGCCGATCTGGACGCCGGCGCCCGCTACCCGCTCGCGGTGCTGCAGGACCTTCCCTGACCCTGCCGCACCGGAACGCCCTGCCGTGCTAGGCTCCCGCGCCAGGTCAGCATTGGCAGCCGGATCACTGCACACCATGGCGGTTTCCAGGGACAGCATCGTCGTCGGTCTCTCCGGAGGCGTGGACTCGGCCGTCGCCGCGCTCCTGCTCGTCGAGCAGGGCCACGACGTGCAGGGTCTGTTCATGAAGAACTGGGAGGACGACGACAGCGACACCGAGTGCAGCGCCGAGGCGGATTTTGCGGACGCACGCCAGGTCGCGGACACCCTCGGCATCCCTTTGCACCGGGTGAACTTCGCCCGCGAGTACCGCCAGCAGGTGTTCGAGGCGTGTCTCGCCGAGTTCCGCGCCGGCCGGACCCCGAATCCGGACATCCTCTGCAACCGGCACATCAAGTTCCGCGCCTTTCTCGACCACGCCCGCCGGCTCGGGGCCACGCGCATTGCCACGGGCCACTACGCGGGGGTCGGCGGCCGACCCGGGGCGCGGACGCTGCTGCGCGCCGCCGACGGCAACAAGGACCAGACCTACTTCCTGCATGCCCTGGACCAGGCGCAGCTGGAGGCGGCGGTGTTCCCGCTTGCCGGACTGCGCAAGGCGGAGGTCCGCCGGCGCGCGGATGCCGCGGGTTTCGCCAACTTCGACAAGCCCGACAGCACCGGTATCTGCTTCATCGGCGAGCGCGATTTCGCCGAGTTCCTGGGTCGCTACCTGCCGCGCGAGCCGGGACCCATCGTCGATATCGACGGTAGCGTGCTGGGGGAGCACCGTGGCCTTGCCTTCTACACCGTGGGGCAGCGGCGCGGGCTCGATCTCGGCGGGCGCGCCGAGCGCAGCGGCGCCCCCTGGTACGTGTTCGACAAGGACCTCACCGGCAATCGCCTGATCGTGGTCCAGGGGCACGACCATCCGGCGCTGCTGGCCGGCGCGCTGGAGGCCAGCGACGTGCACTGGATCAGCGGTGCACCGCCGCGGGCGCCCCTCGACGCCCTGGCGCGGGTGCGGCACCGCCAGCCACTGCAGCCCTGCCGGGTAGTGCCGCGGGGGCGCGACCGTGCACGGGTGATCTTCCGGCATGCGCAGCGTGCGCTGGCGCCGGGGCAGTCGGTGGTCTTCTACGACGATAGCCGTTGCCTCGGCGGCGGGGTTATCGAGCGGCGTCTGGACCCGGCAGCGGGGGAGCCCGACCTTGGCGTCGCCTGAGCGCGAGCAGGCGCTGGCGCTGGCCGGGCTGGTACAGGCGCTCTCCGAGGTTCGCCAGATCGCCGCCCACGGCCAGGGCGAGCGGCGGCGGATCGAGCCCTGCCTGCATGCCCTGCTGAACCAGTGGGAGGGCTCCGTCGCCGACCTCTACGGCGGCCCCGGGGCCCTCGAGCCCGGGCTGCGGCTGCTGGTGGAGCATCTCGCCCAGCCACGGGAGATGGAGCTGACGCGCTATCTGGTGGCGGTGATGCAGCTCGAGCGTAAGCTGCGCCGCGACCGGCAGCGCTTCCAACGGGTGATCGACGGGCTCGCCCAGGCGAGCAAGCAGGCGGAGTACTTCGAGAGCGTCAGCCACGACAGCGTGCTGCGCAATCTCGGCGAGCTCTACCGGGAGAACATCAGCCCGCTGCGCCCGCGCATCGTGGTGCGGGGCCATCAGGCCTATCTCGAGGACCCCTACAACGCCGCGCTCATCCGCAGCCTGCTGCTCGCGGCCCTGCGCGCCGCCAGCCTCTGGCGGGCATCGGGGGGCGGCCGGCTCCGGCTTATCATCGGTCGACGCGGCATCATCGAGGCCGCCCGCGGCGAGCTCGCCCGCATCTACTGACGGCCCGGCGCGCTGCTCTTCCGCGGTGCGTCATGTAGAATATGGGCGCCTCGGGGCTGGCGCCTGCCGCCCCGAAGCCGCAGAACACACGACTTGCGGGGCAGACGGATCGGTGTGCCGGCCCTGAGCATCGATGGCCGCCCCTACCCGCCAAATGGACCGGGAGGACCGATGAGCAATACCTACAACGCCCGCTCGACGCTGAACGTCAAAGGCCGGCAGTACGATATCTACCGGCTGGACGCCCTCAAGGACCGCTACGACGTCGACCGCCTTCCCTTCTCGCTGAAGGTGCTGCTGGAGAATCTGCTGCGCAAGGAGGACGGCCAGAACGTCACCGCCGAGCACATCGAGGCGCTGTGCAACTGGGACCCGAAGACCAAGTCCCAGGAGCAGATTGCCTTCATGCCGGCGCGGGTCGTCCTGCAGGACTTCACCGGCGTGCCGGCGGTGGTGGACCTCGCCGCCATGCGCGACGCAATGCAGAAGCTCGGCGGCGACCCCAAGCTGATCAACCCGCTGGAGCCGGCGGACCTCGTGATCGACCACTCCGTGATGGTCGACCACTACGGCACCGCGAACGCGCTGGACCTGAACACGAAGATCGAATTCAAGCGCAACGAGGAACGCTACAAGTTCCTGCGCTGGGGCCAGAAGGCCTTCTCGAACTTCCGTGTGGTGCCGCCCGGCACCGGCATCGTCCACCAGGTGAACCTCGAGTACCTCTCCAAGGTGGTGTTCACCAAGGAGACCGAGGGCAATCCGCTGGCCTATCCGGACACCCTGGTGGGTACTGACTCCCACACCACCATGGTCAACGGCCTGGGCGTGCTGGGCTGGGGCGTGGGCGGCATCGAGGCCGAGGCGGTCATGCTCGGCCAGCCGATCACGATGCTCATCCCCGAGGTGATCGGCTTCAAGTTCACCGGCAGCATGCCCGAAGGCGCGACCGCCACCGATCTGGTGCTGACGGTGACGCAGATGCTTCGCGAGAAGGGCGTGGTGGGCAAGTTCGTCGAGTTCTTCGGCGACGGCCTCGACAACCTGCCGCTGGCCGACCGGGCCACGATCAGCAACATGGCGCCGGAGTATGGCGCCACCTGCGGCATCTTCCCGATGGACCGGGAAACCATCCGCTACCTCGAGCTCTCGGGACGCGATCAGGAGACCATCGACCTGGTGGAGGTCTACGCCCGCGAGCAGGGCATGTGGCGCGACACGGGCGATCGCGAGGCCGAGTACACCGACATCCTCGAGCTCGACCTCGGCGAGGTCGAGCCGAGCATCGCCGGCCCCAAGCGCCCGCAGGACCGCATCGCCCTGCGCAGCGCGAAGGAGGCGTTCCTGAGCTACCTGGAGGGCGAGCTCGAGGGCCGCGGCACGCTGCCCGACGCCGAAGAGGAGCGCTTCGAGGGCGAAGGCGGCCACACCGCCCCGGGCAACGACCTCTGGCACGAGGCCGGCGCCGTCGAGGTGGAGCTCGACGGCGAGAAGCACTACCTCAAGCATGGCGACGTGGTCATCGCCGCGATCACTTCCTGCACCAACACCTCCAACCCGGCCGTGCTGGTGGCGGCGGGCCTGGTGGCGAAGAAGGCCCACGAGCTCGGCCTCGACACCAAGCCCTGGGTGAAGACCTCCTTCGCCCCGGGCTCCCAGGTGGTCCCGGCCTACCTCGAGAAGGCCGGGCTGATGAAGCCGCTGGAGGCCCTCGGCTTCAACGTGGTCGGCTTTGGCTGCACCACCTGCATCGGCAACTCCGGGCCGCTGGACGAGACCATCACCAACGCCATCCGCGAGGGTGATCTGATCGTCTCCGGCGTGCTTTCCGGCAACCGCAACTTCGAAGGCCGCATCCATCCGGACGTGCCCGCCAACTACCTCGCCTCGCCGCCGCTGGTGGTGGCCTACGCCCTCGCCGGCACCATGGCCCGGGACCTGGTCAACGAGCCCATCGGCCACGGCAAGGACGGCAAGCCGGTATACCTGAAGGACATCTGGCCGTCGCAGCGCGAGATCGCCGAGCTGATCGGCAGCAGCATCAGCTCGCAGATGTACCAGGACAAGTACTCGGACGTCTTCGCCGGCTCCGAGACCTGGCAGAAGCTGCCGGTGCCGGAGGGCGAGATCTACGAGTGGCCGGACTCCACCTACGTCCGCAACCCGCCGTACTTCGAGGGCATGGACCTGGAGCCCGGGGGCATCTCCGAGATCGAGGGCGCGCACTGCCTGGTCAAGGTGGGGGACTCCATCACCACGGACCACATCTCCCCGGCCGGCGCGATCAAGCCGGACAGCCCGGCGGGCAAGTATCTGCAGTCCCTCGGCATCATGCCGCAGGACTTCAACAGCTACGGCTCGCGGCGCGGCAACCACGAGGTGATGATGCGCGGCACCTTCGCCAACGTTCGCCTGCGCAACCAGCTGGTCCCGGGCAGCCAGGGCAGCTGGACGGTGCACTACCCCTCTGGCGAGGAAATGTCCATCTACGACGCCGCCATGCGCTACAAGGAGGAAGGCACCCCCCTGGCGATCCTCGCCGGCAAGGAGTACGGGACGGGCTCGAGCCGCGACTGGGCGGCCAAGGGCACCGCGCTCCTTGGGGTGCGCGTGGTGATTGCCGAGAGCTACGAGCGCATCCACCGCTCCAACCTGGTCGGCTTCGGCGTGCTGCCGCTGCAGTATGCGGAGGGCGAGAATGCCGAGAGCCTCGGCCTCACCGGCGAGGAGGTCTTCGACATCGGCTCCCTGGAGGGCGAGCCGAGCTCGGTGAAGGTACGCGCGAAGGCGAAGGACGGCTCGGTGAAGGAGTTCGAGGCGCGGGTGCGCATCGACACCCCCACCGAGTGGGACTACTACCGCAACGGCGGCATCCTGCACTACGTCCTGCGGGACCTGGCGCAGAAGTCCCAGGCGGCGTAGACACCGCGGCAGGAGTCGCCAACAGAAAAGCCCGGCCTCGGCCGGGCTTTTTACTGAGCCTGTCGAACGTATGCTCAGCTATCGGCGGGCCTCTCCGCCTCGTGGGAGCGGTCGCCGATTGCGCTACGCTACGCCGTTACACGGCGTTTCGCGGTCGGGGACCGCTCCCACGCAGGCGCGCCCTGCGGGCGTCCGGAGCGGCTCCGCAGGCACGGCGCCCGGCCCTACTCACCCCGCTTGGCGAGCGTGCGCCAGAAGTCGTAGGCCGCCAGGGCCACGCAGCCGATCGTGAACAGAATCAGGTCCACGTGCGGCACGAACAGCGGTACGACGATCAGGAACAGGATAAGCCCGAGCAGGGCAAGACCTGCGAGAATGTATTCGCTCGTCATGTCGCCTCTCCCTCGGTGAGCTGTCGCACCAGCCAGCGCGCCGTGCGCAGGAGCCGCGCATCCTGCCCCCGCTGCCCCACCAGCTGCACGCCGAGAGGCAGGCCGTTCGGCCCGGTCAGCAGTGGCAGGCTCAGGCAGGGCAAGCCACAGAACGTCCAGAGACTGCAGAAGGCCGGGTCTCCCGTCGTGTCCAGACCCACCGGCGCCTCGCCCGGCACCGCCGGCGTCACGATGGCATCGAAGCGGTGGAAGATGGGCCGCAACCCTTCGTGGAGCACCGTGGACATGTCCCGGGCAGCCAGGTAGTCCGGCGCGCGGATACCTCGGCCTTCCTCCACCAGCTCCCTGAGCTTGTCGCTCATTTGATCCGGGTAACGATCCACGTAGTGGCCGACATTGCGCGCCATCTCCGCCCGCATGACGGCATCCAGCCACCCGCGGGCGCGAGCAAATACCTCGGGCATCTCCATCGCTTCGATGCGGTCGCCGAGCGCCTCCCGAAGCTCGTCGAAGGCCGCCTCGGTCCCCTCCTCGGCCCTGTCCCAGGCCGGACTGCCCGTGAACGCGAGGTCCGGCGCCACCGGCGGTTCCGAGAGCGTAGTACCGGTGAGAGGCCCGGGGTACTCGCGGACGTCGGTGTCGCTGCCGTCTGCACCCATCACCACCTCGGCAAGCGCCGCGTCCTCGATGCTGCGCGCGAATACGCCAACCTGATCGAGCGTCGGCGCGAGCCTGAGCACGCCAGTGCGGGGAATGGCGCCGTAGGTAGGCTTGAATCCCACCACGCCGCAGAAGGCGGCGGGCCGGATGACCGATCCATGGGTCTGGGTCCCGACGGCCAGCGGGACCATATGAGCCGCCACCGCCGCGGCCGACCCGCTGGACGACCCACCCGGCGTGCGCTCCGGGTCATGGGGGTTGCGCGTGTCGGCCGGCTGATAGTAGGCGAGCTCGGTGGTCACGGTCTTGCCCAGAATGACGGCACCGGCCTGCCGGAGCCGGCGCACCAGCGTGGCGTCCGCCTCGGGCCGGCGACCCTCGTCTACGGCCGTGCCATTGGTCGTGGGCATGCCCTGGACGTCGATGATGTCCTTGATGCCCACCGGCACCCCGTGCAGGGACCCGAGCGGCAGCCCGCGCTTGCGGCGCTGATCGCGTTCGTCTGCCTCCGCCAGCGCCTTTTCCGGATCCACGAACTTCCAGGCCCGGAGGGACTCGTCCTCCCGGGCGATCCGCTCCAGGCAGGCCTCGACGAGAGCGCGCGAGCTGAGCGCACCGGAGCCGATCCGCCGCGCCGCCTCGCGGGCGGTCAGGGTCACCGGGTCAGCTGGCTGGATACGCTCAGCCATAGATCACCCCCGGCAGCCAGAACACGATGCCCTCGAAGTTGTAGAGGATGACCATGCAGATGATCACCATTGCCAGGTACGGCATGCAGCCGCGGAATATCTGCGTGAGCTGCACGTGAGGTGGCGCTATCCCCTTGAGGTAATACGCGGACATCGCCATCGGCGGGGTCAGGAACGAAGTCTGCAGATTGAGCGCCACCAGAATCCCGAAGAACAGCGGGTCGATGCCGAAATGCGGCAGCAGCGGCAGGAAAATGGGCACGAAGATGATGATGATCTCGGACCACTCCAGCGGCCAGCCCAGCAGGAAGATGATCAGCTGCGCCAGGATCAGGAACATCACCGGGGACATGTCGAGCCCGGTCACGAAGTTCGTGATCACGTGCTCGCCGCCAAGATAGGAGAACACCGACGAGAACACCCAGGACCCGACGAACAGCCAGCAAACCATGGCCGTGGTCTTCATCGTCAGATAGACGGCCTCGCGCAGGCGGTCCCAGGTCAGCGCGCGGTAGCCGACCGCGAGTGCGAGGCCTCCCAGCGCTCCGGCCGACGCCGCCTCGGTGGGCGTGGCAAGCCCGAACAGAATGGAGCCGAGCACCGCGAGGATCAGTACCGCGAGCGGCACGAACGAGCCGATGATCATCAGCACCAGCTTGCCGGTGGGCACGTCGCCCACCTCCTCGTCCGTGGGCTTCGGCGCCTTTTCCGGCTGCAGGATGGAACGGACGATAATGTAGACCAGATACAGACCGGCCAGGAGGAAGCCCGGGAGCAGCGCCCCCGCATAGAGCCGCACGATCGACGTGCCGGAGGCCGCGGCATAGACGATGAGCAGGATCGACGGCGGAATCATGATGCCGAGCGTCCCGCCGGCGCAGATCACCCCCGAGGCGAAACTCGTGTCATAGCGGGCCTTGAGCATGGCCGGGAACGCCAGCAGCCCCATGAGCGTGACCACGGCGCCGACGATACCGGTGGCGGTGGCGAACAGCGCGCAGGTGATGAGCGCCGCGACGGCCATGGCGCCGGGCAGCCGGCGTGCCGCGATGTAGAGCGTCGAGAACAGGCGGTCGACGATGTTCGCGCGCTCGACGATATAACCCATGAACAGGAACAGCGGCACCGCGGTCAGCACCTCGTTCGACATGACCGAATAGGTCTGGTTGACGAACAGGTCGAAGACGCGGTTATTCAGGAAGCCGTCCAGCCAGGCAATCCAGACGTCCCAGCCTTCGGCGCCGGCCTCCACCGCGCGGTCATAGTCGCGCCACATGCGCCCGGGTTCCCAATACGCGAAATACCCGAAGGCGATGCCGAGGGCCATCAGCGTGAAGGCGATGGGAAAGCCGAAGAAGATGAACAGAATGAAGATCCCGAGCATCAGGATCCCGATTTGCGGTTCGGTCATGCGCGCTCTCCCCCGGAAGCGTGGCCGCTCATGGTGTCGGTACCTGCATAGCTTTCTCGTTCTTTGGCCTCGCGGGCCAGCTTCTCCTCGAGCTCCACGACGTCCTCTTCA
Source organism: Spiribacter halobius (assembly GCF_020883455.1). Classification (NCBI taxonomy): domain Bacteria; kingdom Pseudomonadati; phylum Pseudomonadota; class Gammaproteobacteria; order Chromatiales; family Ectothiorhodospiraceae; genus Sediminicurvatus; species Sediminicurvatus halobius. The sequence goes on along the minus strand of NZ_CP086615.1, from coordinate 1,668,495 downwards.
TGCTGCATCCACTCTCCGGTGCGCAGGCAGAGGATGCAGCGGCAGACCTGGGCGATGCCCTGGAGAAGGAGCAGCACCCCGGCGACGACGATCACCGTCTTGAAATGGAAGATGGGTACCCCGGCAGGCGAGAACACGCTCGTCTCCAGATAGCGCCAGGAGCGTCCGGCGTATTTCGCGCCGGCGAAGATCAGCGCGAGGATGCCCGGGAAGAAGAACAGGAAGTAGAGCACCAGCTCCACGCCTGCCTGCACCCGTGGCGGCCAGAGCCGGTAGAGGAAGTCGCCGCGCACGTGAGCATTGCGCGACAGCGTGTAGGCGCCGCCCATCATGAGCAGCGTGCCGTACATCATGTACGAGAGGTCGTAGGCCCACGCGGTCGGCGCATTGAAGAGATAGCGCGAGAGGACCTCGTAGCCCATCGCGAAGGCCATCAGCAGGATCAGCCACGCAAAGGCGCGGCCGAACCAGCCGGTGAGCGAGTCGATGAGTGTAACCAGCCTTACCATGGTGCGGGATTATCCTTTGCCGGTCGTTACGGCACGGCGGCCCCGCGGCCGCCGTGCATCTCTCCGGTTGTAGCCGCGCATGGCCCGGCCACTGGGAACCGCGAGGCCCCGGCCCGGCAGGATAAGGGCCCGGACCTCACGGCCTCGCTGGCTGCTAGAGCTTCAGACGACCGGGGAAGAAGTGCTCGTAGGCGAGCGCCTGATCCACGCCGTTCATGATCGTGTAGAAGCTCACGCGCCGCGCCCACTCGCGCTGGCTGTCCAGGACGCGCTTGTTGAACTCGTCGTCCTCCTCGAGCTCCGTGATCACGTCCGACCAGGCCTCGAGCTCCGCCTGCAGGATCTCGTCCGAGGTCCGGTGCAGGGTGACGCCATGCTCTTCCTGGAGCCGCTGCAGATCGCGCGAGTAGTTGTCCATCGCCGAGGCGAAGTTCGCGGTGGACACCGCCTCCGCGCCGTGACGCACGATGGCCTTGAGGTCGTCGTCCAGGTCGTCGAACACGTCCCGGTTGAAGATGATCTCGAAGGTCTCGTTGGCCTGATGGTACGAGCTCAGGATGTAGTGCTTGGCCACGTCCTGGGCACCGAAGCGCAGGTCGGAGGACGGGTTGTTGAACTCGAACGCGTCGATCACGCCGCGCTCCATCGCCGGGACGATCTCGCCGCCAGGCAGCTGGGTCACGCTCATGCCAAGTGCCTGCATGACATTGGTGGCCAGCCCCACGGTGCGGTACTTGAAGCCCTGGAGCTCCTCCACCGAGGTCACCGGCTCCTTGAACCAGCCGAACGGCTGCGGCGGCATCGGGAAGGCGTAGAATCCGTAGACGTTGAGCCCGAGGATATCCTGCGCCAGCTCGTGGTAGAGCTCCTGGCCACCACCCTGGTAGAACCAGCTGAGGAAGCTCTGGCCGTCCCAGCCCCAGACCGGCCCGGTGCCGAACAGCGACGCCGCCCGGTGCTTGCCGTACCAGTAAGCCGCCACGGTATGGGCGCAGTCGAGCACCCCGTCACTGACAGCGTCCATCACCTGGAAGGCCTGGACGACCGCACCGGCCGGCAGCAGCTCGACACGCAGCCGTCCGCCGGACATCGCCTCGAGGCGGTCAACGTACTGCTGGGCGAAGTCCATCCAGATGTCGCCGGATGGCCAGGAAGTCTGCATGCGCAGGGTGATGGGGCTCTGCTGGGCATGCACGTAGGGGGCCGGGAAGGTACTCGCCGCGGCGGCGCCGCCGGCTGCAAGCAGCCCCCCCTTGAGGAAATTTCGACGCGAGGTCGGCTTGCTGGTCACTTCGGCCTGATTGGTCTTGTTCGTGACCTGGCCGTTGTCTTTCGTCTCGGTCATCTCACTCCTCCCATTGGGGCCTTGGTTTATGCACCGATCGGCGGCCGTCTGGCCGCTTCCCGGCTCGGCACGCGTATCGCCCCGAACAGACGACACCCGAGCGGGAACCTTCTCATTCCGTCCGGCCGGCTGCCGCGTCCTTCCGCCTGCCGCGCGGCCGGCCGCTGTCCTGTACCGCCCGGCGGGCAGCAACCCGTAGTGGCGTCAGAGTATAGACCATGGGCTTCAGAGCCCATCGGCGAGCGCCGTCTGCAGCGATCGCCCGTCACCCATCCGCTCTTGGTCAGACCACGTAAAGTACATCACAGCCCCGCCGCAGCGAGCAAATCCCGGCGCGGGGGCGCCGAGCAGTAACGGCAAACACACCCGGGGGTATGTACGCAACCTCGCCCCCCGCCCACGGTCCAAGCGTGGAGGTCGCGCGGCGAGCGCCAGGCAAGGAGGGGTAATCATTCATGGAAGAGCGCTTCGAGCACCGTCTGCAGAAATTCGATCCCGGCGTGATCTGGCTCGACGCCGCACACCGCGTCACGGCCCTTAACGGCGTCGCGGCCGAGGTGCTGGGCGTCGCACCCGGCGAGGTGATGGGCCGCGAGGTACTGCAGCTGCATCCGCTCAAGAGCCGCGACAAGATCGCCTGGCTGCTGGAGGCGAGCGGCGGCGCCTACTGCCCGGTCAGCAGCTCGCCGCCAATGACGATGATGATCAACATCCCCGACCGCATCCTCCTGATCAAGCTCACCCGCATGGTCGGCGCGGGCGGTGCGCCGGGCGGTTACTGCCTGGTGTTCTTCGACGTCACCGATGCCACGTCGGGGGCGCGCCCGGCCGCCGACGGGCGTCTGCGGCAGCTGCGCAAGCTGCCCGTGTCGCGCCAGCAGGAGGTGATGCTGCTGGATCTGGACGAGGTGGTGCACCTGCGCGCCGGCGGGCATTACACCGACGTCTTCACGGCGGGCGAGCGCTATCTCTGCAACCTGTCGCTCGCCGACCTCGAGGCCCGCCTCGACCCCGAGCGCTTTCTGCGCGTGCATCGCTCCTACATCGTCAACCTCGGGTATGCCACCGCCCTTGCCCGCCGGGACGAGCGCTACGTACTCACCCTGGGCGACCGGAAAACCACCGAGGTGCCCATCAGCCGCAGCCAGGTGCCGCGGGTCAAGGATGCCTTCGGGCTTGCCTGAGCGTCCGGCTGCCATTCCGGCGGCAATACTGCCATTCACGCACCGATAACGCCGTTGGTGAATGGCGGCTTGTACGCAATGGACCCACTGCGCTGTATTGGGTGTACAAGTAGACCGGGCAACCGGCAGGGCAAGGAGGAGACAAGCCATGATCCCGGGGCGATTCGAATACCACGCCGCAAGCGGTGTCGACGAGGCGCTGCGCCTGCTGAGCGAGCTCGAGGGCGAGCGGGCCCTGCTCGCCGGCGGCCACAGCCTGCTGCCGATGATGAAGCTGCGCTTCGCCGAGCCGGCGCATCTCATTGATCTGGGCAAGATCACCGAGCTCAAGGGCATCCGCGAGGAAGGCGGCGAGCTGGTCATCGGGCCGATGACTACCGAGGCCGAGCTGCTCGCCTCCGACGTGCTCGCCCGCCGCTGCCCGTTGCTGCCGGAGGTGGCCCGGCAGATTGCCGACCCCCAGGTCCGCAACCGCGGAACGCTGGGCGGCGATGCCCTGCACGGCGATCCGGCCAATGACCATCCCGCCGTGCTGACCGCCCTGGATGCGCGCTTCGTCATCCGCGGCCCGCGCGGTCAGCGCGAGTCCGCTGCCGACGGCTTCTACCTCGGCCCCTATCTGAAGGATCTCGGGGACGACGAGCTGGTCACCGCCATCCGCATCCCCATCCCCGCGCCGGGCCACGGCCACGCCTACTGCAAGCTCAAGCGCAAGACCGGCGACTGGGCCACCGCCGCCGCCGCCTGCATTCTCGAGCTGGCGGAGGGCCGCGTACAGCGCGTCCGGCTGACGCTCACCAACCTCGGCCCCACGCCGATCCGCGTTCACGACGTCGAGGATCTGCTCACCGGCGAGCCGCTGGATGCCGGGCGCATCGAGCAGGCCGGCCAGGCCGCGGCCGCCGCCACCGACCCCGCCGAGGACCTGCGCGGCAGCCCCGAGTACAAGGCCCACGTGGCCGGTGAGATGACCCGCCGGGCCCTGCGCCTGGCCCAGGAGCGAGCCGAAGGAGGCGCCCGATGAGCGACAAGGTGCATGTGAGCTTCACGGTCAACGGCGAGGCCGTGGACGTGCTGGTGGACCCGCGGGAGCTGCTGATCCACACCCTGCGTGAGCGCCTGCGCCTCACCGGCGCCCACATCGGCTGCGAGACCAGCCACTGCGGCGCCTGCACGGTGGATCTGGACGGCGCCTCGGTGAAGTCCTGCACCGTGCTCACGGTCCAGTGCCAGGGGGCCGAGCTGATCACCGTGGAGGGGCTGGCCGGGCCCGACGGGCTGCACCCGCTGCAGGCCGCCTTCGTCCAGGAGCACGGCCTGCAGTGCGGCTACTGCACGCCCGGCATGCTGGTGCGGGGCTGGCGGCTGCTGCAGGACAACCCCGACCCCAGCGAGGCGGAGATCCGCTTCGAGATGGCGGGCAACCTCTGCCGCTGCACCGGCTACCAGAACATCGTGCGCTCGGTGCGCCGCGCCGCCCGTGAGCTGCGCGGCGAGCCCGTCGCAGAGGGCGAGGCGGCTACCGAGTAGCCGCGCCCCTGCCCGACAGGCGTCATCACCGATTCCCGACCGCCGCGACCTGCGGGCGGCCATCGCGAGGAGAGCAGACATGGCGAGCACTGCGGAAGATCTGGCACGGAGCGAGAAGCTCGGCGGCGTCGGCTGCCGGCGCAAGCGCACCGAGGACGCGCGCTTCATCCAGGGGCGCGGCCACTACGTGGACGACATCCAGCGCCCGGGCATGCTGTTCGGGGATTTCGTGCGCAGCCCCCACGCCCACGCCCGCATCAAGGCCATCCACAAGGACAAGGCGCTGGCCCTGCCCGGCGTGCACGCCGTCCTCACCGCCGAGGACCTGGCGCCGCTGAACCTGCACTGGATGCCCACCCTCGCCGGCGACAAGCAGATGGTGCTCGCCGACGGCAAGGTCTGCTTCCAGAACCAGGAAGTGGCCATGGTGGTGGCCGATGACCGCTACATCGCCGCCGACGCCATCGACCTGGTGGAAGTGGAGTACGAGCCCCTGCCGGCGCTGGTGGACCCGCACCAGTCCATGGCCGAGGACGCCCCGGTGATCCGCGACGACCTCCAGGGCCAGGACGAGGGTGCCCACGGCAAGCGCGTCCATCACAACCACATCTTCACCTGGGAGGTGGGCGAGAAGGACGCCACGGACCGCGTCTTCGACGAGGCCGAGGTCACGGTGCGCGAGCAGATGCTCTACCCCCGCGTACACCCCTGCCCGCTCGAGACCTGCGGCTGTGTGGCCGACTTCGACAAGGTGCGCGGCGAGCTCACCGTGCACCTCACCTCCCAGGCGCCCCACGTGGTGCGCACCGTGTTCTCCCAGCTCTCCGGCATCCCCGAGAGCAAGGTGCACATCAACGCCCCCGACATCGGCGGCGGCTTCGGCAACAAGGTGGGCGTGTATCCGGGCTACGTGGTGGCGACGGTGGCCTCCATCGTCCTCGGTAGGCCGGTGAAGTGGATCGAGGACCGCATCGAGAACCTCTCCACCACCGCCTTCGCCCGGGACTACCACATGACCGGCGAGCTCGCCGCGACGAAGGACGGGAAGATCCTCGGCCTGCGCGCCCACGTCCTGGCGGACCACGGCGCCTTCGACGCCTGCGCCGACCCGAGCAAGTGGCCGGCGGGCTTCTTCAATATCTGCACCGGCAGCTACGACATCCGCACCGCCTACGCCCGCGTCGACGGCGTCTACACCAACAAGGCGCCGGGGGGCGTGGCCTACCGCTGCTCGTTCCGCGTCACCGAGGCCTGCTACCTCATCGAGCGCATGATCGACGTGCTCGCGGTGAAGCTCGGCATGGACAAGGCCGAGATCCGGCTGAAGAACTTCATCAGGCCGGAGCAGTTCCCCTACCCGTCGGCCCTCGGCTGGGAGTACGACTCCGGCGACTATCACACCGCCCTGAAGAAGGTCATGGAAGCCTGTGATTACGAGGGGCTGCGCCGCGAGCAGCAGGAGAAGTGGGAGCAGCACGGCGAGCTCATGGGCATCGGGCTGTGCACCTTCACCGAGATCGTCGGCGCCGGCCCCACCCGCAACTGCGACATCCTCGGCGTCGGCATGTTCGACAGCGCCGAGATCCGCGTGCACCCCACCGGCAGCATCATCGCCCGCATGGGCACCAAGACCCAGGGCCAGGGCCACGAGACCACCTACGGCCAGATCATCGCCACCGAGCTCGGCCTGCCCGCGGACAACATCATCATCGAGGAGGGCAACACCGACACCGCCCCCTACGGCCTCGGCACCTACGGCTCGCGCTCGACGCCGGTGGCCGGCGCCGCCACCGCCCAGGCCGCACGCAAGATCCGCGACAAGGCGAAGAAGATCGCCGCCCACCTCATGGAGGTGAGCGAGGACGACCTCGAGTGGACCGGCGAGGGCTTTCAGGTCAAGGGCGTGCCGGACCAGGTCACGGACATGCCCACCATCGCCTGGGCGGCCTACAACAACGTCCCCGAGGGCATGGAACCGGGACTGGAGGCGGTGGAGTACTACGACCCGCCGAACATGACCTACCCCTTCGGCGCCTACCTCTGCGTGCTGGACATCGACCGCTACACCGGCGAGACGAAGATCCGCCGCTTCTACGCCCTGGACGACTGCGGCACACGCATCAACCCGATGATCATCGAGGGTCAGGTGCACGGCGGGCTCACCGAGGCCTTTGGTGTGGCCATGGGCCAGGAGCTGCCCTATGACGCCCAGGGCAACATCCTCGGCGCTTCGCTCATGGATTACTTCGTGCCCACCATGATGGAGGCGCCGAGCTGGGAGACGGACTACACCGTCACCCCCTCGCCGCACCACCCCATCGGCGCCAAGGGCGTGGGCGAGTCCTCCCACGTGGGTGGCATCCCCTGCTTCTCCAACGCCATCAACGACGCCTTCACCCGCTTTGGCATCACCCACGTGGACATGCCCCACAACGCCTACCGGGTCTGGCGCACGCTCCATGAGCTCGGCCTCGACCGCCGGCCGGAGGCCGACCAGGTGGCACCGTTCCAGCCGAAGCCGCGCCCGGAGGGCGAGCGCGCACCGGCGGCGGGCCAGCCCCAGGCAAAGGGCGAGGGCATGCAGGTGGTGCTCGACCGGCGCTACGACCTTGCCATCGCGCCCGACGACGCCTGGGCCCTGCTCCAGGACATCCGTGAGGTGGCCGCCTGTATGCCCGGCGCCGGCATCACCGAGCAGCTGGACGACAGCCATTACCGCGGCGAGATGCGGCTCAAGGTCGGTCCCGTGAGCGCCACCTTCAACGGCGACATCGAGGTCCTGGGGCTGGACGCCGAGCGCCGGGAGCTGCGCATGAGCGGCCGCGGCGCCGACTCCAAGGGCACCTCCAGCGCCACCATGGAGCTCACCGCCCGGCTCGAGCCCGGCGCGGATGGGCGCACGGTACTCGCCGGGCGGGCGGTGATCTCGCTCACCGGCAAGTTCGCAAGCTTCGGCGGGCGCATGCTGGAGAACATCTCCGACCGGCTGCTCTCGCAGTTCGTGGAGCGCTTCGAGACCCGCGTGCAGGCCGGCGGCGAGGGTGCCGAGGCCGAGGCCGCGCGGCGCAAGCTCGAGGAAGGCCCCCAGGAGCTGAACGCCATGACCCTGCTCTGGGGCAGCATCAAGGCCTTCTTCCGCCGGCTGTTCGGGGGCAGTCGCTGACGCCATGGAGGGCGCCGAGGGCTACCGCGAGCGGCTCGCCGAGGCAGGGTATGTCGCCGACCCGGCGCTGGCCACCACTCTGGCCCTGGCCGAGCAGCTCGGCCGGCCGCTGCTGCTGGAGGGCGAGGCCGGCGTCGGCAAGACCGCCGTCGCCCAGGCCCTCGCCCGCCTCCACGGCAGCCGGCTGATCCGCCTGCAGTGCTACGAGGGGCTGGATCTGCAGTCGGCGGTCTACGAGTGGGACTACCAGCGCCAGCTGCTGGCCATTCGCCTGCTGGAGGCCGAGGGCCGGGCCGGCGAGGACGCCGAGGCGGCGATCTTCAGCGAGCGCTATCTGCTGCGCCGCCCGCTGCTGGAAGCGATCTCGGCCACCGAACCGCCGGTGCTGCTGATCGACGAGATCGACCGCGCCGACGAGGAATTCGAGGCCTATCTGCTGGAGGTGCTCTCGGAGTTCCAGGTCACGGTGCCCGAGCTCGGCACCCTGCGCGCGGCCAGCCGCCCGCGGGTGCTGCTCACCTCCAACGCCACCCGCGAGCTCTCCGACGCCCTGCGCCGGCGCTGCCTCTACCACTATCTGGACTATCCCGGCCTGGACAAGGAGCTCGCGATTCTCGAGGCGCATCTGCCCGGCATCGACCGGCGGCTCGCCGAGCAGGCCGTGCGCTTCGTCCACGAGCTGCGCCGGCTTGGGCTGCGCAAGGCGCCGGGGGTGGCCGAAACCCTGGACTGGGCCGCCGCGCTCATGGGGCTCGGCCTGGAGCGCATCGACCAGTCGCCGGAGGCCCTGCTGGAGACCCTCTCCTGCCTGGTGAAGACCCGCGCCGACCGCGACGCCCTCACCCCGGAGCGCATCGACGCGCTGGCCGCGGAGACGCGATGACCCCGACCGCACCGCCGGTGGCCGCGAACCTGCTCGGGCTCTGCCAGAGCCTGCGCGCGCGGGGCTGGCCGGTGGGCATCGAGGAGCAGCACGACGCCCTGCGCATCGCCGAGGCCGTCGGCCTCCAAGACCGGCGCGCTCTCGCGGCGGCGCTGCGCCCCCTGCTCTGCGGCACGCCGGAGCAGTGGCGGGAGTTCGACGAGCTCTTCCAGCGCTACTGGTTCCCGCGCCGCGGCGTGCGCACCCGCAGTCAGGGGCCCGGGGGCGGGCTGCAGCCGGTACCCGGCGCCGGCGGCGGCGAGCACGGCAGCCCCGACCGCCCGCGGCGGAGCGAGGGCCCCGGCGACGCCGACGCCGCGCCCGGCAGCGCCGCCCAGCACGGGGCGAGCGCCCGCCGCGCCCTCGGCCACACGGATTTCCGCCATCTCCACGACGCCGACGAGAACGCCGCCCTGGAGGCCCTGATGGAGCGCCTTGCCCGCCGCTGGCAGCGACGGCTGCGCCGACGCTGGCGCAGCGCCGGGCGCCGCGGGCGGCTCGATGTGCGGCGCACCCTGCGGCACAGCCTCGGCCAGGGCGGGATACCCGTGGACCCGGCCTTCCGCCGGGCGCGCCGGCGGCCACCGGCGCTGGTGCTGCTGGTGGACGCCAGCCGTTCCATGAGCGTCTACAGCCTGCGTTTCCTGCGCCTCGCCCGCGGCGCCCTGCTCGCCTTTCCCCGGGCCGAGGCCTTCATCTTCCACACCCACCTGGTGCGGGTCACCGAGGCCGTGGCGGCGCCCTCCCCGGAGCGCATGCGCGAGCAGCTCGCCCTGCTCTCCAGCGGCTGGTCCGGCGGCACGCGCATCGGCGAGTCCATCGAGGCCTTCAACCGTGACCACGCCCCATCCGTCGCTCGCCGCCGCGGGGTCGCCGTGATCCTCAGTGACGGCCTCGACACCGGGACCCCCGAGCGCCTGGCCGCCGCCATGGCCGAGCTCCGCGGGCGCTGTGGGCGGGTGGTCTGGCTCAATCCGCTCGCCGGGCGCACCGGCTATCGGCCCGAGGCCGCGGGCATGCGCGCCGCCCTGCCCTATGTCGACCGGCTCGCGCCGGCCCACGATCTCGCCAGCCTGCTCGCCCTCGAGGACGAGCTGGCCAGACTCTGAGGAGGCTCCGCCATGACCGGGGAACAGACACTCTTCGCCACCCTGCAGCGCCTTCAGGACGCCGCCGTGCCTTGCGCCCTGGTGACCGTGGTGCGCTGCGAGACGCCCACCTCCGCCCGTCCCGGGCAGAAGGCCGTGGTCACCGCCGAGGGCATCGAGGCGGGCTGGATCGGGGGCGGCTGCGCCCAGCCGGCGGTGCTGCGCACCGTCGCCGAGGCGCTGGAGGATGGCCAGCCCCAGCTCATCCGCGTCTCGCCGCGGCGCGAGCAGGGCGCCGTGGAAGGGCTCCGCGACTTTCATACCGGCTGTGCCAGCGGCGGCACGCTGGATCTTTTCGTGGACCCGGTGCTGCCGGCGCCGGCACTGCGGGTGTACGGCGCCAGCCCGGCCGCGCGCCATCTCGCCGTCACCGCCGCCGGTGTCGGCTTCGCGGTGCAGGCGGTGGCCCCCGACACCACGGCGGAGGCGTTCGCCGGGGCGGTCCGCCACGCCGACGACTGGCGCGCCGGTGAGGACTGGCCGGCCCCTCGGTTCGCGGTAGTGGCCACCCAGGGCCGGGGCGACCGCCCGGCCCTGGAGGCCGCCCTGGCCAGCGGAGCGGAGCGCATCGGCTTCATTGCCAGCCGCCGCAAGTTCGCCCGACTGCGGGAGCAGCTCGCCGAGCGCGGCCATCACGCCGCCAGGCTGGATGCCATCAAGGCCCCCGCCGGCCTCGACCTCGGTGCACGCACGCCGGAGGAGATCGCCATCACCGTGCTGGCGGAGCTGATCGCCTGGCGGCGGGGTGGCGCCGTGGATTCGGGGCAAGCCCCGGCAGTGCCGCAGCCGGCGGCGACGCCAGGCGCCCGCGCCGGGGCGAGCAGCGCGGGTTGCTGCGGCGGCGGGTAACTAGCCCGCCTATCTCACCGATTCACGGCTGCGGGCGCGGATCTGGCGGGCAGGCCGGCGTTGCGCTCGGCCCGGGTGCTCGACGTACTGTCGAGTACGCCTGCGCGCCCGGACTCTCCCGCGCCTTGTCCTGCCCGCCATCTCCACGCCCTCGCTTCGCGAACCGGCGAGATAGGCGGGCTCGGGAACGCGGGCGGGGCCGTTTGCCACAGCCCCGCTCCGCACTCTGCTCAGCCCTTCGCCTTAAGCTCCAGCCGCCGTGCGTGCAGCACCGGCTCGGTGTAGCCGCTGGGCTGCTCACGGCCCTTGAAGACCAGGTCACAGGCGGCCTGGAAGGCGACGCCATCGAAGGACGGGGCCATGGGGCGGTAGGCCGGATCCCCGGCGTTCTGGCGGTCCACCACCTCGGCCATGCGCTTCAGGGCGTCCATCACCTGATCCTCGCCGACGATGCCGTGATGCAGCCAGTTGGCGATGTGCTGGCTCGAGATGCGCAGCGTCGCCCGGTCCTCCATCAGGCCGACGTCGTTGATGTCCGGCACCTTGGAGCAGCCGACGCCGTGATCGATCCAGCGCACCACGTAGCCGAGGATGCCCTGGCAGTTGTTCTCCAGCTCCTGGCGGATCTCCTCGGCCGACCAGCCCGGATCCTCGGCCACCGGCACGGCCAGCAGGTCCTCCAGGCTGGCGCGGCGCTGCCCGCCGAGCTCCTGCTGGCGCGCCTTGACGTCCACCTGATGGTAATGGATGGCATGCAGGGTGGCCGCGGTGGGCGAAGGCACCCAGGCACAGTTGGCACCGGCCTTGGGATGGCCGATCTTCGCCTCGAGCATATCCGCCATGCGGTCCGGCATGGCCCACATGCCCTTGCCGATCTGGGCATGCCCGCGCAGCCCGCACTCGAGGCCGATGTCCACGTTCCAGTCCTCGTAGGCATTCAGCCAGCGGGACTGCTTCATCTCACCCTTCCGGATCATCGGCCCGGCTTCCATGCTGGTGTGGATCTCGTCGCCGGTGCGATCCAGGAAGCCGGTGTTGATGAAGATGAGGCGCTCGCGCGCCTCGCGGATGCAGGCCTTGAGGTTGAGCGTGGTGCGCCGCTCCTCGTCCATGACCCCCACCTTGAGGGTGTTGCGCTCGAGGCCGAGGATGTCCTCGACGCGCTCGAACAGCTGCACGGTGAAAGCGACCTCGTCCGGCCCGTGCATCTTGGGCTTCACGATGTACACGCTGCCGCTGCGACTGTTGCTCACCGAGCCATTGCCCTTGAGGTCGTGCATCGCAATGAGCGCGGTACACAGGGCATCCAGCATGCCCTCGGGGATCTCGTTGCCGTCCGCATCCAGCACCGCCGGCGTGGTCATCAGGTGGCCGACGTTGCGGATCAGCATCAGGCTGCGGCCGGGCAGCGTCAGCTGGCCACCCTCGGGTGTGGTGTACTGGCGGTCGGCGTTGAGCCGGCGGGTGACCTGCTGGCCGCCCTTCTCGAAGGTCTCGCTGAGATCCCCCTTCATCAGGCCGAGCCAGTTGCCGTAGACGAGCGCCTTGTCCTCGCCGTCAACCGCGGCGACGGAATCCTCGCAGTCCTGGATCGCGGTGACAGCGGACTCCAGCAGCACGTCCTTGACGCCCGCCGCATGCTCCCGACCGATGGGGTGCCCGGAATCGATCTGGATCTCCGCATGCAGCCCGTGTCGACGCAGCAGCACCGCGGTAGGCGTCTCGCCGCCCTGGTAGCCGACGAGCTGGGTCGGGTCCTGCAGGCCGACGGTCTGACCGTTGGCCAGCGCAACCCGCAGCGTGCCCCGGGCACCCTCGGCGGCGATGCTGTAGGCGGTGGCGTCGGCGTGGCTGCCGCCAGTGAGCGGGAAGCTGCGGTCCAGGAAGTCCGCCGCCCAGGCGACCACCTTCTGCGCGCGCACCGGGTTGAAGCTCGCGCCCTTCTCGGCGCCGCCCGTCTCCGGGATGACGTCGGTGCCGTAGAGGGCATCGTAGAGGCTGCCCCAGCGGGCGTTGGCCGCATTCAGTGCGTAGCGCGCGTTGTTCACCGGCACCACCAGCTGCGGCCCGCCGATATCCGCGATTTCGGGGTCCACGTTGCGGGTGCTGACCTGGAAATCCTCGCCCTCGGGGCGCAGATAGCCGATCTCCTCGAGGAAGCTGCGGTAGGAGGGGTCGTGGTGGCGGCCGGGATTGTCCCGGTGCCACTGATCGATGCGCGCCTGGAGCTCGTCGCGAATGGCGAGGAGCTCCCGATTGCGGGGGCCGAGGTCCCTGACGATGCTCGCCAGCCCGGACCAGAACGTGCCGGCATCGACCCCCGTTCCCGGCAGCGCCTGCTCGATCAGATCATGCAGCGGCTTCGCCACCTGAAGCCCGCCTGCCTCAACTCGCTCGGTCATAGCCTGTCTCGCTCCTGCTGTGCTGTCCGGGGCCGGCCCCATGGCCGGAAGCGCCAGGGCCGGAGTCTACCGCCACTGGCAAAAGCCCAATAGCTTAAACGAGGCACCGGAATTCATAAAGCGGGGCTCATTGCACGATGCGATATGCCGGTGTCCCCCTCAAGCCTGCGGCTACGGCGCCGATTCCCCGGTTATGCAACGCATGCTGATTACGCTCTGGCTGACCGCGATCCTGCTGCCGTCGGCCGCTGGCGCCGACGGCTTCCGGGCGCGCCTCGCCGATGCCGGCTGGGAAAGCGTGCCCGGCGGTAACGCCTGCCATCTCGTTCACCGAATACCCCGGCTCGGCACACTGATCCTCACCCAGTATCGCGACGACCGTCTGGTCACCACCTTCGTCACCCGGCGTCCCCCGGGGGCCGATCGCGAGGGACAGCTCTACCGCCAGGCCACCGCCTGGCAGTCCGGGCGACGGGAGCGGCTCACCCGCGTGCAGGCGCGCCCCGAGCGCAACGCCCTGCGCTTCGACGGGCAGATCTCGGCCCTGCTGCTGGAGGGTCTGGAGGCCGGGCACGAGATGCGCCTGAGCTTCCCGGACTGGCAGGTGGGCCCGCTGGACGCCGTCGTCTCGCCGGTGGCCTTCCGGCCGGCGCTGCGCCGACACCTGGCCTGCCTGGGCGCGGCAACCGGAGGCGATCCCCCCGACAGCCGCAGTGAGAGCGATCGCGCTGGCGACGACGGCGGCGGCAATACAGCGGCGCCATCCGGCGTGGCAGCCGGCGCCGCACCCGAGCGGCGCGACCATTCACCCAACCCGGCCGACCTGGGGGCAACCATCAGGGGCCTGGGCGGCGGGGCAACACCCATCTACTTCGGCCACGGCACCGCCCGGCTGGACCGGGTCGACTTCGAGGCCATCCGACGGCTCGCCGGGCAGCTCCGCAATGCCGGCCATCTCTCGGAGATCACCATTGTCGGCCACACCGACAGCACCGGCAGCCGGGGCTACAACCGGGCACTGGGTCTCGCCCGCGCCATCGAGGTGCGCAACCGCCTGATCGCCGAAGGGGTGGCGGCCGAGCGGCTCGGCATCCGCAGCGAGGGCGAGACCGCGCCGGTCGCCGACAACGGGGACCGCTACCAGCGCTCCCGCAACCGCCGGGCGGTGATCGAGGCCGGCCTGTGAGCGACGCCCCTCCCCTTGCACCGGACGGACTCGACGACTGGCTGCGCCGGCTGCAGCGCGAGGACCTGCCGGTACTCGGGGACACCGTGCAGGCCCTGTGCAACACCGCGCAGGACCACGGCAGCTCGGCTACGGATCTCGCCCGGGTGATCCTCCGCGACGCGGCGCTTACCTCGGACGTCATCCGCATCGCCAACAGCGCCTACTTCAACCCCGCAGGGGTGCGCATCAGCACGGTGAGCCGGGCGGTGATCGTGCTCGGCTTCGACACGGTGCGGGCCATCGGGCTCTCGCTGACGGTGATCGACACCCTGGTGCGCGGTGACCAGCACAGCCGGGTGCGCCGGGTATTCCGCAGCTCGCTGCACGCAGCGGTGCAGGCCCGGGCGCTGGCAGAGGCCACCGGCGACCCGGCCCCGGAGGAGGTGCTGATCGCCGCCCTGCTGTACCGCATCGGCGAGCTGGCTTTCTGGTCCCTGGCCGACGACGCTACCGCCGCCGGGCTGGAGACCGCCCTGGCCGAGGGCGCCGGCAGCCCGGCGGATATCGAACGCGACACCCTGGGCTTCGCGCTGCGGGAGCTCTCCCGCGCCCTCGCCCGGGACTGGCGCCTCGGCGACCTGCTCACCGGAGCGCTCCGCCCCGGCGCGCCGCGGGACGGCCGGGCCCGCCTCACCCGCAACGCCCATGCCGTAGTCGCGGACCTCGAGGCCGGCCGCTTGGAGGCGGCCACGAACCGCGTCGCGCGCGAGGCCCGCCTCGAGCCGGTGGAGGCCGGCGCGCTGATCGAGCGGGCCACGGCGGCGCTGCCCGAGCTCGGGCGGGCCCTGGGCGTGGATGTCGGCGCCCGCACCGATGCGGCCCGACCGGAGCGCCTGGCGGAACCGACGCGACAGCCGGACCCGGCACTGCAGCTGCGGGTGCTGCGGGAGATGTCCGCCACGGCCCACGAGTCTCGGGACCTGCAGGCCCTGTTCGATCTGGCGGTGGAGGGTCTCTACCGCGGCCAGGCCCTGGACCGTTGCGCCCTCGCCGCCCTGCGCCGGGATCGCCGCGGGCTCGCCATCCGCGCGGCCCTGGGCGTGCCCGCCGCGCTCTACGGCGCCCTGGAACGCGTGTCGCTGGAACCGGGGTCGGCGCTGGCGGGTCTGCTCGCTGAAGGGCGGCCGGCGCGGCTGGAGGACCCGCGCCGCCGCCAGGTCATGGCCGAGGCGGCAGCGCAGCTTGGGCCGGTGGTCTTCGTGGCGCCGCTGCAGCTCCGCGGCCGGACCATCGGTGTGCTGCTCGCCGAGCCGGGCGCCGCCAGCGGCGAGGCCCTGCGCGAGGCCTTCGACGGCTTCTGCCATCTGGCCGAGCAGACCATGCTCTGCCTTGGCCGGCTCACCGCCTGACCGCGCGGGGCCCACGCGCTATACTGCGGCGCCGCAACGCGCCGACGGAGGGCCCATGAGCACCAAGCGCTACGACGCCATCGTCCTCGGCAGCGGGCCCGCCGGCGAGGGGGCGGCGATGAAGCTCGCCAAGTCCGGGCGCTCGGTGGCGATGATCGAGCGCCATCGCGAGGTCGGGGGCGGCTGTACCCACTGGGGCACGATCCCGTCCAAGGCGTTGCGCCACAACGTCCGGCGGCTCATGGAGTACAACTCGAGCCCGCTGTTCCGCGAGGCGAGCGAGCCCCGGCATCTGTCCTTTCCGACCATGCTCCGCCACGCCCGGCAGGTGATCGACCGCCAGGTGAGCCTGCGCACCGGATTCTACGTGCGCAACGACGTCCCCGTGCTGCAGGGCGAGGCCCGCTTCGTCGACCCGCAAACGGTGGAGCTCATGGGGCCGGACGGGCGCAGCAGCCGGCTCGAGGCCAGGCACTTTCTGATCGCAACCGGCTCCCGGCCCTACCGCCCGCCGGACGTGGACTTCGAGCATCCCCGCATCTGCGACAGCGACCAGATCCTGGAGCTCGACCACACCCCGCGCAACATCATCATCTACGGGGCCGGCGTCATCGGCAGCGAGTACGCGTCGATCTTCCGTGGGCTCGGCGTGAAGGTGGATCTGATCAACACCCGGGAGCGCATGCTCGCCTTCCTGGACGACGAGATCTCCGACGCCATCTCCTATCACCTGCGCGAGCACGGCGTGCTCATCCGGCACCGCGAGGAGTACGAGCGGGTGGTGGCGGGCGATGATCATGTCACCCTGGAGCTCAAGTCCGGCAAGCGCATCCGCGGCGACCTGCTGCTCTGGGCCAATGGCCGCAGCGGCAACACCGACGGCATGGGACTCGAGGCCCTGGATATCGTGCCCAACGGCCGCGGCCAGATCGAGGTCAACGACGACTTCCAGACCGCCCAGCCGCACATCTACGCCGTCGGCGACGTCATCGGCTATCCGAGCCTCGCCAGCGCGGCCTACGACCAGGGCCGCTATGCCGCGACGCACATGGTCAACGGCGAGTGCGACTACCGGCTCGCTCACGACGTGCCCACGGGCATCTACACCATCCCCGAGATCAGCTCGGTTGGCCGTAGCGAGCGCGAGCTCACCGAGGCGCAGGTGCCCTACGAGGTGGGGCATGCCTTCTTCAAGGACCTGGCCCGTGCGCAGATCTCGGGCCAGACCACGGGCATGCTCAAGCTGCTGTTCCACGTCGACAGCCTCGAGCTGCTGGGCATCCACTGCTTCGGCGACCAGGCTGCCGAGATCGTGCACATCGGCCAGGCGATCATGGCCCAGCCGGCGCCAGGCAATACGCTGCGCTACTTCATGAACACCACCTTCAACTATCCCACCATGGCAGAGGGCTATCGCGTCGCGGCACTCAACGGCTACAACCGGGTGCCGAAGTGAGCGCAACTGCCGAGCGGATCCCGGTCGAGCTCTACTTCGACTACGTCTGTCCGTTCTGCTACATCGGCTGGCATCGGCTCGCCCGGGTGGTCGCGGACTATCCGGTCGCCGTTCACTACCGCTTCCTCGAGATCCATCCGGACAACCCCGCCCAGGGGCGACCGGTCACGGAGCTCGGCTATCTCCCGGAGCAGTGGCAGGCCATGACCGCGAACCTCGAGCGCATGGCCGCCGAGGACGGGCTGCCCCTTGCCGAGCGCGACTTCACCACCAACTCGCGCCAGGCCCTGCTGCTCGCCCAGACGGTATTCGACCAGCGCCCGGAGGCCTTCCTGCCGCTGCACGCCGCCATCTTCCATGCCTACTTCGTGGAGCGCCGCAATATCGGTGACGAGGCGGTGCTGAGGGAGCTGGCCGCGGCCCACGGCGCCGGCGATCTCACGGAGCAGGCGTGGCAGACCCAGGCCCCGCTGGAACGCCTGCTGGAGCATGTGGAGGCCGCCCGTCGCATCGGCCTCTCCGGGGTGCCGACGCTCGTTGTGGGCAAGCGCGCCTTTCCGGGAGCGGTGTCGGTGGACACCCTCGAGCGGGCCCTGCGCGAGCAGGGGATCCGCCCGGCCGCCCGGGAGCACTGAGCATGGCCAGGGTTCACGTCGCGCTGCCGGAGACGCTCCCCTTCGTCACACGTCTGACCGTACGCGTGACCGACCTCAACTACGGCGGACACGTCGGCAACGACACGGTGCTCGCCTTCTGCCAGCAGGCCCGCGCCGAGTTCTTCGCGGCGCTGGGCTACCGGGAGCTGGACGTGGAGGGCCTCGGCATCATTGTGGCCGACGCCGCGATCCAGTACCGCGCCGAGGCCTTCGCCGGAGACCATCTGGAGATCGCGGTCGGCGCCCATGACCATAACCGCCGCGGCTGCGATCTCGCCTACCGCCTCCACCGCCCCGCCGACGACACCGAGATCGCCCGCGCCAAGACCGGCATCGTGTTCTTCGATTACCGCGAACGCCGCATCGCCCACGCCCCCGAGGCCTTCCGGGAACGCCTGGCGCAGCGCTTTCACACACCGTAGGTCGTGCGCGGCGGCGCCGCGTGCGACCTACCCACCGGCAAGCACCTATGGGAACAGGACCCTCAAACCCGCTCGAGCAGCCCCGCCGCGCCCATGCCGGTGCCGACGCACATGGTGACCATGCCGTATCGCAGCCCGCGCCGCCGCAGCGCGTGCACCACGGTGGCCGTGCGGATCGCGCCGGTGGCGCCGAGAGGGTGGCCCAGGGCGATGGCGCCGCCGAGCGGGTTCACGCGCTCCGGGTCCAGCTCCAGCTCGCGCATCACCGCCAGGCTCTGCGCGGCGAAAGCCTCGTTCAGCTCGATCCAGTCCACGTCGGCAAGGTGCACGCCGGTTCTCTTCAACAGCCGGGGTATCGCCTCTTTCGGGCCGATACCCATGATCTCCGGAGGGACTCCGGCCACGCTGAAGCCGGCGAAACGTGCCAATGGCTCGGCGCCGAGCTTGCGCAGCAGGCGCTCGCTCATCACCACCACGGCCCCCGCGCCGTCGCTCGTCTGGGAACTGTTGCCGGGGGTGACGCTGCCGCGGGCAGCGAAGGCGGGCCGTAGCTTCGCCAGCGCCTCGGCGCTGGTATCCCGGCGTGGGCCCTCGTCGGTGTCGGCGATGGTCTCGGCGACCGCCACCGTCTGGCCGTCCGCGGACGGGGCGTGGGTGTGCACGGTGACCGGCAGGATCTCGTCGCGGAACTCACCGCCGTCGATGGTAGCAATGGCCCGCCGGTGGCTTTCGAGGGCGAAGGCGTCCTGGTCCTCGCGGCTCACCCGCCAGCGCTCGGCCACGCGTTCGGCCGTGATGCCCATGCCGTAGGCGATGCCCACGTGCTCGTCATCCTCGAACAGGCGCGGGTTGAACGACGGGCGAAAGCCCATCATGGGCACGGCGCTCATGCTCTCGGTGCCGCCGGCGACGATGCAGTCGGCCTCGCCGAGGCGGATGCGCTCGACGGCCATGGCCACCGTCTGCAGGCCGGAGGCGCAGAAGCGGTTGACGGTCACGCCGGGCACCGAGTCGGGAAAGCCGGCGAGCAGCGCGCCGATGCGGGCGACGTTGAGGCCCTGCGCCCCCTCGGGCATGGCACAGCCGACGATGACGTCTTCCACCAGGGCGGGGTCTAGCCCCGGCACCCGCGCCACCGCGCCGCGGAGCACGTGGGCGAGCAGATCGTCGGGCCGGGTGTGCCGGAACTGCCCCTTGGGCGCCTTGCCCACGGGGGTACGCAGGGCGGAGACGATGTAGGCGTCCTGGATCTGGCTCATGTTCGATCCCCCGTCAGTTCCGCAGCGGCTTGCCGGTCTCGAGCATGTGGCGGATGCGCGCGGCGGTGGCCTCGCTGCGCAGCAGCGCCATGAAGCCCTCCCGCTCCAGGCGCAGCAGCCAGCGCTGGTCCACCTCCGTGCCGCTCTCCACCTCGCCGCCGCAGAGGGCCGCCGCGGCGGCGCGTGCCACCGCGTGGTCATGCTCGCTGATGAAGCCACCGGCACGGTAATTCGCCAGCATGCCCTCGAAGTTGGCGAGCCCCTCGCGCCCCGCGACCCGCACCGGCTCCGGCAGCGGCGGCCGGTAGCCCGCTTCGGCGAGCGCCCGGGCATGGGCCATGGCCACGTGCAGAACCTCCTGGCCATGCATCACGGTGGTGGTGTTCGGCCCCAGCAGACCGAGCCGGCGGGCCTCAGGGGCGCTGCGACCCACCTCGGCCTTCGCCACCGCCTCGAAGTAGTGGCGCAGGAACGGGAAGGGGTCGCCGTCCGGTGCCTGCACCGCGGCGCGACGGGCCAGCTCCCTGCAGCCGCCACCGGCAGGGATGAGCCCCACGCCTGCCTCCACCAGGCCGACGTAGCTCTCCTGCGCCGCCACGACGTGGTCGCAGTGCATGACGAACTCGCAGCCGCCGCCGAGGGCCATGCCGCGCAGCCCCGCCACCACCGGCACCCGCGCGCTGCGCAGGCGCCCGGTCGCCTCCTGGAAGCGCGCCACCATGCGCTCGAGGCTGTCGAAGTCACCCGCATCGAGGGCGGCGGTGACCTGCTTCAGATCCGCGCCCACCGAGAAGGGCTCGCTGTCCTGCCAGAGCACCACGGCGCGGTAGCGTGCCTCGGCCTCGTCCACGGCGGCGAGCACGCCCTCCAGCACCTCGCGGCTGACGGCCTGGCTGCGGGTGCGGAATGAGAGGATCCCCACGTCCGGCTCCAGATGCCAGAGCCGCACCGCCTCGGTCTCGAAGGTGGTCTCCCCCGCCGGCGGACGCGGGCCGCCAAGCACGGTCTCCGGCTGGCGCTGGCGGCAATAGACGGGCAGCGGCGAGGGGGCACGGTAATCTCCGGCTGCCGGTGCCCAGGAGCCCTGCGGCGTGTGCACGGCCTCCACCGCCTGCACCCAGTCCGGCAGCGGCACCGCCGTCAGGGCACGCCCGGCATCGATGTCATCACCGAGGGCCCGGGCGGTCTCCCGCCAGCCGGCGGCCTGCCAGGTCTCGAACGGGCCGTGCCGCCACCCGAACCCCCAGCGCAGGGCCAGATCCACGTCCCGGGCGTTGTCCGCGATGCCGCCGAGCAGGTGCGCGGCGTAGTGGAAGACGTCCCGGTGGATGGCCCAGAGGAACTTCGCCTGAGGATGGTCCGAGGCCCGCAGAGCGGCGAGCTTGCGGCCCGGATCGCGCTCGGCGAGCAGGGTCTGTACCGCGTCCGCCGCCTGGGGCTGCGCCGGGCGGTACTCGCCGCGCTCGGGATCGAGCACCAGGATCTGCCGCCCCTCCTTGCGATAGACCCCGGCGCCGCTCTTCTGCCCCAGGGCACCCCGGTCGATCAGCGCGCGCAGCCAGTCCGGGAGCCTCAGATAACCGACCCAGGGGTCGTCGGAGAGTCGCGGTGCGGAGCCTTCCACCACGTGGGCCAGGGTGTCCAGACCCACCACGTCGGCGGTACGGAAGGTGGCGCTCTTGGGCCGGCCGATGGCGGGTCCCGTGAGGGCATCCACCACGTCGAAGGGGATGCGGAGGCGCTCGGCGTGGTGCATCGTGGCCATGATGGAGAACACGCCGATGCGGTTGCCGATGAAGTTCGGCGTGTCCTTCGCCCGCACCACGCCCTTGCCCAGACTGGTGACGAGGAAGGCCTCCACCTGGTCGAGGACGGCGGCCTCGGTGGCCGCTCCGGGGATGAGCTCCACCAGATGCATGTAGCGCGGCGGGTTGAAGAAATGAATGCCGCAGAAGCGGCCGCGCAGCCCCTCGGGCAGCACCTCCGCGAGGGCGTTCACCGACAGCCCCGAGGTGTTGGTGCCCACCACCCCTGCCGGCGGCAGATGCGGCGCCACCCCCTCGAAGAGCTGGCGCTTGATATCGAGCCGCTCCGCCACCGCCTCGATCACGAGATCGCAGTCGGCGAGCTCGGCGAGGTCCTCATCGTAGTTTGCCGCCCGGATGCGCCGGGCGTAGGCCGGGGTCGCGAGCGGCGCCGGCTGCAGCTTCGCCAGCCGCTCGATGGCCTGCTGCGCCGGGGCGCTGCGATCGGCGCCCTCCCCCGGCAATTCGAAGAGCACGGTCTCGATACCGGCATTGGCCAGGTGCGCGGCGATCTGCGCGCCCATGACCCCGGCGCCGAGCACCGCCGCGCGGCGGACTTCCAGTTGCTCCGTCATGCGCTCCTCCGCCATTGCCGGCGCCCGGAGCGGGCGCCGGAAAACGCTGCTCGCCTGCGCCCCTCAGGCCACGTCGGCGCGTCGCGGCGCCTCGCCCGCGCCCGCCGGGCTGAGGGTCGAGGGCTCGAAGACGTCCGTGGCGATGGCCTCGCGGCGCAGCGCCTCGTACTCGGCCACGAGTGCGGCCTCCTCGGCGCCCAGCACGCCCTGGGCCCGCGCCGATTCCAGGCGCGCCTCGAAGGTGTGCCCATCCAGCTCGCCCCGGGCCGCCGCCTTCAGGAAGCGCTCGTAAACCGGCTCCACCCGCTCCAGCAGGGCGAAGGTCGCCTCCATGCGGCCGATGGCGTCCTCGGGCCCGTCGCCCAGGTACATGTCAGCGCTGATGCGGTCGCGCGCGGCGCCGGCCGTCATCATGCTGCGGGCGACCTCGGAGCCGAGGCGGTCGGCGGGGGCACGGTAGGGGCGGCCGAGGGGGAACACCAGCCACCGCAGCGCACCACCGGCGAAACGCCCCGGGAAGTTCTCGAAGAAGCCCTCGAAGGCGCGCTGGATCTCGAACAGGGCCTGCTCCAGAGCCCAGCGCACATAGGGCAACTCGGCCTCGTCACGACCACCGTCGTGGTGGTACTTGAGCACCGCCGAGGCCAGATAGAGCTGGCTCAGCACGTCGCCGAGGCGTGCGGAGAGCCGCTCCCGGCGCTTCAGATCGCCGCCGAGGCGCGCCATGGCCACGTCGGACACGAAGGCCAGGGCGGCGCTCATGCGCTCGAGCTGGCGGTAGTAGCCGGCGAGCTCGCCGTCCGCGGGGCTGCGCGCGAGCCGTGCCCCGGTCAGCCCCAGGAGGAAGGCCCGCACGCCGCGGTTGACGGTGTAGCCGAGATGGCTGAACAGCAGCCGGTCGAAGGCGGCGACGTCGTCGGCTCGCGCCGCCTCCATCTCGTCGAAGACGTAGGGATGGCAGCGGATCGCGCCCTGGCCGTAGATCATCAGGCTGCGGGTGAGGATGTTGGCGCCCTCGACGGTGATGCCCACCGGCACCGCCTGGTAGGCGTAGCCGAGGTAGTTGCGCGGGCCGAAGATCACGGCGCGTCCGGCATGCACGTCCATGGCGTCGTTGACGATGCCGCGCATGCGCTCGGTCATGTGGTACTTGGCGATGGCCGAAACCACCGAGGGCCGGACGCCGAGGTCGCCGGCGCTCGCCGTGAGCACGCGGGCGGCCTCGAGGGTGTAGGTGCCACCGCCGATACGCGCCATGGCCTCCTGTACGCCCTCGAAGCGGCCGATGGGCAGCTTGAACTGGCGGCGGATGCGGGCGTAGGCGCCGGTCATGCGGTAGGCGACCTTGCTCGCGGCCGTCCCCAATGCCGGCAGGGAGATCGCCCGGCCCACCGACAGGCATTCCACCAGCATGCGCCAGCCACGGCCGGCCATGGTCTGACCGCCGATGATCCAGTCCAGCGGGATGAAGACGTCCTCCCCCTCGATGGGCCCGTTCATGAAGGCCAGTCCCATGGGGAAGTGACGCTGGCCGATGCGCACTCCGGGGTGATCCGCCGGGATCAGCGCGCAGGTGATGCCGATGTCCGCGCGCTCTCCAAGCAGATGGTCCGGATCGTGCAGCCGGAAGGCGAGGCCCAGCACCGTCGCCACCGGCGCCAGCGTAATGTAGCGCTTGGAGAAGTTGAGCCGGATCCCGAGCACCTCGCGGCCTTCGTGCTCGCCGCGGCAGACGACGCCGTAGTCCGGCATCGAGCCGGCGTCGGAGCCGACATCCGGGCCGGTGAGCGCGAAGCAGGGGATCTCCCGGCCATCCGCAAGCCGCGGCAGCCAGTAGTCCTTCTGCGCCTCGGTGCCGTACTTGAGCAGCAGCTCACCCGGCCCGAGGGAGTTCGGCACCATGACAGTGACCGCCGCCGACAGGCTGCGGGTAGAGATCTTGGCCACCACCGTGGACTGGGCGAGCGAGGAGAACTCCCGCCCGCCGTAGCGCCTGGGGATGATCAGGCTGAAGAAGCGCTCCCGGCGCAGGTAGTCCCACGCCGCCGGGCTCAGGTCCCGATCCTCGCGCACGATGCGGTCCTCGTCCAGCATCGCGCACAGGGTCTCCACCTCGTTGTCGATGAACGAGCGCTCCTCCGCCGAGAGCTCGGTGACCCGGGTCTCCAGCAGCCGCTGCCAGTCCGGCCGGCCGCGGAAGAGATCGGTTTCCCACCAGGTGTCGCCCGCCTCCAGCGCCTCGCGCTCGGTCTGGCTCACGGGCGGCAGCACGCGCCGGAAGATCGTGAGCAGCCGGGCCGAGAGCAGCTGCCGGCGCAGCGCCGGCACGTTGAGCACGAGCGCCGGCGGCCCGAGCAGGACGACCGCCGCGGCGGTTGCGACGCTACCCAGCACCCCGGTGGCCGCGCCAACCGCCACCAGGGCAGCCAGCGCCACAGTCCAGACGATGAGTGGAACGCCGACAAAAGCCAGCGCCAGCGCCCCGGCCAGCAGCAGCAGGATCACTGCGAGCGTCGTCATGACACGTCTCCTCGGGTGTTGGTCCCGACATTCACCGTGGCGCTCGCCACGGCACCGGCCCCCGTGCCCTCGCGGCGGACCAGCTCCGGCCGGTAGCCGGGGATCAGGGCCTCGCCGATGAAGTGCATGTACTGGTGGAAGTGCTCCCCGCTCGGCACCACGTCCGGTGCATCGCGGCGCATCTGCAGCGTGCCGAGGAACACCGAGTAGGCGAGCACCGCGCGGTCGTGGGCTTCGTTCGCATCCAGGCCCATCGCCGCGTAGCACTGGCGCAGGAAGCCGATACGCTCCTCCATCACCCGGCGCACCACCACCTGCACGAAGCGGTTCTCCGTCGCACCGGTAAGCGCCAAGTAGAGGCGGCCGGCGCGCTGACTGCCATCCGCCTCGCGGAAGAGCCGCGCAAGCCGCTTGCGCGGGTCCTGCTCCTCGGCGGCGCGGGCCAGCACGGCGTCGGTCTCGCGCTGTTCCCACAGCCGCAGCGCGGCCTCCAGCAGCGCCCGCCGATTGGCAAAGTGCCAGTAGAAGCTGCCCTTGGTGACGCCGAGGCGCCGCGCCAGCGGCTCCACCGCCACCCCCTTGATGCCGGACTCGGCGATCGCCTCCAGCGCGGCGTCGGCCCAGTCCTCGGCGCTCAGCGACTGCCTGGCATTGCTCTCGTTCATGGCATCGAATCTAGTCCATACGGTGGCGTATGGCAAGCCCCGAACGCCGCCGCCCTACCCCGCATATCTCATCGATTCACGGCTGCGGGCGTGGATCGGTGAGATATGCGCGCCAGGTATGATCCTGGGAATTCGCGGCGGGAGTGCCGCTCCCATAGCCGTAGATACTCCCTTGCCGGGTCAAGCCTTCTGCATGTGGTTTCTGCTGAACAGCTGGCTGCTATCGAAGGGCTGCTGTGTTTTGAAGCAGGCCCAGATGCCGGTGAGGTACTTGCGCATGACCGCGCAGATGGCCTGGATGCGCTTTTTGCCGCGGGCGATGAGCGCCTCGTAGAAGGCCTTGGCGTAGGGATCATTCTGGATGGCGACCATGGCCGGCATGAACAGCGCCGCGCGCAGGTAGGCATTGCCGGCCTTGCTGAGCCGTCCGGGTCTGGCGACGCTGGTACCGGATTGGTTGAGGCGCACGTCGAGCCCGGCGTGGCGGGCGACCTGCTTGGCCTTGAGTTGCTCGGGCAAGGTGCAGAGTTCGGCGATGAGCGTGATGGCGCTGACCTCGCCGACGCCGACGGCGGCGGTGAGGGCGTGGAACTGCGCCTGGAGGGTGGCATCGGCGCTAATCAGCTCCAGCGCTGCGGCGCGCAGGCGCTCGATGCGCCGATCGAGCGCGGCGATGCCCTCGCGCTCGTCGTCGATGACCAGCGCCGGCGTGGCCTGCTTGGCGCCGAGGGCGTGGAGGCGGTTCTTCGCCTGGGTGCGCTCGCCGACGAGGCGGTTGACCTGGCGGCCGAGCTCGCGCAGGGCAAGGGCGCTCTCGCGCGGGGGCTGCCACAGGGGCGGGTGCATGCACTCGGCGTAGTCGGCGAGCAGCGCGGCGTCGATGGGATCGGTCTTCGAGCCGGTGAGCTTGAGATCGGCGAAGTGCTTGAACGCGCGCGGGTTGATCACGCACACGGGCAGCCCCGCCTGGTGCAGCGCGAGGGCGAGATCGAGGAAGTACACGCCGGTGGCCTCGAGCACGATGCGCTCGGGGGCGAGGCGCTGGAGGTGGGCGATGGCGCGGCGATGGCCCTGCGGGGTCTGCTCGAAGCGCTTCGAGGGGCTGTTGCGCCCGGCCTTGCGCGTGACCAGCTCGAAGCTTGCAGCGGCGATATCGACCCCGACGTTGCACATCCTCTTGGCCTCCTGAACGTGACTGAGAGAGACTGGCTACCAGGCTCCCCGACCTCGCAGTTGTTGCCGCTTCGACCTTGTGATGCGAAGTCCAGCACGGCTGGCTTCCGGATACTCCTCGAAGTGGGCAATGAGGCGGGGAGCCGCTCTACGGACGAGGTCAGTCGGCGACTGCCTCCAGGTCGGCGCGGCTTCCCCGGTAACCGGTTCGTGAAGCTCGAAAAGCTTCAAGCGCAGCATACAAGGTCGGGAACCGCCGCAAGGCGGGACCCGACACACCGGCAGGCGAATGGGACAATGCCGCGCCGGGGCTCGGCTGTCCGCGAGCGCCGCGCGCTTGCCGACCTGCGGCGCCTGGAGCGGGGCCGCCTACTCCTGCAGGATGCCCTCGGCCTCGATGCGGATGTTGATCTGATCGCCAACCGCCGGAAGCGCATAGTTCATGCCGAAGTCCGAGCGGTTGATCGTGGCGTAGGCATTGAACCCGCAGGTGGCGGCGCCACTCATGGGGTTTTCGCCGCAGTTGATGGCGCTGACCGCCAGGCTGACGGGACGGGTTTCGCCGAGCAGCGTAAGCTCCCCCAGGACGGTGGCGCTGTCCTCGTCGTGGAAGATCACCTCGCGGGACTCGTAGGTGATCTCGGGATAGTTCTCCACGTCGAAGAAATCCCCCGAGCGCAGATGCTCGTCGCGCTCGTCGTAGCCGGTATCGATGGAATCGGCCTGGATCGTCACGGACACGGAGGAGCCGTCACCTTCCCGATCCATCACGATCGTGCCCGTGGTCTCGTTGAACCGGCCGTGCATGAGCGAGAAGCCGAGATGGTCGACCGTGAAGTTCGGGTACGTATGGGTCGGGTCGATCTCGTAGGTCTGCTGCGCGAGCGCAGCCCCGGGCAGCAGAGCGCCGGCGACGAGGAAGGCTTTCACTACTCGACTCATCGAATGTCTCCTTGGCGGAATGGGCGATGCGGGAAAGGACGGCGGCCCGGAAGGGGCCGCCTCGGTTCAGGTCTCCGGCTGCGAAACGCTTCGCCGCCGGTGGCGGAAGCTCACCTTGACGTCGCGCCCGGCCACCGGCCGCGAGCGGCCCTGGGGCTCCTCCGGCGGGTCGGCAGGGGACTCACGTCCGGCGGGGGCGGGGGCGCCGGCATCCGGAGCCCGCTCTGCCGGTTCGTGTCTGCGCCTCTTGACCCGTGGCGGCCAGCGGCGGAACTTCTTGTGGGTATTGTCATGTCGCATGCGCCGTACCTCTGTCGACGGAGCCCTTCGCCAGCGATTTCTGTCCTAATAGGACCGTGGCAGTACCTTTTCAACCGGGCTGGCCGGCTTGCCGGCCCCACACTGCCTGAGGCAGTGGCTGTCACTTTGAGTTCACGGGCCCGCGGCACACTCCGCGCCAGACTCATGCCGCCCGTGGCGGCGGCCGCAGGATGACTCCCATGGACATGCCGGATCTGAAAAACCCTGACCTCTACATCAACCGACAGCTCAGCCTGCTGGAGTTCAATCGACGTGTGCTGGCGCAGGCGATGGAGCCCGCCAACCCACTGCTGGAGCGCCTCAAGTTCCTGTGCATCGCGAGCTCGAACCTGGACGAGTTCTTCGAGATCCGGGTGGCGGGCCTGAAGCAGGCGCTGGAGATGGGCTCGGTGCAGGCGGGGCCGGACAATCGCACGCCCCAGGAGGTATTGCGCGAGGTCAGCCAGCGCACCCATGACCTGGTGGACGAGCAGTACGGCATTCTCAACGCTGAGCTCACTCCCGCGCTGGCCGACGCCGGCATCCGTTTCCTGCGTCGCAGCGAGTGGACCCAGGCCCAGCAGGCCTGGATCCGGGAGTACTTCGAGGATTCGCTGCTGCCGATCCTCAGCCCCCTCGGCCTCGACCCCGCGCATCCCTTCCCGCAGGTGCTGAACAAGAGCCTGAATTTCATCGTCTCGCTGGAGGGGAAGGACGCCTTCGGCCGCAACAGCGGCATGGCCGTGGTTCAGGCCCCACGCGCCCTGCCGCGGCTGATCCGTCTGCCGCAGGAGATCGAGGGCAACGGCCCGAACGATTTCGTCTTCCTGTCCTCCGTCATCCATGCCCACGTGACCGACCTGTTCCCGGGCATGAACGCCACCGGCTGCTACCAGTTCCGCGTCACCCGCAACAGTGATCTGTACGTGGACGAGGAGGAGGTGGACGACCTGCTCCGGGCCATGGAGGGCGAGCTGCCCTCGCGTCGCTACGGCGATGCGGTGCGACTCGAGGTCGCCGCCAACTGCCCGGAACGGATGGCCGACTACCTGCTGGAGGAGTTCGAGCTCGGTCAGGAGGATCTCTACCAGGTCAATGGGCCGGTCAACCTCAACCGCCTGCTCGCGGTATACGACCTCGTCGACCGCCCCGATCTCAAGTACCCGGCGTTCACTCCTGGCCTGCCCTCCAAGCTCGGCCACAGCGGCGACCTCTTCAAGGCCATGCGCCAGCAGGACATTCTCCTGCATCATCCGTTCGAGTCCTTCGCGCCGGTCATCGAGTTCCTGCGCCAGGCCGCGCAGGACCCTGACGTGCTCGCCATCAAGCAGACCCTTTACCGCACCGGGCCGGACTCGGTGCTGGTGGACCATCTCGTGGCCGCGGCACGCGCGGGCAAGGAGGTCACCGTGGTGGTGGAGCTGCGGGCGCGCTTCGACGAGGAGGCGAACATCAAGCTCGCCAATCGCCTGCAGGAGTCCGGGGCGCACGTGGTCTACGGCGTGGTCGGGCACAAGACCCACGCGAAGATGATCCTCGTAGTCCGCCGTGAGGGCAGGCGCCTCCAGCATTACGTCCACCTCGGTACCGGCAACTACCATTCGCGCACCGCGCGGCTGTACACGGACTACGGCCTGTTCACCGCCGACGAGGACATGGGCGAGGACGTCCACCGGGTGTTCCTGCAGCTGACGAGCCTCGGCAAGGTCTCGCGCCTGGCGCGGCTGCTCGAGTCCCCGTTCACCCTCCACGAGGGCATGCTCGCGAAGATCAAACGCGAGACCGAGCACGCCGAGGCGGGCCGCCCGGCACGACTGATCATCAAGGTGAACTCGCTGGTGGAGGCACGCACCATCCAGGCCCTGTACGCGGCCGCCATGGCCGGCGTGCAGATCGACCTCATCGTACGCGGCATGTGCTCGCTGCGCCCGGGGGTGCCGGGGATCTCGGACAACATCCGGGTGCGCTCCGTGGTCGGGCGCTTCCTGGAGCACACGCGGGTGTTCTACTTCGCCAACAACGGCGAGCCGGAGCTCTACTGCAGCTCGGCGGACTGGATGGAGCGCAACTTCTTCCGCCGGGTGGAGACCGCCTTCCCCGTCCTGCAGCCGGACCTGCGGGAGCGGGTGCTGGAGGATCTCGAGTGCTATCTGCGCGACAACACCCAGGCCTGGGTGCTGAACCGCGACGGCAGCTACACCCGGGCCACCCCCGGGGACGGCGAAGCGCCCTTCAGCGCCCAGCTGGAGCTGCTCCGCGACCGCGCCGAGAGCGCCTGAAACCGGTTTGCGTTCTGCAACGATGGAATAAACACAACGACACCACGAACACAACGGATCACAACGGGCCTTTTCCTGTCATCGTGAACCGTGGTGCTCGTGGTGTCGTTGTGTTCAAGCCAGCGATGGCAAGTCATTCGAGGCCGAGCGTGAACCCGGCGTTGGCGAGGTAGGCCGCCTCCTCCTCCAGGTCGGCGCCGGCCAGGGGATGGCGATCGAGCCAGCCTGCGGGGAAAGCGAGCGCGAGCTCGGATTCTCGCGCCCTGAGCGTGACGGCGGGGAGCGGGTCGGGGCTGCGGCCGCGGTGCAGCACCACCGCCAGGCGCAGGAGCACGGCGAGGCGCATGGCCGTATCGGCCCAGCCGCCGGGCAGGTCGCGGAACTGGCCGAGCGGGAACTTGCGCCGGTGGGCGCGCACCAGCGTGGCCAGCACCTGCTGCTCGTCCCGGGAAAACCCGGCGAGATCACTCCAGCCGACGATATACGCGCCGTGCTTGTGGTATTGGCTGTGGGAGATATCCAGCCCCACCTCGTGCAGCTGTGCCGCCCAGGCGAGCAGCCGTGCCCTCGCCTGCCCCTGCAGGCCCCAGTCGTCGGCAACCTGGGCCAGCAGATACCCCGCCGTGGTCTCGACCCGCGCCGCCTGCGCGGCATCGGCATGGTAGCGGCGGGCCAGGCCGACGACGCTCGCGCTGCGCACGTCCTCATGGCGGATGCGGCCTAGGAGATCGTAGAGCAGTCCCTCGCGCAGCGCGCCGTCGGCCGCGTCCAGCCGCTCCAGGTCGAGCTGCCTGAAGGCGCCGCTGAGGACAGCGAAGCCGCCCGGGATGACCTGCGCACGCTCGCCGCCGAGGCCCTTCAGGTTCAACCGATCGACGTGACCCGCGGCGATCAGCGCCTTGCGCAAGCGCGCCAGGCCGGCGGGCCCGATGGCGCCGTCACTCCAGCCGTTCTCCCGCAGGGTGCGGTCAATCGCGCGGATCGTGCCGGAGGCGCCCACGGCCCGGCTCCAGCCAAGCTCGCGGAAGCGCTCGGCCACCGGTTCCAGCTCCCGCTGGGCCGCGAGCTCCGCCCGTGCCATGCGCTTCGCCGTGATCGCTCCGTCGGCGAAGAAATCCTGGGTCACGCTCACGCAGCCCATGTGCAGGCTCTCCATGAGCCGCGGGGCGAAGCGCTCACCGATAATCAGCTCGGTGCTGCCGCCGCCGATGTCCATCACCAGTCGGCGATCCTCGTCGTCGGCGAGGCTGTGGGCGACGCCGAGATAGATCAGCCGCGCCTCCTCATAGCCCGAGACCACCTCGACGTCATGGCCGAGGGCGCGACCCGCGGCCGCGAGGAAGCCGCGCCGGTCCTTCGCCTTGCGCAGCGTGTTGGTGCCCACGGCGCGCACGGAGCCGGGTGGCAGCTCCCGCACCCGCTGACCGAAGCGCTCCAGGCAGGCCAGGGCCCGCTCCACTGCCTCAGGGGTCAGACGCTTGTTGCCGCCGAGCCCCGCCGCCAGCCGCACCGGCTCGCGCAGGCGATCCATGACCTTGAGGTCGGTGCCCTCCACCCGCGCGACCACCATGTGGAAGCTGTTGGAACCGAGATCGATGGCGGCCACCTGATCGGCGGTGTCCTCTGCCCTGGCCACGCTCACTACCCGGACTCCGATGCCAGGCGCCGGAGCTGTTTCGGCTGCAGCAGCCAGCGCAGTCGTCCCTCCCCGAAGCGCACCCGGTCAGGGAACTCGATGCAGGCCATCCCCGCCTTGCGCAGCGGAAAGCCGGGGCCGGGCTCACCGCTGACCGCGCGCGCGATCCATTCGCCGAGATCCGGCTCATGCCCCACCAACGCCACCGGAATGCCGTCCCGGTAGTCGGCAACCCAGGCGAGCACGCCGGCCGCGTCGCCACCGGGGGCGAGTGCGGGCAACGGCTGACAGCCGACCCCGGGCCAGAACGCAGCCAGGGCCTCGGCGGTCTCGCGGGTACGGCGCAGGGGGCTGTGACCAATCGCAGCCAGCTGTGGCTCGAGGCTTCGCAGGCCGGCAGCGGCACGCCGCAGCTTGCGCAGGCCGGCCCCGGTGAGCGCGCGCTGCGCGTCCGGCGTCCCGGCGCGCGCGGCGGCCTCGGCGTCTTCGGCAATGCCGTGCCGGATGACGATGACCCGCGCCCCGTTGCTCATGATGCCCTCCGCCTGCAGCCGGCTCCTGATGCCGCCTCAGAGTAACGCCCACGGGCGCGGGCGCCTATGGCGATCAGGTGACAGGCTCGGGCGCGGTCAGGCACGGCAGATGAGCCCGTAGCGTGCCCGGACCCGCAGCGCGGTGGCCTGCGCATGGCCGTGCGGCGCGCCCGGTCATGCCAGGGCCGGAAACAGAACCGCCGGCGCGAGGCCGGCGGTCGGGGAAGACGTGGTGACTAGCCCGGATATCTCACCGATTCGCGAAGCGAGGGCGTGGAGATGGCGGGCAGGACAAGGCGCGGGAGAGTCCGGGCGCGCAGGCGTACTCGACAGTACGTCGAGCACCCGGACCGAGCGCAACGCCGGACTGCCCGCCAGATCCGCGCCCGCAGCCGGGAATCGGTGAGATATCCGGGCTAAACGTGGTCAGGCGCTCTTGCGGCTGCCGCTGGAGCCGCTGGAGGACGCGCCGGAGCTGCTCTTGCTGCTGCTGCTGCGGGCCGCGCGAGGCGCCTCGCTCAGGCCGGCGACGTTGTTCTGCATGAGCTTCTGCACCTCGGTGCCCAGCTCCTGCTGAATGCCGGCGAGGGTCTGAACGTCGCTCTGGACCTTCTCGCCCAGCTCGCGGGCGCGCTCGCCCTGCTTGGTCACGAAGCCCTGGATATCGTTGACATCGCGCAGCTCGAGGCCCTCGCGCAGGTTCTTCAGACCGAACTCGGCATAGGACTTCACGGCGTCGAGCTGGAAGTGGGCGACCTTCTCCACGCCATTCAGCATGAGTGCGTGGAAACGGCGGCTCGGCTCGAACATCTTGTCTACGCTCACGGCGTTCTTGGAAAACAGCTCATCGAACATGGTCACTGGCCTCTTGGTTGTCAGAGTGCATGGCTTTGCCTCTGTTGTGGTGCAACATAACAAAGCGATTGACGCGATGCAACATGACCGGATGCTGCGTCTGCCATGGCTTCCTATACTCTGCGCGAGGAGCATGACGCCCGCGTGACGGCAAGCCGGCCGGGTCCGGCGAAAGGAGGGGGAGATGGAGCGGATCTGGCTGGCGTCTTACAGCCCCGGCGTCCCGGCGGATATCGATCCCGAGGCCTACCCCTCGCTGCGTGAGATCTTCGACCGCAGCTGTGAGCGCTTCGCCGAGCGGCGCGCCTTCACCTGCATGGGCGCGACGCTGAGCTACGCTCGCCTGGATGCCCTGAGCCGGGCCTTCGCCGCCTGGCTGCAGCACGAGGCCGGCCTCGAACGCGGCCAGCGGGTCGCCATCATGCTGCCCAATCTGCTGCAGTACCCGGTCGCCCTGTTCGGTGCCCTGCGCGCCGGCCTGACCGTGGTCAACGTCAATCCGCTGTACACCCCCCGCGAGCTTCGTCACCAGCTCCAGGACTCCGGCGCGGAGACCATCGTCATCCTCGAGAACTTCGCCCACGTGCTCGAGGCGGTGATCGCCGAGACGTCGGTGCGCACGGTGGTCACCACCCGGCTCGGCGACCTGCTGCCGACGCCCAAGGGACAGCTCGTCAACGTGGTGGCACGCTATATCAAGCGCATGGTGCCGCCCTGGCAGATCCCGGGCGCCATCGCCATGCCCGGCGCTCTGCGCCGGGGCGCGGGGCTGCCGCTGCGGGACGTGCCGCTCGGTCCGGACGATATCGCCTTCCTGCAATACACCGGCGGCACCACCGGCCCGGCCCGGGGCACCATCCTGACCCACCGCAACATGGTCGCGAACCTGGAGCAGGCGTCCGCCTGGCTCGGCGATGCCCTGCGTGAAGGCGAAGAGGTGATCATCACGGCGCTGCCGCTCTACCATATCTTCTCCCTGCTCGCGAACTGCATGACCTTCATCCGCTTCGGCGGGGAGAACGTCCTGGTGCCGAACCCGCGGGACATCCCCGGCTTCGTGCGGCTGCTGCGCACCACTCGCTTTACCGCCATGACCGGTGTCAACACCCTCTTCAACGCCCTGCTGAACCATCCCGACTTCGCCGAGCTCGACTTCAGCAGCCTGCGGCTGACCCTCGGCGGCGGCATGGCCGTCCAGCGTCGCGTCGCCGAGCGCTGGCGCGAGGTCACTGGCTGCACGCTGCTGGAGGCCTATGGGCTCACCGAGACCTCCCCCGCAGCCTGCATCAACCCGCTGGATCTGGAGGCGTTCAACGGCAGCGTCGGACTGCCGGTGCCCTCGACGGACATCAGCATCCGTGACAGCGAAGGCAACGAGCTGGGCATCGGCGAGGTGGGCGAGCTGTGCGTGCGCGGCCCGCAGGTGACCCCCGGCTACTGGGGGCGCCCGGAGGAGAGCGCCGATGCGTTCTTCGAGGGTGGCTGGCTGCGTACCGGCGACATGGCCCGGGTGGACGAGCGCGGTTTCGTCTACATCGTCGACCGGCGCAAGGACATGATCCTGGTGTCCGGGTTCAACGTGTATCCGAACGAGGTGGAGGACGTCCTGGTGACCCACCCCAAGGTCCTGGAGGCCGCCGTGGTCGGCGCGCCCGATCCCGACCACGGCGAGCGCGTCTGCGCCTTCGTGGTGACCTCGGGGCCGGGCGTCACCGAGGAGGAGCTGATCGCCCACTGCCGCGAGGGCCTTACTCGCTACAAGGTGCCGCGGGAGATCCATTTCCGCACCGAGCTGCCGAAGACCAACGTCGGCAAGATCCTGCGCCGGGCGCTGCGCGAGGAAATCACGCAGAGCCGCACCGGGAGCGCGGCCTGACCATGCGCGCAAGCCGCGGCTGACCCCCGTGCTGGCGCGCCTCCAGCGACGGCTGCTGGCCGTCGAGTTCCTGCTGCACCTGCTGCTGGCGCTGGCATGGTGGCTCGCCACCGACGCCCCCGGCTGGATAGTGCCAACCATCGTCCTGCTGCTCGCCCTCAGCGGGCGCGCCATCTATGTCGGCGCCGCCTTCGCCATCGCCGCCGCCACCGATCCGGAACGCGCCTGGCCGCGGCCCCTGCCCTTCGCGCGCGTGTTCATCGGCGAGCTCGTCGCCTTTACCCTCACCCACAGCCTGCTGCAGCCGGCGAAGCCGTTCACCCGGCACCTCGCGCCCGCCTTTGCCGAGTCGGGCCCGAGCCTGCTGTTCGTCCACGGCTACTGCTGCAATGCCGAGTTCTGGCTGCCACTGCGGCGCAGGCTGGCGCGGGCCGGCTACCGCTGCCAGCGCGCCGTGGATCTCGAGCCCGTGTTCGCCGACATCGACACCCTGGCGGAACGGCTGCACGAGCGTATCGAGGCCCTGGCGGCCACCGACCCGGACCCGCGTCTTGTGCTGATTGCCCACAGCATGGGCGGCCTCGTCGCGCGCGCCTACCTCGGGGCGTACGGAACGAGTCGGCTTGCGGGGCTCATCACCCTCGGCACCCCGCATGCCGGTACCACCCTCGCCCGCCTGGCCCCCGGGCCCAACGGGCGGCAGATGCGCGCGGCCTCGGCGTGGCTCGCGGCGTTGCCTCAGGCACCGGCACACCTGCCATCCCTGCACCTCGCGAGCCCGGCCGACGAGCTGGTCAGTCCCGCCCACAGTGCGCTGGCCGCACCCGGCGACGGCCAGTGGCTGCCGGCCTGCGGCCATCTGGCGCTCGCACACCGCGCCGACACCGTCCGCCGGATCGCCGACTGGCTCGAGGCCCTGCACGCCCCGACGGACGGTGAGGAAGCACTTCACGTTTCCGTTGCCCGAAGCGGGCAGACGCCCGGGCACTGACTAGACTTCCCGGTGCCCGCTTCGGGCCGTGTCCACGCGCGACGGGCGCTCAGCCCGGGAGGTCCCATCGATGAGCATGGCGCGCCACCTGCACACTGCCCACGCCGACCTCGAGGATGCCCTCGGCCTGCTGGAACGCGAGCTGCTGCGCTTCCGCGAGGCGGGCGAGGCGGATCTGGATACAGTGGGCGAAACCCTGTACTTCCTCATCCATCACGGCGAGCTGCCCCGATATGCGCGGGAGCGGCTGGTCTATCACCGCCTGAGCGACGCCCAGCCGCCCCTGCGGCGGCTGATCAGCGCCGTCGAACGGCGCCAGTCGGCACTCCGCGAGGAAGCCCAGCGTCTGATGGAGACTGTCGAGGACATGGCCGAGGACGTGCTGGTGCCCAAGGCCGAGTTCGATGCCCGGGCGGAGCGCTTCCTGCGCCGCCAGCGCCATCAGCTCGCAATCCGCCGGCGGCGCCTGCTGCCACTCGCCGAACGACTGCTGGCGGAGGCAGACTGGCAGGCGATCGAGTCCGAGCTCAGCACACACCAGGTCAACCGTGGCGGCTCCGACGCGCCGCGGCCGCCGCTCGGCCACGCCTGACCCGACGGCGGCAAACTCCGTCGATTCAGGGGCCTTTGTCGCCTATCCGCGATGCCGGAGGCTGCGGGCGCAGGGGGGCGGGTTACCTGCTTTCCGTGGCATCGATGCGCCCGCCGCCGGCGTCCAGGGCATGGTCGGCGGCGCCCCGGGCGCGCTCGATCAGGCTCCAGACGCCGTCCCCGTGGCGGAACTCGGCGAGCCCCACGGATACCGACAGCTTGAACGTCGGCGGCAGGCTCGCGAATCGGCAGCCCTCCACGCGCTCGCGCAGCCGCTCCGCAAACACGCTGGCCTCGGCAAGGGGCGTGTCCGGCAAAACCACCAGGAACTCCTCGCCACCGTAGCGGCCAAGCCCGTCGATGCTGCGCATGGCGCCCTGCAGGCGCTCGGCGACGCGCTTGAGCACCTCGTCGCCCACCGGATGACCGTACTGGCGGTTGATCCGCTTGAAGCGGTCCAGGTCGAGCATGATGACCGACAGCGGCTGCTCCAGCCGCGCCGCGCGAGCCACCTCGTATTCCAGGAATTCGATGATGCGGCTGCGATTGCTCACTGCGGTCAGCGGATCCAGCACGCGCAGATCGTGCGCCTGCTCCCGCGCCTGCTGCAGGGCGATATGCCGGTCCCGCAGCTTGCGCCGCAGACCGCCCACATAGCCCGCGAAAAAGCCTCCGCAGGGGACCAGCGTCGCCATGGCGGCGAGCTGCAGCAGCTCCACGTCCATGTTCACCGCCCAGGGGCGCGTCTGCCACACGGCGGCGATGGCGGCGGCGTAGCAGACCAGCGCGAACAGTCCGAGCGCCATGAACTGCCACTGCCGCAGCCGCAGCACGCCGAACATCAGCAGCACCAGGTACAGCAGCAGCAGCGCGCCACGGGCGCTGTCGACCTGATACATGGTGAGCGCCATGAGCAGGCAGGTGCAGAACATCTGCACACCCGTGAGGCTCGGGTCCCGCAGGCGCTCGTTGCGGCCGCTGCGCAGCACGGTGTAGATGACCCCGTTCACCGCCAGGATCGCAGCGGTGGTGATCTGCCAGCCAACCAGGGTCATGAAGCCGAGCACCACGTACAGTCCCATCAGGCCGATGGCAACGCCGTAGACCAGCGCCGCCAGCAGGAAGCGACGCAGGCGCAGGGACTGATTGGGATCGTGCAGCGGAACGACGAGCTCCAGCGGCGAGGTCATGGCGGGGTCTCCCGGTAGGCGGGCGTCAGCGCTCGTCCTCCGCTTCCATGTCGGCGAGCTGGATATTGAGCGCCGTGACCGAGATCCATATCTCGCGCACGGACAGGGCAAGTGAGAGCATCATCAGCACCAGGCTTGCGCCGAACAGCCAGCGCGCCGGCGCCTCCAGCCCGGCGAATAGCAGGAACATGCTGCCCACGCAGAGCAGCAGGCTCCCTGCGCCCGCCGCCTGCATCCCCTGGATCAGGCGCACCCGGCGCCGCAGATTGTCGATCTGCCGCCGCAGGCTGGCGTGATGGGTGTTGCGGTATTCCGCCTGCAGGTCGCGGATCAGGGACGCGAGAGCCAGGAAGCGATTGGTATAGGCAAGGAGCAGCAGCGAGACCGCCGGAAACAGCAGTGAGGGGGTGGCGAGAGTCAGCCCCATGCCCTGCCCCGCCGCGAGCGGCCGCGCCGTCCGTCGGGGGTCACTGGGCGCCCGCGCTGCCGCCGCCAGCCCCAGGCCCGCCGCCCTGCATCTGCTCACGCAGCGCCTCACGGGTGGCTTCGAACTCCTCGATGAGGTCGCGCACGTCCGGGTTCTCCGCCTCCATGGCAGTGACCAGATCCTCCCGGAAGTCCTCCTGGGCCCGGCGGATATTCTCGTCATCCAGCGCAGTGCGCCGCGCCTCCAGGAGCTCCTGGCGCGTCTGCTGGTACTCCCGGGCAAGCTCCTGCTGCTCGGACTGGCTAAGGTCGCCGCTGCGCAGCTGAGTGGCGAGATCCTGCAGCTCGCGAATGTCCTGCTCGGGGTTGACCCCTTCGTCGCGCATCCGCGTCATCACCTCGTTCTGCAGCGACGTCTGGCGCTCCTGCAGCTCCGGGTTGTTCTCCATGGCCGCGGTGCGGATCTCCGCAAGCTGGCGCTGCAGGTCCTGCAATTCCTGCTGCAGGGCGGCCGCCTCGCCGCCGCCCTGGCCGCCGCCGTTGCCCTCCATGCTCTGCGCGAAGGCCGGCGCCGCCAGAAGCGACAGCGTCGTGGCCAGGGCGATGGTGGTAAAGCCGCGGGTGATCATGCGCATCATGGGGCAACCTCTCGCCGATGGCGGACTGCGTCGGTAAAGACCGGTGACGGTAGCAGGTTCGCGCCGGTGGGTGTCAACGCGCAGCGCTCACAGCCAGCGCCGGGCGAACCACCCCACCGCCTCGGCGAGATGCTCCAGGCGGTGCCGTTCCTGCCAGCGCCGCGGATGGACCTCGATACTCTCGCGCAGATCCGCGCGGAAGCTCTCCTCGAGCCGGGCACACAGGGCCGGGTCCGAGGAGATCAGATTGAGCTCGTAGTTGTCGCGGAAGCTGCGGTAGTCGAGATTCGCCGTGCCGACCATGCTCCACTCGCCGTCCGCGACCACCGTCTTGGCATGCAGAAGGCGGGGTCGGTACTCGAACAGCCGCACGCCGCCCCCGAGCAGCCGCGCGTAGGCCGCATGGGAGGCCCAGCGCACGAGCCGGATGTCGTTCTTGCCCGGTACCAGGATGCGCACGTCGACGCCGCGACCCGCGGCCTCCACCAGCCGGCGCTGCATGGCGTGGTCGGGAACGAAGTAGGGGGTGGTCAGCCAGACCTGGCGGCGCGCCGTCTCCAGGATATCGTCGATGAAATAGCGCAGGCGCCGGCGGGCATAGGCGTTGTGGTTGCCGGCGAGGACATCCGTCGCCGGCAGGCGCAGGGGCTGGTGCCGCCGCCAGCGGCGGTACCAGAAAAGGTCGAACTGCTCCGCGGCATCACGCGCCAGCGCCCCCGCGAAGCGCACGTGGGTATCGCGCCAGCGGCGCTCCCCCACCGCCCGCCGCGAGCTCTCGGCATGAATGTTGAAACCGCCGAGGTAGGCGGCCTGCCCGTCCACCACCAGGAGCTTGCGGTGGTCCCGGCGGTTGTAGCGCAGCGGATTCCGCCACTGCCAGCGGTGGAACCGGCGTACCCGCACGCCCGTTCGCCGCAGCTCGTCCTCCAGCGCCCGGGGGAAGCAGCCAAGCGAGCCAAACGCATCCACCAGCAGGCGCACGCGCACGCCGGCCTCCGCGCGCTCGGCCAGGGCCCGGGCGAAACGGCGGCCGACCGCGTCGTCGCAGTAGATGTAGGTCTCGAGGCAGACCTCACGGCGCGCCGCGCCGATCTCGGCCAGCATGCGACCGTAGAGCTCGTCGCCCTCGGTGAACACCTCCTTGGGAAACGCCGCGGTGACCGCCGAGCGCCGGCGGTCACCGTGCAGGCCGGAGACGTCGCCGCCGCTCATTCGCGGGATCCGGACAGGCGCTCCGCCAGCTGCTCCTGGTAGCCCGCCACCGTCCGCAGCGGACGACCGCTGTGGCGCTCCACGGACAGGCGCAGCACGAGCAGCCGCTGGCGGGCCGCCGCGGCCTCGGGCCCCTGCGGCTCGTGGACGTGGGCGAGGAGATCCTCGAGGCGCCGGATCTCCTGCTGTTCGGCTAGCTCCGGCGGCAGGCAGTTGGCGTTCTTCAGGACGCGGTAGGCCGCTCGCAGGTGCTCGGGTACCCCACTGTCGTCGTCCAGCGCCAGCGGCCTGCCCTGCCCGGGGAGATCATCCAGCTCGCCCCTTTCCAGGGACTCCTGAATCCGCCTTTCGGCCAGCTCGAGCAAGGGGTTCATGGGGCACCTCCGCGCTCGCGGCACTCCAGCATAGCGCAGGCCGCGCCGGTATCGGAATGCCGCGGGGGCTCAGAACAGGCCCAGCTGATCGCCTGCCGCCGGCGGCGGCTGGAAGGCGTCGCAGCGCGGCTGTGGCAGGCTCTCGGCGAGGCCGTGGCGGCGCCGGGCCACATTGAAGCGCTGGGCAATCAGCGTCGCCAGCTCGCCGCTGCCACGCATGCGGCTGCCGAACTCGGCGCGGTAGGTGCGCCCGCCGTGCAGCTGGCTGACGAGACTCAGGACGTGGGCGGCGCGCTGCGGGTAGTGGGTTTCCAGCCACTCCTCGAACAGCGGCGCCACCTCGTGGGGCAGCCGCAGGATGACGTAGCTCGCCGCCGCTGCGCCCGCCTCGGCGCCGGCTTCGAGGACACACTCGATCTCATGGTCGTTGAGAGCGGGGATCACCGGCGCCATGAGCACGCTGGTGGGCACGCCGGCGGCGGCCAGGCGACGGATCATCGCCAGGCGGCGGCGGCCGCCAGCGGCGCGGGGCTCCAGGCGCCGGTTAAGCTCATCGTCCAGGGTCGTGACGCTGACGTCCGCCGTCACCAGCCCCTGCTCGGCGAGCGCTGCCAGCAGGTCGAGATCGCGCTCGATGAGCACGGACTTGCTGATCACGCGCACCGGGTGGCGGAACGCGAGCAGCACCTCGAGGATGCGCCGGGTGAGCCGCAGCCGCTTCTCCACCGGCTGCCAGGCATCGGTGTTGACACCCAGCGCGATGGGCGCCGGCCGGTAGCCCTCGGCCCGCAGCTCCCGCGCCAGCTGCTCCGGCGCATCCGGCTTCTGGAACAGCCGCGTCTCGAAGTCGAGCCCCGGCGAGAGGTCCAGATAGCTGTGGCTCGGCCGGGCATAGCAGTAGATGCAGCCGTGCTCGCAGCCCCGGTAGGGATTCAGCGAGCGGTCGAAGCCGATATCCGGCGAGCGGTTGTAGGTGATGACCCGGCGCGAGCGATCCTCAGCCACCGTGGTCCGCGGCGAGGACTCGGGCACCTCGCCGGCGGGGTCGGACCAGTCGCTGTCCAGGGGCTCGTGCCGCTGACG
Organism: Spiribacter halobius; assembly: GCF_020883455.1. NCBI lineage: Bacteria > Pseudomonadati > Pseudomonadota > Gammaproteobacteria > Chromatiales > Ectothiorhodospiraceae > Sediminicurvatus > Sediminicurvatus halobius. Next base: position 1,627,409 of record NZ_CP086615.1, on the reverse strand, counting down.
GGCGAAACGCCCCTCGCGGTTGCTCACGGCGCCACGGCCGCGCTGCGGCCGGGGCGGCAGCGGCGCACGCCCCTCGCTCACGCCCTGCCCTCAGGGCCCGGAGGCCGCCAGCGCCGCGCCCACACCGACGAAGGTCCCGCCCAGGCCGCGCCGCAGCATGCGCTGGCCCCGCGGGCTGCGCAGGGCGAGCCGCAGCGGCTCGGCGCAGATCGCCACCAGCATGTGGTTGAGGAAGCAGAGAACGGCATAGGTAAGCGACAGGATGCTGCCCTGCAGCCACACCGCCGCGCTGCTGTCCAGGAACGGCGGCAGCAGGGCCACCAGAATGATCATCGCCTTGGGGTTGGTCACCGCGACCAGCAACCCCTCCCGAAACAGACGTCCGGGACGCGCCGCGCCGGCGGTCACCCGGCACTCCATCTCGCCGGCGCCACGCCGCCAGATGCGCACGCCGAGGTAGACGAGGTAGGCTGCGCCCAGGAGCTTCAGCGCGGTGAAGGCGCTCGCCGAGGCCGCGATCAGCCCCCCGAGGCCGAGGGTCACGGCGGCACCGAGCACCAGCAGCCCGAGCGCGTTGCCGAGCGCGGACCAGAGCGTCGCCCGCGGCGAGAAGCGCAGGCTGTTGCTGAGCGCAAGCACCACCGCCGGCCCGGGCGACATCGCCGGGACCAGGCTCACCGCCAGGAACAGGAACCAGCTCTCCAGACTCACCGCGCGCCCTCAACGCATCCCACGCCGTCGTCCGATGATACCGGAGTGCCGGGGGCTTGCGGAGGCCCGACGGCGCTGGCCGGCGCTTACTAATCGTTTCGGAAGTATTGTCAGGTCTCAGAGCCCCGGAGCGGGCCGGCGGCAAGGCACGGGAGCGCCGGCGTGGTGATTCCACGTCAAGCGAGCGCAACGCCGACGCCGGCCCGCTCCGGGGCTCCCGCAGGGCGAGGCTGTGCGCCGCGGCGGACTGCGTTGCTCGCCGCTTATGTAGCCCGGCTACACTGCGCGGCTCGCGCCTTGCCGCCGCGGCGCACAGGCCCGCTGAGACCTGACAACACTTCCGAAACGATTAGTACCTACTCCGCGTCGGGACCGAGAATCGCCGCCCGCAGGGCGGCCTCGTCGGTGAGCAGCGTCGCCACCCTGCTTATGCTCTCGTCGATGGCGGCCGCCAGGGCGTCCGGGCCGCCGAAGCGCTCCAGGGTTTCCGGTGGCACGAACTTGATCAGCAGCGCGGAGGTTCCCGGCGGGATGGCCGCGAGATGCACAGTGTGCACGCCATGCTCGCGCAGCAGCGTCATCGCCAGCGCCGCCGTCGCCTCCACCGGCACGACGCGGGTGGCCGCAAGCCCGGCACGCTCGAGTGCCAGCTCCAGGATATCCTCGCCCCGCAACAGCGCGATGATCGGGGTCTCGGAGACGCGCGCGCCAAGCCGTCCGCGCAGCGCCGTGGCAACGCCCTTCGTCGCGGCCACCAGCTCCCGCACCCGGGCCGGCCGGTACTGTGCCAGGGAAGCCACGACGGCCGGATACAGCATCGGCCGGGCCTCCAGGCCGAAGCCGAAGGCGAAGGCGCGGATCCGCGCCACCAGGTCGCGCTCGCCCACCATCAGGCCGAGCCGCGGGCCCACGGTCCCGTACTTGTCGAGCCCGGTGGACGCCACGTCGACGCCGTATTCCAGTGATCGCGACTGCTCGAACAGCGCGGGGCCGACGCGGGCGCCGCCGGCGTCATCCAGGAGTACCCGCGCGCCATGGCGGTGCGCCAGGGTGACGATCTCCCGCAGCTCCTCCTCGGGCAGGATTTCGTAGCTCACCGCCAGGCGGGTCAGAACCACCAGGGACACGCCGTCCGCCTCGCGCAGCGCCCGGCGCAGCCCCTCGCTGCCGACCACGTCCAGGTAGCGCGCACCGACCTGACCGGCACCGCGGGCGATGCACGGATGGCTGTAGGTCGGCGAGACGCCGATGATGGTATCGCCACGCTCCGCCAGGCAGAGCATGGCCGCCATCAGCGCCGCGGTCTGGCGGTTGAACAGCATGACGTCATGGCGCCCGGGGTCGCCGCCCAGGTGCTCGCAGGCGAGCACGGCGAGGCGCTGCGCATGCCGGGCCGGCGCCAGCTCGTCGTCCAGCACCTCGTCCGCGCCCGCGTGGAAGCCGCGCTCGAGACCGGTGAAGTTGAAAACCCCGGCACCCGCGGCCAGGCGGCGCTCGATCAGCGTCCAGGCATGGCGCAGCTTGGTGAGGTCGTCCTCGGTGCTGCGGAGAATCCGGCCCCGAGCATAGGGCAGACCCGCCGCCAGCGGGTTACCGAAGGAATCCGTGTCCATCGTCACGCCCTCCCCGGGCGGTGGCTGAGGCGTTCACTCGTGGAGGATGCGGGAGAGGAAGTACTGTGCGCGGTCCGTTTCCGGGCGCTTGAAGAAGCGATCGGTCTCCTGGACCTCGACGATCTCGCCCTGGTCCATGAACACCACGCGCTGGGCCACCTTGCTGGCAAAGCCCATCTCATGGGTGACCACGATCATGGTCATGCCCTCCTGCGCGAGCTGCACCATCACGTCCAGCACCTCCGAGATCATCTCCGGATCCAGCGCCGAGGTAGGCTCGTCGAAGAGCATGGCGACCGGGTCCATGGCCAGCGCACGGGCGATTGCCACCCGCTGCTTCTGACCGCCGGACAGCGCCGCGGGGTACTTCTCCGCCTGGTCAGCCAACCCGACCCGCTCCAGCAGCTGCTCGCCCTTCTCGCGGGCTTCTTCCGCGCTGCGGTTCAGCACCTTGATCTGGCCGAGCGTGACGTTCTCGATGACGGTCTTGTGCGGAAACAGCTCGAAGTGCTGGAACACCATGCCGATCTTCGCCCGCACCTTGGGCAGGTTGGTGCGCCGGGTGGTCACCTCGATGCCGTTGACCACGATGCGCCCCTCGTCCACCGGCTCGAGGGCGTTGACGCACTTGATCAGCGTGCTCTTGCCGGAGCCCGAGGGCCCGCAGACGACGACCACCTCGCCCTGCTCCACATTCAGCGAGCAGTCCTTGAGGGCCTGAAAGTCACCGAACCACTTGCTGACGTGCTCGATCTCGATCATGAAACCGTCTTCTTCTGCAGGCGCTTGACGAACATGGAGCCCGAAAAGCAGATGACGAAATAGACGAGGGCCGCGAAGGTGTACATCTCCACCAGGCGCCCCTCGCGGCTCGCGACCACACTGGCGGAGGTCATGAAATCACGCAGCGCGACGACGTACACCAGCGAGGTGTCCTGAAAGAGAATGATGGCCTGGGTCACCAGCACCGGGATCATGTTCCGGAACGCCTGCGGCAGGATGATGTACTGCATGTTCTGCCGATAGGTCAGGCCGATGGCCTGCCCGGCGTAGTACTGCTCGCGGGATACGGAGTTGAACCCGGCTCGCATGATCTCGGCGTAGTAGGCGGCCTCGAACAGCGCGAAGGCGATCAGCGCGCTTTGGAACTGCCCCACGGACTCGCCGGTGACCAGCGGCACCAGGAAGTAGAACCAGAAGATGACCAGGATCAGCGGGATCGAGCGGAAGACGTTGACGTAGACCGCGCTGAACCAGCGGATCGGTGCCGGTCCCCAGACGCGCATGATGGCGAGCACCGTGCCCCAGGCGAACCCGATGCACAGGGCCAGCGCCGTAAGCAGCAGGCTGAGCTGCATCCCGCGCCACAGGAAGGGCAGCGAGTCGATGATGACCTGATAGTCGAAGTCCGCCATGGCCTACCGGGCACCCGCGCCGAAACCCGGCACCTTCGTGTAGCGCTCGATGATGCGCATGATGAATACCACCAGCATCGTGATGACGAGATAGATCACCGTCGCCGCGGTGAACGCCTCGAAGCCCTGGAAGGTGTAGTTCTCGATCTGGCGGGCCTGGGCGGTGAGCTCCAGCACGCCGATGGTCAGCGCCAGCGCGGAGTTCTTGAAGATCGTCAGGAACTCCGAGGTGAGCGGCGGAATGATGATGCGGTAGCTGATCGGCAGCCGGATGTAGAGATAGTTCTGCAGCGGCGTCAACCCGATGGCGAGCCCGGCGTAGACCAGATCGCGCCCGAGGGACTCGATCCCGGAGCGCACCTGCTCGGCCACCCGCGCGGCGGTGTAGAGGCCGAGGCAGATCACCGCCGTGGTGTACTCGGGATTGGGCATGTCGCGCTTCATCCACATGCCCAGCTCATGAGGCACCAGCTCGGGCACGACGAAGTACCAGAGGAAGAGCTGCACCAGCAGCGGAATGCCGCGGAAGAGCTCGACGTAGGCGGTACCGAAGCCGCGGGCGAGGCGGCTCGGCGTGGTGCGGAGAATGCCGATGGCCGAGCCGACCACGAAGGCGATGATCCAGGCCGCGCTCGCCACCGCCAGGGTCCAGCCGGTGCCCGAGATGAGCCAGCCGAAGTATGGCTCCTGGAAGAGGATGCCCCAGTTCCAGCTGTAGTTCATGGTGCTTGCACGCCCTCGCTAGGAAACGCGCCGGGACCCGTGCCGGGCCCCGGCGCCGTTTCGGTGGAACCGGGCCTTATTCCGGCACCGCCTGGACCTTGAAGGCGTAATCCAGCATGTCGGACAGCGGCACGCCCATGGGCGGGAACCACTTGTCGTAGATGTCGTAGATCTCGCCGCTGCGGAAGAGCTCCGCGAGCTCCATGTTCACCACGCGCCGGAACTCGCTGTCGTTCTTCGGCACCATGATGGCGTAGGGCTCGAAAGACAGCATGTCCCCGACGATGTGGTAATCGTCCGGATTGCGCGCCTTCTCGATCAGTCCGGCGAGCAGGATGTCGTCGGTGGAGTAGGCATCCACGCGGTCCGTCTGCAGGGCAAGGAAGCCCTCATCATGGTCCGCCACCGAGAGCACCTCCACGTCCTCGATATCGCGCTCCTCGATCGCCTCCTTGACCACCCGCTCGTTGGTGGTGCCCTGGGCAAGCGCGATGACGTTGCCGGAGAGGTCCTCGACGTTCTCGATGCCGCTGTCCTTCTTGGTCAGCAGCCGGGTGCCGGTGATGTAGGTGGTGTAGGCGTAGTCCACCTGCTGCTGGCGGGTGAAGTTGTTGGTGGTCGAGCCGCACTCCATGTCGGTGGTGCCGTTCGCCATCAGCGGAATCCGCGTCTGCGGATTGATCGCCACCCAGTTGATCTCGAGCTCGTCGACGCCGATCACTTCCTCGATGCGATCCACCACGTTGAGGCAGATATCGATGGTGTAGCCGATGGGCTCGTCGCCCTCCTCGCCGATGTAGGCGAACGGCACCGAGGCCTCGCGGTGGCCGATGTTGATGGTGCCGCGGTCCTTGATGCGCTGCAGGGTCTCCTGGAACTCCTGGGCGACGGCCGGGCTGCCGATGCCGCAGGCGATGACGAGGCCAGCGATGCCGGCTACGAGGTGCTGTGTTCTCATTTCTGCCAACCCTCCGTCTTGGGTGATGCGGGTTCGCTCGCGGCGGCCCGGCCGTTCCCCCGGACACCGCCGATCGCGGACCCTCTCTAGCAGGCTAGTACCCGCCCCGGGCACTGCCAATGCCGAGTTCTGGAGGGGCGATAAAGAAACGGCATCGGGCGGGGGACGCTACCGGCAGCGGACCCCGGATGCGCGCCAGCCCGGATAGCTCACCGATCCGCGGTTGCGAGCAAGTATCTGGCGGGCGGGCCGGCATCTCCACGCGTTCGCTTTGCGAATCGGTGAGCTATCCGGGCTGGCCGGGTGGTGGGTTACCGTGCCTGCGTGCGAGCCGCCGCCAGAGCTCCGGCAGCGCCGGGTTGACGTGCTCGGGCAGCCGCAGCGCGCTCACCTCCAGGGCCGGCGCCGGCAGCCGGGGCGCGAGCGAGTCGAGCGCCCCGCGGGCCAGCTCCTGGGCCACCAGCGAGCTTGGCAGCCAGGCCACCCCGAGGCCGGCAAGGCACATCGCCTTGAGCCCCGCGGCGAACGCCGACTCGCAGACGATCTCCGGCTCCAGCTGCCCCGTCAGGGCCGGCAGGCAGTGCCGGCGCACGACCCGCCCGAGGAAGCTCTCGGCGGGATAGGCGAGCAGCGGCATGCGGTCGGCACCGATGGCGGCGCTCCCCTCCCCCTGCGCCACCACCGGCAGCAGATACTCCACCGACAAGGGGGCGCGCTCGAGCGTCGCCATGGCGCCCTCGCTGACCGCCGCCACCGACTCGGCCTCATAGCCGATCATCAGATCGGCATCGCCGCGCTCGAGCTGGCGCACACACTCCTCCGAGTTGCCCGTGCGCACCAGGAAGGCGGTCTCCGGCTGCCAGCCCTGGAACCGATGCAGCCACACTGGCAGGTGCGTCACCATCAGCGTGTGCGGGGTGGTCACCGTCAGCCGGCGCTCGTCGAGAGTATCGGCGCGCATTCGGGTACGCAGCTCGTGGGTGCGGCCCACCAGCGTGCGCATCTCTCGCTCGAAGCGCCGGGCGGTGGCGGTGGGCGTGAAGCGGTGGGCACTGCGGTCCACGAGCGCCACGCCGAGCCAGTCCTCGAGCATGCGGATGCGGCGCGAGAATGCCGGCTGCGTGACGTTGCGGCGCTGCGCCGCCGCGGAGAAGGTGCCGCAGTCGAGGAGTGCGAGGAAATCCTCCAGCCAGGCGAGTTTCATGCTCCAGGCTCCATGGCGATGCGAGGGCTGCGGCCAGCCCGCATGATGCGTCATGCCCTTTCTTTATGGAACGAACATATCCCGCATTGGCCGCGACCCACCCCGACGCAGTAGCTTCGGCCTGACGACCCGGCCCGCGCCAGCGCCGGGGGAAGCCCGGGAGGAGTCCGCCATGCATCTGGCCCGCTATCCACGTGTTCGTCTCGCCCATCTGCCCACCCCCCTCGAGCCCATGCCGCGGCTGTCCGCCCACCTTGGCGGCCCGCAGCTGTGGGTGAAGCGCGACGACTGCACCGGCCTCAGCACCGGCGGCAACAAGACGCGCAAGCTCGAGTTCCTGATGGCCGACGCCCGCCGCCACGAGGCGGACATGGTCATCACCCAGGGGGCGACCCAGTCCAATCACGCCCGCCAGACCGCCGCGGCCGCCGCCCGCCTGGGACTCGACTGCCACATCCTGCTGGAGAACCGCACCGGGCGCGCGGACCGGGACTACCAGGACAACGGCAACGTGCTGCTCGACCGGCTGCACGGCGCCAGCATCGAGCGCCATGAGGGCGGTACCGACATGGTGGCCGCCCTGTCCCGGGCCGCGGAGCGCTTCCGCACCGAGGGCCGGCGCCCCTACATCATCCCCGGCGGCGGCTCCAACGAGATCGGCGCTCTGGGCTACGTCAACGCCGCCCTGGAGCTCCTCGGTCAGGCCAATGATCAGGGGTTGCGGATCGATCACGTGGTCCACGCCACCGGCAGCGCCGGTACCCAGGCGGGCCTGGTCACCGGCCTGGCCGGTGCCCGCACCCGCATCCCGGTGCTCGGCATCGGCGTGCGCGCCCCGCGCAAGCAGCAGGAGGAGAACGTCCTCGCCCTGGCCGAGCGCACCGCCGAGCACCTGGAAATCCCGGGGGCCGTAACCGCCGCCGACGTACGCGCCAACTGCGACTACGTCGGCGGCGGCTACGGCGTGCCCACGGCCGGCATGCAGGAGGCCGTATCGCTGGCCGCCCGGCTGGAGGGGCTGCTGCTGGATCCGGTGTACTCGGGCAAGGGGATGGCGGGGCTCATCGACCTCATCCGGCGCGGGCACTTCGGCGACGGCGAGAACGTGGTGTTCCTGCATACCGGCGGCAGCGCCGCTCTGTTCGGCTATGCCGTCAATCTGCTGGATGCGGAGTCCGGCGGGTAAGCACAACGCCCGTGAATCCCACGCTCGAGCGCCGGATCGCCCAGCCGCACAGCCGCCGCGCCGACGTCCCCCGCCGGCGCTACCTCTCCCGCGTGATCTGCCTGGAGCGGGACCCCGCGGGCGCTGCGCCGCCCGGAACCGCCGCCGTGAGGCCCTGGCGACCCGACCCGGACGCCTACCTTGGCCTGTACCGCCGGGTGGGGGATCCGTGGCTCTGGCACGGGCGCCTGCAGCAGGGCACCGGCGCTCTCGCCCGCGATCTGGCCGACCCGGGCCATCGGCTCTGGGCCGCCCGCGCAGGCGGCCGCCTGGTGGGCTTCTGCGAGCTGCTGCTGCGCGCTCCGCTCGATGCCGAGATCCTGCACTGTGGGCTGACGCCGGAGCAGGGAGGCCGGGGCCTTGGCTGCGCGCTGCTTGGCGCGGCGCTGCACGCCGCTGCCAGCGCCGGCGTCCGGCGCGTCTGGCTGCACACCTGCAGCGAAGACCACCCCGGCGCCCTCGCCTTCTACCGCCGGCGGGGCTTCCGGCCGTTCGCCTGCCGCCTGGAATGGGTCACCGACCCGCGCCACCTGGGCCTGCTGCCGGCGACCGCGGGCAGCCGCGTCAGTCTCCCCTGGGGCTAGTCGCCCCAGGCCACCTCCAGCGCGGCGCTGGCCTGGTAATGATGGCGCGTCGAGTCTCCCGCTGGTGGATCACGCCGCTCCACGCCGCCGTCCAGCTTGAGCGCGATCCGCGGCCGGCGGCCCGGCAGGGCCGGCAGCGTCCAGTCCAGTCCACCGGTCAGCCCGCCGACGCGCGGCGCGCTCCGGTCCTGCCGCTCCCGGGCATGCAGCCGTAGATGGCCTCGCAGGCGTCGCGGCAGAACCGTCAGCTCCGCCGTCAGTGCGCCGTGCCAGTACCGCAGCGTGGGCGCCCCGACGGCGGGTCGCCGGGACACCCGCTCCACGGCTGGCCGCAGCGTGAGGCCACCGGCCAGCGGCAGCGCCAGCCGAAGCCGCGTGCGCTCTCTGCCGGGCGGTGCCGCCTTCCCGGCGGCGCCGCTCCGATACTCGCGCCGATGCCACAGCCCCCACTGCCAGCCACCGCGACCAAACACCGCCTCGGCGGTCGCGGTGACCGGCACCGCCGCCGAGTCGGCGACAAGGGTGCGCCGCAGGTCCAGACGGTAGCGCGGTGCCGGGAACAGCCAGTCCGCGAACGGCAGTCGGCTCGGCGATGCGCCCCGGTAGTGCAGCGAGAGGTCCAGCAACCGGCGCGAGGCCTCGGTACCCGCGAGCCCGTCCGCCTGCAGCTCGCGCGCGAGCCGCGCCTGCAGCCGGCCCCAGTCGAGCTCCCCCACCACGCGGCGGACGCGCACGCCGGCGCGCGGCCTCGTACCGAAGCCGCGAAAGGCGGATTCGGCCATGCTCTGTTCCAGGGCGACGCTCCAGCGCGGCGCGGCGACGGCGGCGCCAGCCTCGTGCCGCCAGGCGAGGCGCAGGTCCCCCGCCTCGCCGGTGGCAGCCTCCCCGGGCTCTTCGCCGGACCGCGCATCGTGCTGGCTGAGCGCGTACTCGGCGTGCAGGCTAAGGCGGCGCTCCAGGGCCTCGACCGCCAGCGCCCCCGCCCACACACCGGTGACCCCGCCGGTCTGCCCGGGACCGGCCGGCATGCCCCCGCGCTGGGTGTAGGCCGCTTCGAGGGCCAGGCGGCCGAGCGCCCCGTCGCGGGCGCCCTGCAGCGCGAGGCCGCGCGTGCGCTCGCCGTCCTCGTGAACCCGCAGGCCCGCAGCCGCCTCGGGTGCCGCCGCGGGCATCCCGGAGAGCTTCGAGCGCAGGGGCGCCGGCGCCGCGTCGGGCACAGCCCCGCCGGCCAGCGCCGGCAGTGTCAGCTCCGCCGCCGGTCGGCCGGCCGGGCGCTCTGCCACCGCCGGCGCCGAATGGCCGTCCGGCAACCTGCCGTGCTCCGCGTCGGCGAGCGAGGCCGGTCCGGCACAGCCGGCCAGCAGCCAACCGGCGAGCAGCGCCGGTGCTCCCGTCCAGCGGCGTGTCCCCAGTGCCCCTTGCATCACCCCCAATATCGCCACCCACCCCACGCCGTGGCTGGCGCGCGGCAGGCGACGTGCACTCCCGCAACGGCCCCCAATGCCGGCATCGTCCCGCGGCAGCGGCCATCAGGACCGTGGACCCGCGCACGAAAAGCGAAGCCGCCCCCGGTTCGCGCCGCGCCTCGGCGAACTCCGGACGGCCCTCAGGCGCGCAGGTGACGCGAGAGCCGGTGCTCCAGCAGGCGGAAACCGCCAAGGATCAGGAACGCCAGGACCACGTAGAGCACACCGGCGGCGAGGAAGAGCTCCAGCGGGGTATAGGTGCGGGCGATGATGGTGCGGGCCACGCCGGTGAGGTCCATCAGGGTGATGGTGCTGGCGAGCGCGCTGCCCTTGAGCATCAGGATGACCTCGTTGCTGTAGGCCGGCAGCGCGATACGGAACGCCCGCGGCAGCAGGATCCGCCGCCAGACGGTGCCCGGGCGCATGCCGAGGGCGCGCGCCGCCTCCACCTCCCCGCCCGGCACCGCCTGCAGCGCCCCGCGCAGGATCTCCGCGGTGTAGGCCGACGTATTCAGCGTGAAGGCGATGATGGCGCACCAGTACGCCTCCCGCAGGTACGGCCAGAGCAGCGACTCCCGCACCGCCTCGAACTGCCCCAGCCCGTAGTAGACCAGATAGATCTGCACCAGCAGCGGCGTGCCGCGGAAGAAGTAGATGTGCAGCCAGGGCAGCACCCGCAGCCAGAGCCGGTGCGACACCCGCGCCATCGCCATGGGAACGGCGAGCATCAACCCCAGCACCCCCGAGACGAAGACCAGCTCCAGGGTCAGCCACGCCCCTTCCAGCAGGCGCGGCAGGCTGTCGATCATGACCTGCCAGTTCATCCCTGCAGCGTCCTCATGCCGTGGGCGGTGCGACGCTCCAGCAGATGGATGCCGGCGGTGGCGAGCGCGGTGAGGCCGAGGTAGATGAACGCCGCTGCCAGGTAGAAGGTGAAGGGCTGCTTGCTGTAGCCGACGGCGATGGCGGTCTCGCGCATCAGGTCCTGGAGCCCGATCACGGAGACCAACGCGGTGTCCTTGAGCAGGGCGAGGAAGATGTTGCCGGTGGCAGGCAGCGCCACCCGCCAGACCTGCGGCAGCACGATGCGCCGGAAGATCACCCGCCGGCCGAGGCCGAGGGCCTGCCCGGCCTCGATGTGGCCGCGGGGGATGGTGGCGAGCGCCCCGCGGAAGACCTCCGTCATATAGGCGCCGTAGTTGAAGGCGAGCGCCACCACGCCGGCGGCGAACGGCGACAGCTCCACGTAGCCGTCGTGCCCCAGGGCCCCCGCCGCGGCGTTGAGCACCCGCGCGGCTCCGAAATAGACCAGCAGGATCACCAGCAACTCCGGCAACCCGCGCACGGTGCCGGTATAGAACGTGCCGAGCCAGCGCAGCGGCGCCACCGGCGACGCCTTGGCGCCGGCGCCGAGCAGGCCCAGCACAATGGCACAGGCCATGGCGGCGAGCGCCAGCTGGACGGTCACCCAGGTGCCCGAAGCGAGCTGTGTGCCGAATCCCTGAAGATCCATGGAATGGGACCGCCGGCGCCCGGCTCAGCCCGGGCGCCGGCGGCGGCCGTCAGTAGATGTCGAAGGGGAAGTACTTGGCGTTGATTTCCTGATAGGTGCCGTCCTCACGCAGGGCCTCGATGGCCTCGCTAAAGCGGCGCGCCAGCGCCTCGTCACCCTTGCGCACGGCCACGGCGATCTTGTCGTCGTCGTAGACCGGATCGCCCTTGAACTCGTAATCCGAGCCGGCCTCGCTCTCGAGCCATTCATAGCTCACGTAGACGTCTGCGAGCACGGCGTCCAGGCGCCCGCTCTCGAGGTCGAGATAGGCGTTCTCCTGGGTGTCGTAGAGCCGGATGCTGACGTCTTCGGTGTTGTCCTCGAGCCACTGCGCAGCGATGGTGGCCCGCTGGGCGCCGATGGTGAGCCCGGCGAGCTCGTCGGGGCTGAAGTCGCTCGACTTTGGCGCGATGAACTGCAGCTTGTTGGAGTAGTACGGCTCGCTGAAGCTCACTGCCTGCTGGCGCTCCTCGGTGATGGACATCGAGGCGATGATGGCGTCGTAGCGCCCGGCGATCAGGCCCGGGATGATGCCGTCCCAGTCCTGGGTCACCAGCTCGCATTCCACGCCCATCTCCTCGCAGAGCGCGCGGGCCAGGTCGACGTCGAAGCCCTTCACCTCGCCGGAGGCGTCGATGAAGTTAAAGGGCGGATAGGCGCCCTCGGTGGCGATGCGCAGGGTGTCCTGGGCGGCCAGCGGCGTCGCCGCGAGGCCCAGAAGCAGCCCAAGGAGCAGCTTTCTCATCATTGTCGGTCTCCTCGCCGTCAGTGCCGGCACCCCGCCGGCGTGGGTGTGGTGAAGCCGTTACTCAGCCCGTGGCGGCGGACACGGCCAGGTGGTTCGCGAGGAATGCCCGGCAGCGCTCGGAGCGCGGCGCGCCGAATACCGCCTCCGGCGGCCCCTGCTCCTCGATGCGGCCCTCATGCAGGAACACCACCTGGCTCGCCACCTCCTGGGCGAAGCGCATCTCGTGGGTGACGATCAGCATCGTCCGCCCCTCCTCGGCCAGCTGGCGGATCACGCCCAGCACCTCGCCCACGAGCTCCGGGTCCAGCGCGGAGGTGGGCTCGTCGAAGAGGATCACCTTCGGGTGCATGGCGAGCGTCCGGGCGATGGCCGCACGCTGCTGCTGGCCACCGGAGAGGAACGCCGGGTAGCTGTCGCGCTTGTCCGCGAGCCCAACCTTCTCCAGCAGCGCCTCGGCCTCCGCCACCGCCTCGCGCCGGCTGCGCCCGAGCACCTGCATCGGCGCCTCGATGACATTCTGCAGAATGCTCATGTGCGGCCAGAGGTTGAAGTTCTGGAACACGAACCCGACCCCGGCGCGCAAGCGGGTGATCTGTCGGGAATCGGCCGCGACCAGTGTGCCTTCCCGCGAGCGGCGCAGGGCGAGCTCCTCGCCGTCGAAGAGGATCCGGCCCTCGTTCGGCGGCTCCAGCAGATTGATACAGCGCAGCAGGGTACTCTTGCCGGAGCCGCTCGCACCGATCAGGGCGATGACGTCCCCGCGCATCGCAGTGAGGTCGATGCCGCGCAACACCTCGAGCTCGCCGAAGCGTTTGTGGATGTTGTGCAGCTCCAGCGCCGCCGTGCTCATGCGCCGATGATCCCCGTCCGCCCGCTCCACGGAACCGGCAGATTAGCAGCGCCGGCCGGCCTTGCCTAACGCAGGTCCACGACCACCGGATCGTGGTCCGACGCTCGCCAGACCCCGTCGCCCCGATCGGCGAGGAACGGCGGCTCGTCCGCATTGACATGCCAGATGCCGACCCGCGCCACGCGCCCGGCGAGCCCGTGACTCGCCAGCGCGTGGTCCAGATACCCGGCCGCGCCCCGGTAGACGTAGGTGTAGCGGCGCGGGGCCGGCACTTCGCGGGCGACCAGGTCCACCAGTCCGGCCGCGCGCAGCGGGGCCAGCGCGCGCTCCGCCGGATAGGCGTTGAGGTCCCCCAGCAGCAGCACCGGCGCCGGACCGTCCGCCGCCAGGGCATCGGCGAGGGCGTCGGCCTGTGCCCGGCGCCGCTGCGCCCAGCAGCCCTCGCCCCGGTCCACGTCGCCCGCCTGCGGACAGCCGCCACGGGATTTGAAGTGTGCCGCGGCGACGCGCAGCCGCTGGCCGTCCGGGTCACGGAAATCGGCGATCACCGGAGGCCGGTCGTGGACCCGCGCAGCATCCAGACGAACGGACTCGAGCGTGAGGCGCGCCGGCCGGTAGAGCAGCGCGCTGCGGATGACGCCACGGCGGTCCATGGCCGCCGCGGCGGCGGCGTAGCGCCGGGCCTCGTCCCGGCCCGCATTGACCAGGCGCAGCAGGTCCCGCACCACCGCGGGGCGGTTCTCGATCTCGTGCAGGGCGAGGACGTCGGCGTCGAGGGCCTCGAGGCTGGCCGCGAGCCGCCGGCGCTGGCGCTCGAAACCCGACGGGGTGTCGGGCCCGCGGCCGGCGCGGTCGAGGAAGTAGTTGCGCAGGTTGAAGTTCACCGCCCGCAGCGCGCCCGGCTCGCGCACCGGCGCCAGGCGGCGCGGATTGTCATCGCGGAAGCGTACCGGCTGCACCGGGTGCAGCCGCCAGGCGCCGAAGGCCCGGGTCAGCACACCGACGGCCGACTCGACCCGGCTGCCGAGGCGGCGGGTCCCCTCGGCATCGAGGTGGGGGATCGGCTCGGGGCCGCGCCGGTAGCTGCCGTCGTCCAGGATCACGCCGGCCGGCTCGCCCCCCGCCGTGCCGTTGGCCGGGTGCATGCGCCGCTGCGGACTGGCAAGGGCCAGGCTGCCGTAACGGGCCAGGTCCCAGGCATCGGTGACCACGAGCGCGCCCTCGAGGCGCACCAGCCGGTCACTGTGGCCGGCCAGCTCGCCTGCGGCGGCCGGCAGGCGCAGAGGCGCGGGCTCCAGGCTGGCGGTGCCGCAGCGCTGCAGTGCCTCGGCCGACTCCAGCTGGATGCGCCCGCGGTAGCGCCCGGTACGCGCCCGGATGCGCCAGCGCTCGGCGCTGCGGGGAGCGGCGTCGGCGTCCACCTCCGGCGCGTAGACGAACACCCCGGCCCGGGGCTCGGTGGCAGACTCCACGTAGAACCCGTCGAGCCCGTCGCCACCCGGGAAGCTGCCGGTGACCGTCGCCTCCACCGTCACCATCCGCCCTGGGGGCAGCGGCGCCTCACCCGCGCCCCGCACCGCGGCGAGCGGGGTCGCGGGCTCGCCGCAATCCGCCGCCGCCACGGCCGGAAGCAGCGCCAGCACTAGCCCGCATCCGCCGAAGCGCCGTGTCACTCGCCTGCCCTCCCTGGTTCCGCAGCGCATGCGGCCGGGATTATGGCATGGTACGCCGCACCATCCCGCGGCAGGGCGACGCCATGGAGATCTTCGGCCATCCGGATTTCGACGGCCACGAGCAGGTGGTCTTCGGCAGCGATACGGCGGCGGGGCTGCGCGCCATCATCGCCATCCATAACACCCACCGCGGGCCGGCGATGGGCGGCTGCCGGGTGTTCCCCTATGCCGGCGAGGCGGCTGCGCTGCGGGACGTCCTCCGCCTCTCCCGGGGCATGACCTACAAATCCGCCCTCGCCGAGCTGCCGGTGGGAGGCGGCAAGGCCGTGGTCATGGCGAACCCGGGACGGGACAAGACCCCCGCTCTGCTGGCGGCGCTGGGGCGGCTGATCGACAGCCTCGGCGGGCGCTACGTCACCGCCGAAGACTCCGGCACCACGGTCGCCGACCTGCGCACCGTGGCGCAGGAAACACCCCATGTCACAGGTATCCGGGAACGGCGCGGTCTCGATGGGGGCATTGCCAGCGGCGATCCGTCCCCGGCCACCGCGTACGGCGTCTTCCTCGGACTGCAGGTGGCCGTGGCGCACCGTCTGGGGCGCGGCCTGGAAGGGCTCACGGTGAGCGTCCAGGGCCTCGGCGCCGTGGGCTGGCGCCTCGCCGAGCAGCTTCGCGCCGCCGGTGCCAGGCTGCAGGTAAGCGACATCGATGGCGAGCGCGTCGCGCGGGCCGTGCGCGAGCTCGACGCCCGCCCGGTGGCCCCGGAGGACATCGCCACCGAGCCGGCCGACGTCCTCGCCCCCTGCGCCCTCGGGGGCGTGCTGAACGCGTCCACCGTGGCAGCCCTCAGGGTGGCCGTGGTGGCCGGCGCGGCGAACAACCAGCTGGACAGCCCGGCGGAGGACGAAGCCCTGCGCCGGCGCGGCATCCTCTACGCACCGGACTACGCCATCAACGCCGGCGGCATCATCGACGTCGCCTTCGAGCATCTGGGGGACTACGACGCGGCGAGTGTGCGCCGGCACATCGAGCGGATTCCCCGCACGCTGGACATCATCTTCCGGCGTGCCGACGCGGAAGGGCTGCCGACGGGCACCGTCGCGGACCGGCTGGCCGAGGAGCGCTTCCGCGCCGGCGCGCGGTGAGTGGCGAACCCGCGATGGCACGAGAGCTCTACGTCTCCACCGACATCGAGGCCGACGGCCCGGCCCCGGGGCTCCACAGCATGCTGTCCTTCGGCTCGGCGGTGTACGATCGCGACAAGACCCTCATCGATACCTTCAGCGCGAACCTGCGCTGCCTTCCAGGGGCCGCCGCCCATCCCGACACCGCCGCCTGGTGGCAGACCCAGGGCGAGGCGTGGATCGCCTGCCGGCAGGATCCGGAGGCACCGGAGCAGGCCATGCCCCGCTATCGGGACTGGCTGCGCAGGCTGCCCGGCCGCCCGGTCTTCGTCGGCTACCCGGCGTCCTTCGATTTCATGTTCATCGCCTGGTACCTGCTGCGCTTCACCGGCGAGAACCCGTTCGGCTTCAGCGCCATCGACATCAAGACCTACGCCATGGCGGTGCTCGGCCGCGAGTACCGGCGCACCGTCAAGCACACCCTGCCCCGCGACTGGTTCGATGACCTGCCCCACACCCACGTCGCGCTGGACGATGCCATCGAGCAGGGGGCGCTCTTCTGCAACGTGCTCCGGGCCGCGACGCGGCCCGGAGCACGTTGAGTTCAAAGTTACACGTTCAAAGTTCAAAGTATCCCTCCGCGAGGGCACGGCTTTTTCACCCTTTGAACTTTGAACTTCGCACTTTGAACTCGCGCCGGACGTGCGCCGCGTCGGCATCAGCCGACGCGGCGCACGTCGCGCACATTGCGCAGCCCCGCGATGCGCTCCATCACCCGGCTCAGCTGGCCGACGTCGGCGACGTTGAGGGTGAGGGTCATGCGGGCCTGCTGGTCGTCCGGGTCGGTGCGGGTGTTCACCGCGGTGACGTTGATGTGCTCGTTGCTGAGCAGGGCGGAGATGTCCTTGATCAGGCCCTGGCGGTCATAGGCCTCCACCAGCACGTCCACCGGGTAGTGCCGCTCGGTGCGACGGCTCCAGCTGACCTCGATGAGCCGCTCCGGAGCTTTCTCCTCCAGCCGCTGGACGTTGGCGCAGTCGCGCCGGTGGATGCTGACCCCCTCGCCGCGGGTGATGAAGCCGACGATGTCGTCCCCCGGTGCCGGCTGGCAGCAGCGGGCCATGCGCGTGAGCAGGTTGCCGACGCCGTAGACGGTGACGTCGTCCTCACCACCCCGCTCCTCGCCGGCACCGCGCCGGCGGGTGAGCATGTCCTCGGCGGACTCCTGCGCAGGCAGCAGTTGGTCGCTCAGCAGGCCGGCGATCTGGCCACCGGTGACGTCGCCCCGGCCGATGGCGGCCAGGAATTCCTCCAGGCGCGGGAAGCGTGAGCGCGCCGCGAGGCGCTCCAGGTTGACCTCCGCGAGCCCCAGGCGGTGCAGCTCCCGCTCCAGGATCGCACGCCCCTCGGCGACGTTCTTGTCGTGGTCCTGCTGCCGGAACCAGGCACGAACCTTGGCCCGGGCCCGCGGGGTGACGAGGTAACCCAGCCCCGGATTGAGCCAGTCGCGGCTCGGATGGCCGATGCGGGCGGTGAGGATCTCCACCTGATCGCCGTTCTGCAGCGGCTGGGTGAGCGGCACGATGCGCCCGTTGATCTTGGCGCCGCGGCAGCGGTGGCCGACCTCGCTGTGCACGTGATACGCGAAGTCCAGCGGCGTCGCGCCCCGCGGGAGGTCGACGACGTCACCCTGCGGGGTGATGACGTAGACCCGGTCCTCGAACACCTCGGCCTTGAAGCGGTCGAGGATGTCCTCCTCCGCGTTCTCGTCCGTGCCGGCCTCCAGCAGGCGCCGCAGCCAGGCGACCTTGGCGTCGAAGGCCGGGTCCTGGCCGCGGCCTTCCTTGTAGCGCCAGTGCGCGGCGATGCCGAGCTCCGCCTGCTGGTGCATCTCGCGGGTGCGGATCTGCACCTCGACGGTACGCCCCGACGGCCCCACCACCGCCGTGTGCAGCGAGCGGTAGTGGTTCTCCTTGGGGCTGGCGATGTAGTCGTCGAACTCACGGGGGATCGGCTGCCAGAGGCTGTGCACCACACCCAGGGCGGCGTAGCACTGGGGCACGGTGTCCACCAGCACGCGAAACGCCCGGATATCGAAAAGCTCGTGAAATCCCAGGCCCTTGCGCTGCATCTTTCGCCAGATGCTGTAGATATGCTTGGGCCGCCCCGTGACCTCGGCCTCGATCCCGGCCTCCCTCAGCGCGCTCTCTAGCCGCTCCTGCATCTCGGCGATGTAGCGCTCGCGGTCCACGCGCTTCTCGGCCAGCAGACGGGCGATGCGCTTGTACGTGACGGGGTCGAGAAAGCGGAAGCAGAGATCCTCCATCTCCCACTTCAGCTGCCAGATGCCGAGCCGGTTCGCCAGCGGCGCATAGAGATCCATGGTCTCCCGCGCCATGCGCTGCTGGACTTCCGGCGGGCGGTGCTTGAGCACACGCATGTCGTGGAGGCGCTCGGCGAGCACCAGGAACACCACGCGGATATCCCGCGCCATGGCGAGCAGCATCTTGCGCAGCGCCTCGGCGCGCTCGCCGCTTTCGCCGCCGGCAGGTCGGGCATGCAGCTCGCTCACCACGCCCATCCGCGCACAGCCGTCCACCAGCACCGACACGTCCTCGCCGAACTCGCGGGCGAGCTGTTCGCTATCCGGGCCCTCGTGCCAGGGCAGATCGTGCAGCAGGCCGGCGATCAGCGTGTCCGTGTCGAGGCGCAGTGCCGCCAGCACGCTGGCGACGGACAGGGCATGGCCGAAGCAGGTATCCCCTGCCTCACGGCGGGTGTCGCCGTAGACACGCTCCGCCGTCTCCCAGGCACGGGCCAGACGCGCGCGCTCCTCGGGCTCCAGCTTCAGGGGCAGGCGGGCGGTCCAGGCATCGAAGTCGAGCTGCTGCTCGCTGACGTCCTCGAGCTCGCCGGTCACATGTACCATCGCGCGTCCATTTCACGACCCGGAATCCGCGCGGATTCTACTAGGCTTTGCCGGGTTCGTGAGTCGTCCGGAGTTGCAAGTGGCAAGCCACGAGTTGCAAGTGGCAAGTTGCAAGTGACAAGCCGGAAGGGGAGTGGCCTGTGGCAGCGATCTGAGCCGGAGCCCCGGCCGCCTCTCGCTTGCAACTTGAAACTTGCCACTTGCAACTCACCGCCCTTGCACATCCATACAGCACTGTATAAATTAACAGTCACTGGCCCATCGCCGTTGCGATGGCCTGCGGAGGAAACATGCAGGAACTGACAGCCCGACAGCAGGAGATTCTCGAGCTCATCCGGCGCTTCCTGCGCGAGACCGGCTATCCGCCGACCCGCAGCGAGATCGCCCGCGAGCTCGGTTTCCGCTCCTCCAACGCGGCCGAGCAGCATCTGCGCGCCCTTGCCCGCAAGGGCGTGATCAGTCTGCAGCGCGGCGCCTCCCGCGGCATCCGCCTGCTGCTGGACCCCCCCGCAGAGCCAGCCGCGGAGGGGGTGAGCGGCCTGCCCGTGATCGGCCGCGTCGCCGCCGGCAGCCCGCTGCTCGCCGAAGCCCATGTGGACCACTACTGCCAGGTCACCGCCTCGATGTTCTCGCCTCCGGCCGACTACCTGCTGAAGGTGCGCGGCCAGAGCATGCAGGACGCGGGGATTCTCGACGGTGACCTGCTCGCGGTGCACCGCACCCACGAGGCCAGGGAAGGCCAGATCGTCGTCGCCCGGCTGCAGGACGAGGTCACGGTCAAGCGCTTCTCGCGTGAGGGCCATCTCGTCCGCCTGCTGCCGGAGAACGCCGACTTCCGGCCCATCGAGGTCGACCTGCGGCAGGAACCCCTCGAGATCGAGGGCATCGGAGTGGGCGTTATCCGCTCCGGGCTGTAGGCGCACCTCCCTGACGTATCGAGGTCAGCCATGGAGAACGCCCTGGATCAGCTTCTCGCCCAGCCGGGTATCTGGCGGGCCGGTGAGCAGCGTGTCAGCACGCCCCTCTCCGGCGGTCGCCACATCCCCAGCGGCTTTCCGGAGCTCGACACTGCCCTGCCCGGCGGCGGCCTGCCCGCCGGCGCGCTCACCGAGATCCTGCACGAACGTCAGGGCATCGGCGAGCTGCGCCTGCTGATGCCGGCGCTGGCGCGCCTCTCTCGCGAGGGCCGCTGGATCGCGCTGATTGCGCCCCCCTACCTGCCCTACGCGCCAGCCCTCGCGGCCCAGGGCATCGACCTTTCCCGGCTGCTGCTGGTGCACCCCCCTGGCCACCGCGACGCCCTGTGGTCCGTGGAGCAGGCGCTGCGCGCCGGCACCTGCGCCGCCGTCCTCGCCTGGCCGCGCCGCTGCGACGACCGCAGTCTCCGCCGCCTGCAGCTCGCCGCCGAGGCGGGGGACAGCCTCGGGCTGCTGTTCCGCCCGGCCAGCGCGGCGGCCGAGAGCTCGCCCGCCGCCCTGCGCCTGCACCTGACGCCGGCCAGGGAAGGCAAGCTCGAGCTCGAGCTGATCAAGTGCCGCGGCGGCCGCCGCCAGCAGCTGACCCTGTATCCCGGGCCACTCGCCCCGACGGCGGCCCCGGATCCCGGGACATCCGCCCCGCGCACACCGGTCACGCCGCTGCCACGTCCCACAGAGACCACCGCACATCACCCGGGCGCCCGCGGCCGTTCGGCGGCGGGCCACGCTCCGGGCCTGCGCCCCCGGGCGCCGGTCATCCCCCTGCCCCGCAACGGCACACCGGAGCGCCCCGGGCAGATGGACCTCCCCCTGCCCACACCCCCACGCCCCGGCAGCCGCCCCCAGGCCACCCTGTTGCCGGCAGAAGGCGATGGCCGCCTCACCCGCCTCTGGAAACGCCTGCGTTAGGCCCTGTGGGGACGCTGGCCGAGAAGCAGGCCAAGGAAGAAACACAACGACACAAAGAACACAAAGTTACACAACGAAGAATCTGATTTTCTTTGTGAATCTTTGTGTCCTTTGTGTCGTTGTGTTGAATCCCCGGACCTGTCCGGAGCTCTGAGCGCCAACAGCAACGCCACCCCCCATGCTCTGGCTCTGCCTGTATCTACCCGAGCTGCCGCTCACGGTCTTTACCCGGGCCGCGGATGCGGCGCTGCCGTTTGCCGTGGCCGAGGGGCGCGAGGTGCTTGCGGTCAACGCCGCCGCGCGCTCCGGTGGCGTGCTCCCGGGCATGAGCCTTGCCGCTGCGGGCGCGCTGCTGCCCGAGCTGCACCATCGCGAGCGCCGCCGGGACAGCGAGGCCCGGGCGCTGAAGCAGCTCGCCGCCTGGTCGCTGCGGTTCACGCCCCGGGTCAGCCTGCAGCCGCCCGCGGCGGTTCTGCTCGAGATCGGCGGCAGCCTGCGCTACTTCGGTGGGCTGGAGCGGCTCATGGGTCGGGTTCGGGATGGCGCCGCCCGGCTCGGCCACCGGCTGCAGACGGGCATCGCCCCCACCCCCACAGCGGCCTGGCTACTCGCCCGGGCCGGCGAGACCACGCCGGTGCTGGAGACCGGTGAACTGGCCGGTCGCCTGGACGGGCTGCCGGTAGAGACCCTGGCGCTGGAGGCGCGCCAGCAGGATGCCCTGCGGGGGCTAGGCGTGGAGACCCTGGGCGAGCTGTACCGGCTGCCCCGGGCCGGCATCGCCCGGCGCCTCGGCCCCGGGCTGCTGCGCCAGCTCGCCCGTGCCTATGGCGAGCAGCCGGACCCGCGGCGGGACTGGCAGCCGCCACCACGCTTCCGCAGCCGCCTGGAGCTCACCGCCGAGGTGGCGCATGCCGCTCAGCTGCGCCCCGGCTTCAGCCAGCTCATCGAGGAGCTCTGCGGCTACCTGCAGGGCCTGGGGGCCGGCGTGCGAACCTGCCGGGTAACGCTGGAGCACCTGCACCAGGCGGCAACGCCGGTGACCGTGGGCCTGCTGGCCCCGGCCCGGGAGGCCACACGCCTGCTCGCCCTGCTGGACGAGCAGCTCGAGCGCGTCCGGCTGCCCGCCGGGGTCATTGCCATCGAGCTTGCCGCGGGCACGCTGGAAGCCCTCGCCGCCGAGACCGGCAACCTGCTCGACGGTGACCGCGGCGGTCCGGCGGATGCAGGCTGGGAGCAGCTGGTGGAGACGCTGGCGGCCCGGCTCGGGGAACGCACGGTGCGCGGGCTCGCTGTCCACGAGGAGCACCGGCCGGAGCGGGCCTGGCGCTATGCCCGCCCCGGCGCCGGCGCCGCTGCACCCACCGCCGGGGAGCGGCCGCTGTGGCTGCTGCCGCAGCCCGAGCCCCTGAGCACCGCCGGCGGCCTCCCCCGCTGGCGCGGTCCGCTGGTGCTGGAGCACGGCCCGGAGCGCATCGAGTCCGGCTGGTGGGACGGCACCGACACCGCCCGCGACTACTACGTCGCCCACAACCCCGAGGGCGAGCGCCTCTGGATCTACCGCGACCGCCGCGCCCACCGCGGCTGGTACCTCCACGGCCTGTTCGCCTGAGCGACGACAGGTCAGCCCCATCGCGGTGCCTGGGCGAGGCCTGTGGGAGCGGCACCCCCGCCGCGAATCTCCCGGCCTTGGCGCACTCCCCGCCTTTGCGGTTATTCTTCCCGAATGTCCAATGAATACGTTACCCCGGCGCCGGCGCGCCCTGCCCTGCCCGTGCGCGGTACGACGGCGCGTTTCCCGGTGCGCCGCATCTACTGTGTCGCCCGCAACTACGCCGACCATGCGGTGGAGATGGGCCAGGACCCGACCCGGGAGCCGCCCTTCTTCTTTCAGAAGAATCCCGGCGACCTGGTGCCCGGTGGCGGCGATGTCCCCTATCCCCCGGCGACGGCCGATCTGCACCATGAGCTGGAGATGGTGGTCGCCCTCGGCGACGGTGGCCGCGACATCCCCGCGGAAGCAGCGCTGGAGCGGGTGTACGGCTATGCCCTCGGCATCGACTTTACCCGGCGGGACCTGCAGGCAGAGGCCAAGCGCCTCGGGCGCCCGTGGGCGCTCGCCAAGGCCTTCGACGGCGCCGCGCCCTGCAGCGAGCTGGTACCCGCGGCAGAGATCGGCCACCCCGAGCGGGGGCGTATCCAGCTGACGGTGAACGGCCAGGTGCGCCAGGACGGCGATCTCGCGCAGATGAGCTGGAAGGTGCCCCAGATCATCGCCAGGCTCTCGGCGCTGGTCAGCCTGGCCGCGGGGGACCTGATCTTCACCGGCACGCCAGCCGGCGTCGCGGCAGTCGGTGTCGGCGATCATCTGCATGGGCAGCTCGAGGGCGTTGCCGAGCTCGACGTCACGCTGACGCGCCCCGCGGCCTGAAGGTCAGCGCCCGATGCCGTAGACTGACGCCGGCAGGGGCAATCGAGGCGGGCAAGAAGCCGAATGCGTCGGATCGTGGTGATGAACACCAAGGGCGGTTGTGGCAAGACCACCATCGCCACGAATCTTGCCAGCTACTACGCTCGGCAGGGCCATGTCACCGCGCTCTTCGACTATGACGCCCAGCACTCCAGCAGCCACTGGCTGAAGCTGCGCAACGGCAACGCCGCCCCGATTCATGGCGTGACCGCCTACGAGCGCACTCCGCTGACCATGACCCGCAGCTGGCAGCTCCGCGTGCCGCCGGAGACGGACCGCATCGTGGTGGACACCCCGGCAAGCATCGACCGGCAGGATTTCCTCGATCACGTCCGCCAGGTGGACGCGATCCTCATCCCGGTGCTGCCCTCTCCCATCGATACCTCTGCGGCGGCGGACTTCGTCCGCGATCTTTTCCTCATCGGCAAGGTGCGCGGCGACCGCGTTCAGGTGGGGATCATCTCCAACCGGGTGCGCGCCAATACCCGGGCCTTCCAGGCCCTGACGCGCTTCCTCGGCAGCCTGGACATCCCGGTGGTGGCGCAGCTACGCGACTCCCAGGGCTATGTCCACGCCACGGACCAGGGCTGCGGCATCCACGAGCTCAACGACAGCCGCGCCGCCCGGGAACGTCACCACTGGCGGCGGGTGTACCGCTGGCTGGAGGAGGGGCGCTCCGGATTGAGTCCGACACCGCGGCCACTGTGAGCGCGGACAAGGGGCGGCACCGGAAAGAGGAGCCGGCCCGGGGGAGGGCCGGCAAATATCGACTCACAGGAGGAGAGAGACTATCGCATTCGCACCTCGCGAATACGCCTAGAATGATACTGGGAATGACGCGTAATGCCGTGACAGGGCTCCCACTTTACGAAGAACCCGTCCACAGAATCTGCATCTTGCCGCGACTGGGCGCGGACAGTATGCTCCGCGCCATGCAACGCCATCGATCCCTGCGCCACGCGGGCAGCACCCCGCCCCCGTCCCGGGCCTGACCCGGGCCGGGACCGGCTTTCCACGTAGCGGCCCTCCGGGCCGCAGTCTGGCCGTGTCCGGCCGTTGAACCGAATCGCTCAACGGACACGGAATCACTGTCATGATGGCCTTTGACCAGCTCCCTGCCGCGGTGCGCGGCACCGCACTCATCGCCTTTGCCGCTGCGCTCTGGAGCACCACCGGCGTGGTCTCCCGCGTGCTCTTCGACCACACCGACGTCTCGCCCTTCGCCGTGGCCTTCGCCCGGCTCGCCCTCGCCGCGCCGGCCTTCATCGGCATCGGCATGGCGGCCATGGGCCGGGGCTTCTTCCGCCTGCCGGCAGGCACCGGCCGCTGGATGATCGCCCTCGGCCTGGCCCAGGCCGGGTTTCAGGGCGGCTACCTCGCCGGCGTCAAGCTGATCGGCGCCGGGCTGGCCACCCTGGTCACGCTCTGCCTCGCACCGATCCTGGTGGCCCTGCTCGCCGCCCTGCTGCTGGGCGAGCGGCTGACACCCAGAGTGCTCGTCGCTCTGCCCACGGCGATCCTGGGCACTGCCATGCTCGTGGTCTCACCCCAGGCCCTGGCGCTGGGGGACGGGCTCTGGCTCGGGCTGGCGGCCGCCATGGGCGCTGCCCTCGTCTACGCCGCCTTCACCCTCATCGGCCGCTACGCCGCCGCCCGGGTGCATCCCATGCAGACCGCCGGCTTCGGCTTTGGCGCCGGGGCACTGGCGCTGCTGCCGCTCGCACTCGCCACCGATCCGGGTGCCGTGGCGGACGGTGCCGCCCTCGCAGTCCCGGTGATGCTGTACATCGCCCTCGTGCCCACGACCCTCGGCTATCTGTGCTTCTTCCATGGCCTTCGCCATACCACGGCCACGGCGTCGAGCATTCTCGTGCTGCTGGAGCCGCTCGGCGCCGCCCTGCTCGCCTGGGCGCTGCTCGGCGAGGCCCTGGGGCCATTCGGTCTGCTCGGAGCGCTGCTGCTGACCGGCGCGGTCTACCTGATCACCGTGCCCGGCCGGCCCTCAGCCCCGAGCTGACGCGAGGCCGGCGCCCTCGAGGAGGGCGTCGGCCGCAGCCCCGCCGCTCAGCCAGGCGCCTTCCACGCGGCCATCGGCAACCCAGTCGCCGGCCACCAGGAGCGCCCCGTCGGCAACATAACCCGCCGGCCACTCCAGCGGCGCGGTAGCGCGGGCGTAGCGCCAGCGATGGGGCACCGCCGCCAGGCAGCGCGGGCGTTCACCGGCCAGGGTGGCGAGCGCATCGAGGAGCGCGTTCGTAACAGTCTCCCCGTCCGCCTCCAGCATCCCGGCGCTCCAGGCGGGCGAGCCATGCAGCGCCCAGCATTCGGCCTCATGCATGCGTCCGGGGCGGCTGCCGCTGCGGGCGATCCAGCCGAGAGAGCCGGCGTTCACGAAGGCCGCATCCGGCAGCGCAGGCAATGGGGTCTCCAGCGCCACTGCCAGCGACCAGCACGGCGCCATGCCAGCCCGGGCCGCGGCCTCGGCCAGCGCCGGGGCGACGCCCTCGAGCAGCTCTCGGGTCTGCGGGGCCGGGGCGGTGACGAGCACGCGGTCGAAGGGGCCGAGGACACCCTGGGTGTCGGTCTCCAGGGTCCAGCCCGCGGCGCCCGATCGCAGCCCCGCCACACGCACCGCCAGCCGCAGATCCAGGCCCTCGGCCAGATGGCGCGCGAGCATGGACATGCGCGGGCAGGCCAGATACCGTGGCCCGCCAGCGGCGACCCGGCCCTCCGGCAGCACGCGGGGCGCCACCGGCCACTCGGCGACCACGCCGTCGCGCTGCCAGCGCGCCACTGCTTCCCGGAACGCCGGGTGACGCGCCGTGAAATACTGGGCGCCGAGGTCCACGGCACCGAGCGGCGTGCGCTTGGACACGGTACGGCCGCCCGGGCCACGGCCCTTGTCGAGCACGACAGGGGCGAGTCCTGCCGTCCGCAGCCGCTGCGCCGCGGCCAGCCCGGCGACACCGGCACCGATGATCGCTATCCGCATCGCTCCCCCGCACCCTGGCTGTCCCGCTCACTGGACCACGAAGCCGGTGGGGCGTTCACCCGCCCCACTGCTGCCAGAGGAGTCGCAGCATAAGGGTGACGCTTACCAGCACCACCAGGGGCCGGATCAGCCCGACGCCGTGACGGATGGCGAGGCTCGAGCCGAGCCACGCGCCGATGGCCTGCCCTGCAAGCATCGCCAGCCCTAGGGCCCAGACCACGTGCCCCCCGGCGAGGAACAGGGTAAGTGCCGCCACGTTGCTGGCGAAGTTGAGCAGCTTGGTCAGCGCCACCGCGCGGGTGGCACTGGCCCCGAGCAGCGCCACGGCGCTGGCGGTGAAGAACGAGCCCGTGCCGGGTCCGAAGAAGCCGTCGTAGAAGCCGATACCGGGAGCCGCCGTCAGGCCGTAGCCGAACCGCCCAAGCCGCGGGCGGCTCTCGAGGTCGCCGAGGCGTGGCGAGAGCAGAAAATAGAGCGCGACACCGCCGAGCAGCGCCGGCAGCACCCACTCGATGAAGCGGGTGTCCACCCGTTGTACAAGCCAGGTGCCGGCGGCCGCGCCCGTGAAGGAGGCGACGATGAGCCATCGCGCCCAGTGCAGATCCACCCAGCCGCGGCGGGTGTAGTTGGTAGCGGCCACCCCGGCGCCCACACAGCTCTGGAGCTTGTTGGTGCCGAGCGCTTCCAGGGGCCCTACGCCGGTGAGGAGCAGCGCCGGGAGCGCGATGAGACCGCCGCCGCCGGCGATGCTGTCGAGCCAGCCCGCGGCCACTCCGACCAGCAGCATGAGCAGCAGCAGTTCCGGCGCCCAGCCAAGCTCCGGCATGCCGGACTCCCGTTGTCGTCAAACCAAAAAAACCCCACAGGGCAAGCCCTGCGGGGTGTGTGTCGCCGGCGATGCCGGCGCGATCAGTTCTCGCCGAGGACCACGCTGTGGCGGACCGCCTGGCGCTGCTCTTCTTCCGCCTCGAGGTGGTTGTCGAGCAGGAATTCCCAGCCGTGGGCGGCGCTCAGCGTATATTCGACGGCGCGATCAGCGCGTTCCGTGCCGAGGTAA
The DNA here is from genome assembly GCF_020883455.1 of Spiribacter halobius. Taxonomy (NCBI): domain Bacteria; kingdom Pseudomonadati; phylum Pseudomonadota; class Gammaproteobacteria; order Chromatiales; family Ectothiorhodospiraceae; genus Sediminicurvatus; species Sediminicurvatus halobius. Next base: position 1,600,232 of record NZ_CP086615.1, on the reverse strand, counting down.
TAGCCTGACGCAGGTTCGGGTTGGTCAGCATTCAGCTGCATGGTCATCGTCTCCTAAGGTGTGAATGGCAAGATCCGAAAACTTCATTAGTGTCAAGTGTAACAACCTGTATAACCCCTGTCGCCCTCGATTTGTGAGTGAGCTGATCAAGGGTTGTGCCTGGTTATCAGGTGTTCTTGCTGCGGCGCAGTTCTCGTTATGAATCCCGAACGCCCACGAGCGGCCAAATCGCCTCGCAGTGGGACCGCCTCGCTCGGAAGACTTCTACGGCGCAGACTCCTAAGGCAGGCTAATCGGTGAGACCCAGAACCTCCTCCATGCCGTAGCGCCCGGGGGGCTGCGCCACCAGCCAGCAGGCGGCCCGGACCGCACCGCCGGCGAAGGTGCGGCGACTGGAGGCCCGATGCGTGATCTCGATACGCTCGCCCTCGCCGGCAAAGAGGACAGTATGCTCGCCGACGATGTCGCCGCCGCGGATGCTCTGGAAGCCGATGGTCTGCGCGTCGCGCGCGCCCGTGTGCCCCTCCCGGCCATAGCAGGCCACCGCGTCCAGGTCGCGACCGAGCGCGCCGGCGACCACCTCGCCGAGGCGACGGGCCGTTCCGGACGGTGCGTCCACCTTGTGCCGATGGTGGGCCTCGATGATCTCCACGTCGAACTCGTCGCCAAGCGCGCGGGCGGCCAGCGCCGCCAGCCGGCACGCCAGGGTGACGCCGCTGCTGTAGTTGGGCGCAAACACCACCGGGATCTCCCGGGCCGCGGTCTCCAGCGCCCCCAGCTGCCGGCCATCCAGCCCGGTGGTGCCCACGGTGATCGGCACCCTGGCCGCCCGGGCCGCCGCGAGGTTGGTGTCGAAGGCGGCCGGCAGCGTGAAGTCGATCAGGACGTCGCTCGCCGCTGCGGCCGCCGCCGGATCGTCACCGAGAGTCACGCCGAGCGTGCCCGTGCCGGCCAGCTCGCCGGCGTCGCGCCCCAGCATGGCGCTGCCCGGGCGCACCACGGCCGCGGCGAGCTCCGCCCCCGGCCGCGCGGCAACGGCCTGGATAAGCTCCCGACCCATGCGTCCGCCGGCGCCGAGAATCCCGATGCGGGTCATGTGCGCGCCTCCGCGTTCAGAATTTCATGTTCTCGAAAAAGGACTTCACCGAGTCGAGCCACGAGCTGCCGCGTGGATTGTGATGCTCGCCGCCCCGCTCCAGGGTATCGGCCAGCTCCTCCAGCAGCTCCTTCTGGCGGGCGGTGAGGTTCACCGGCGTCTCCACGTTCACCCGGCAGAGCAGATCCCCGGGCGCGCCGCCACGCACCGGCGTCACGCCCTTGCCGCGAATGCGGAAGATCTTGCCCGACTGCGTGCCCGGCGGCACGCGCAGGTTCACCCGCCCGTCCAGCGTCGGCACCTCCAGATCTCCGCCGAGGGCGGCTGTCGGGAAGCTCACGGGGATCTCGCAGCGCAGATCCGCCCCGTCGCGCTTGAAGATCGGATGCTCGCGCACCGCGATCTGGACGTAGAGATCCCCCGGCGGGCCGCCGTTCTCGCCAGCCTCGCCCTCGCCGGCGAGGCGGATGCGGTCGCCGGTATCCACGCCGGCCGGCACCCGTACGCTCAGGTGCTTGCGGTCGCGGACCTTGCCGTTGCCGCCGCAGCGCGTGCAGGGGTCGCTGATCACCGTCCCGCTGCCGCGGCAGCGCGGACAGGTCTGCTGGATGGAGAAGAAACCCTGCTGCACGCGGACGTCGCCGTGGCCGTGGCAGGTGGGGCAGGTCTGCGGCTGGCTGCCCGGCGCCGCGCCGCTGCCGTCACAGGCCTCGCAGTCGACCATGGTCGGGATCTCGAGATCCTTTTCCGTGCCCTGGACGGCCTCCTCCAGCGAGATCTCCAGCGTCGTGCGCAGATCGGCGCCCCGGAAGACGCGGCTGCCGCCGCGGCCGCCACCACCCCCGAAGATATCGCCGAAGACGTCGGAGAAGATGTCCGCGAAGCTGGCACCGCCCGCTGCGCCACCGAATCCGCCCGCACCCCCGGCGGATGGATCCACGCCGGCGTGGCCGAACTGGTCGTAGGCGGCACGCTTCTGCGGGTCACTCAGGACCTCGTAAGCCTCCTTGGCCTCCTTGAAGCGGGTTTCGGCATCGGCGTCCCCGGGGTTGCGATCCGGGTGGTACTTCATTGCCAGCCGCCGATAGGCCTTCTTCAGGTCTCCCTCCGAGGCGTTCGGGGCCACGCCCAGGATCTCGTAATAGTCGCGCTTCGCCATGGTGCCCGTTCTGTACTGTTCGCCGTGCCTACCCGCCGCGCGGACGGGCCCGTGTGCTCGCTACCGGAACGCGAAAGGCGCAGGCCGCGCCGATGGGTCCCGCAGGACCCGCCGGGCGCGCTGCGCCTCGCTCGCGGGCGGGCGGCGCCAGCGGCGCCGCCGTGACGCCTACTTCTTGTCGTCCTTGACCTCCTCGAACTCGGCATCAACCACGTCCTCCTGGCTGCTGCCGGCCTCGGTGCCGCTGCCGCCCTGGCCGGCATCACCGCCGGCGTCGGTGCCGCCGGACTGGCCGCTGCCCTGCTGGTAGAGCTTCTCGGCAAGCTTGCCGGAGCGCTCCGCCAGGGCCTGGGTCTTGGCCTCGATGGCGTCCTTGTCGCTGCCCTTCATCGCCTCCTCGAGCTCGGCGATGGCGTCCTCGACGCCCTTCTTCTCCTCGGCGTCCACCTTGTCGCCTGCCTCGGAGAGGGACTTGCGCGCGGCGTGGATGAGGTTGTCCGCCTGGTTGCGGGCCTCCACCAGCTCGCGCGCCTTGCGGTCCTCTTCGGCATGGGCCTCCGCATCCTTGACCATGCGCTCGATCTCGTCCTCGGAGAGGCCGCTGGAGGCGCGGATCTGGATCGACTGCTCCTTGCCGGTGCCCTTGTCGCGGGCGGTCACGTGCAGGATGCCGTTGGCGTCGATGTCGAAGGTGACCTCGATCTGCGGCACGCCGCGGGGCGCCGGCGGAATGTCGGAGAGGTCGAACTTGCCGAGGGACTTGTTGTCCTTCGCCATCTCCCGCTCACCCTGGAGCACGTGCACGGTCACCGCGCTCTGGTTGTCCTCGGCGGTGGAGAACACCTGGTTCGCCTTGGTCGGGATGGTGGTGTTCTTCTCGATGAGCTTGGTCATCACGCCACCGAGGGTCTCGATGCCGAGGGACAGCGGGGTGACGTCCAGCAGCAGCACGTCCTTGACGTCGCCGCCGAGCACGCCGCCCTGGATCGCGGCACCGATGGCCACGGCCTCGTCCGGGTTGACGTCCTTGCGCGGCTCCTTGCCGAAGAACGCCTTCACCGCCTCCTGGACCTTGGGCGTACGGGTCTGGCCACCCACCAGGATCACCTCGTCGATCTCCGAGGCCTTGAGGCCGGCATCCTTCAGCGCGACCTTGCAGGGATCGATGGTGCGCTTGACCAGGTCCTCGATCAGGCTCTCCAGCTTGGCCCGGGTGAGCTTGACGTTGAGATGCTTCGGCCCGGCCTGGTCCGCCGTGATGTACGGCAGGTTGATCTCGGTCTGCTGCGCCGAGGAGAGCTCGATCTTGGCCTTCTCCGCCGCCTCGCGCAGGCGCTGCATGGCGAGCCGGTCACCGGAGAGGTCGATGCCCTGATCCTTCTTGAACTCGGCGATCAGGTGGTCGATCACCGCGCGGTCGAAGTCCTCGCCACCGAGGAAGGTATCGCCATTGGTGGAGAGCACCTCGAACTGATGCTCGCCCTCGACCTCGGCGATCTCGATGATGGAGATGTCGAAGGTGCCGCCGCCGAGGTCGTAGACGGCGACCTTGCGGTCCGCGCCCTTCTTGTCCAGGCCGTAGGCGAGCGCCGCCGCCGTGGGCTCATTGATGATGCGCTTGACCTCGAGCCCGGCGATGCGCCCGGCGTCCTTGGTGGCCTGGCGCTGGGAGTCATTGAAGTAGGCGGGGACGGTGATCACCGCCTCGGTGACCTCCTCGCCGAGGTAGTCCTCCGCGGTCTTCTTCATCTTCTGCAGCACCCGCGCGGAGATCTCCGGCGGTGCCATCTTCTTGCCGCGCACCTCGACCCAGGCGTCGCCATTGTCCGCCTTGACGATCTTGTAAGGCATCTCGCGGACGTCGCGCTGCACGACGTCCTCCTCGAACTTGCGCCCGATCAGCCGCTTGATCGCGTGCAGTGTGTTCTCCGAATTGGTCACCGCCTGCCGCTTGGCGGCGGCGCCCACAAGCACCTCCCCGTCGTCGGTGAAGGCGACGGTGGACGGTGTGGTGCGGCTGCCTTCCGCGTTCTCGATGACCCGGGCCTGGCCGCCCTCCATCACGGCGACGCAGGAGTTCGTCGTCCCCAGGTCGATTCCGATGATCTTGCCCATCTGTGCACTCCCTATTTATCTGTTCCGAGCCGCCCCGCGCCGGGGCGTCGTGAATTCATTACCGTTCCCGCCGTGTGATTTAGGTGGCGGGCCGGGATTTCAAGCCTGCTCGTCCACGTTGCCGCCACTCTGGCCGCTGCCGCTGCCGCCCTTGGCGACGATCACCATCGCCGGGCGCAGCAGCCGCTCGCCCAGGCGATAGCCCTTCTGCACCACGTGCACCACCGTGTTCGGCTCGTATTCCGTGGACTCCTGCGCGGCCATGGCCTCGTGCCGCTCCGGGTCGAAGCGCTCGCCCTTCGGGTTGAGCTCCTCGATGCCGAACTTCTCCAGCGCCTGGTTGAACATGCGCAGGGTGAGCTCCGAGCCCTCCCGGAGCTTGGCGACGTCGGCGCTCTCCTCGTTGGCGGCATCGACGCCCATCTCGAGGCTGTCCTTCACCGCCAGCAGCTCGCCGGCGAGCTTCTCCAGCGACTGCTGGCGCGCCTGCTCCACATCGCGCGCCGCACGCCGGCGCATGTTCTCCATCTCGGCCCGTGCCCGCAGGAACTGGTTCCAGTTCTCCTCGGCCCGCGCCTCCGCGGCTTCCAGCGCCTCCCGCAGGTCGGGCTCCGCCTCCGGCTGGGTCTCGCCCTTCGCCGGGGACTCGGCCGCGGCGTCGGGCCCTGGCTCGGTGTCGGCCGCCTCGGAGGGCGCCTGCTCCGGCGCCGGCTCCCCGGTGGCGGGCCGGTCCTTGCGTTCTTCCTCTGCCATCTGTCTCTCCGCCAGCGTCGTCGACTGCGTGAACGTAATTACCCGCGACGACGGACAGGTCCGTCGCCTTCGCGAGGCGATGTTTGGGGTCAATGCCCGGGTTTCAAGGCATGGCCGAGCAATCGGGCGGTGACGTCGACGATGGGGATGACCCGGTCATAGTCCATTCGCGTCGGCCCGATGACACCGAGCACGCCGAGCACTTCGTCATCGCTGCGGTAGGTGGAGGTGACCAGGCTCATCCCGTCGAAGGCCTCGTAGCCGGACTCCTCGCCGATGAAGATCTGGATGCCCTCGGCGGCCAGGCAGCGGTCCAGGAGGTGGAGGATGTCGCGCTTGCGGCTGAAGGCCTCGAACAGCTCCTTCAGCTTGTCCACGCTGGAGAGCTCGGCGAAGGTCATGAGGTTGGTCTCGCCGGCGAGCACGAAATCCTCCCCGCCCTCGGCGTCCTCCTCCTCGAACAGCTGCCGGGCGACGGCGATGGCCGCGCTCATCAGCCGGTTCATGTCCTGCTGATCGGCCCGCATGGCCTCCAGCAGCGCCCGCCGCACCTCGCTCACGCTCTTGCCGGCGAACTCCGCGCTGAGATAGTTGGATACCTGCTGCAGCTCGGCGGCGCTGTAGTCGCGATCGGCGTGGATCACGCGGTTCTGCACCTCGTGATCGTTCAGTACCAGGATCGCCAGGATCCGCCGCTCCGAGAGCGGCAGAAACTCCAGATGGCGGATCGCCCCGAAGCCGTGCTTGGGCAGGGTGACCACGCCGGCCAGCCGGGTGAGCCCCGAGAGCAGGTTGGAGGCGGAGTCGAGGAGATGCTCGGTGTCGCCCTCGCCGTCGAGGCGAATGCTCAGCCGCTCCACGTCCGGCCCTTGCAGGGGCTTCGCGGTGAGCAGGGAATCCACGAAGAAGCGATAGCCCCGGTCCGTGGGTACGCGCCCGGCCGAGGTGTGCGGGGCCCGGATATACCCGGCCTCCTCCAGATCGGCCATGACGTTGCGCACGGTAGCGGGGCTCAGGTCCAGGCCGGACTCGCGGGTCAGCACCCGGGAGCCCACCGGCTGGCCGTCCCGGATATAGCGGTGTACCAGCGCCTTCAGCAGGCGCTGAGCGCGTTCGCTCAATACCGGGTCTCCGCTTCTCCGGGCCATGGCCACTCCGCTATATGCGCCTCCCGGTGGCGCCAGTGACTGCGAGCAGGATTGGCACTCGCCGGCCGGGAGTGCCAGATTGACGCTATCAATGCCCCCGGGGGCTGTCAATTTGGCGCCCGCGGGGCCGATTGGCCCCCCACCGGCGAAGTGCTACCGTTGCCGCACATCGCGGCGGGACCTTACTCATCCTAGCGAAAGTATTGTCAGGTCTCAGAGCCCCGGAGCGGGCCGGCGGCAAGGCGCGGGAGCGCCCGCGTGGTGATTCCACGTCAAGCGAGCGCAACGCCGCCGCCGGCCCGCTCCGGGGCTCCCGCAGGGCGGGCCTGTGCGCCGCGGCGGACTGCGTTGCTCGCCGCTTATGTAGCTCGGCTACACTGCGCGCCTCGCGCCTTGCCGCCGCGGCGCACAGGCCCGCTGAGACCTGACAATACTTTCGCTAGGATGAGTGCATGCAGCCCTTCCAGACCATCGCCATTACCGGCAAACCGAGCGATCCGGACGTCAGCGAGACCATCGACCGGCTGATCGCCCATCTGCAGGCAAGCAACCGCCGCGTGCTGCTGGATGCCGACTCGGTGAGCGTGGACCGCCACGGGGACACCCCGCGCATCGGTCGCGATGCCCTGCTGCACGGGGTGGACCTGCTGATCGCCGTCGGCGGCGACGGCACCCTGCTGCGGGCCGCGCGCCTGGTGGCGGATCACGACATCCCCCTGCTCGGCATCAACCGCGGCCGGCTCGGGTTCCTGGTGGACGTCTCGCCCGGGCGGCTGGACGAGATCGACGCCGTCCTCGACGGCGACTATATCGCCGACGACCGGCTCCTGCTCAGCGCCCGGATCTGTCGCGGCGACCAGGTGATCAGCGAAGGCATGGCGCTGAACGAAGTGGTTCTGCACAAGTGGAACACCGCCCGCATGGTCGAGTTCGAGACCTGGATCGACGGCGAGCTCTGCAACCGACACCGCTCCGACGGGCTCATCATCTGCACGCCCACCGGCTCGACGGCCTACGCCATGTCCGGCGGCGGCCCGGTGGTCCACCCCGACCTCGAGGCCGTGGCGCTGGTGCCCATCTGCCCGCACACACTGAGTAACCGCCCCCTGGTGATCAGCGCCGCCAGCACCGTGGAGGTGGTGGTGAACAGCGACTCCATCCAGCAGATCCGGGTAAGCTGCGATAGCCAGGAAGACCTCGGCCTCGTCAACGGGGGGCGTATCGTGGTGACCCGCCGCCAGGCACGGGTGCACCTGGTCCACCCGCCGCGCTACCGGTATTTCGACATCCTCCGCGCCAAGCTGCGCTGGGGGGACGCGACGCCGCCCTGAGCGCGCCGGGCGGCGAACGCGACAGGGAGATCGCCATGCTGCGCCACATCCACATCCGCGACTTCGCCATCATCGACGAGGTGGAGCTCGAGCTCGCGCCGGGCATGACCGTGCTCACCGGCGAAACCGGCGCCGGCAAGTCCATCCTCCTGGACGCCCTCGGCCTCTGCCTGGGGGATCGCGCCGACACCGGCGCCGTGCCGGAGCACGCCCAGCGCAGTGAGATCCACGTCAGCTTCGACGTTTCCGCCAACCCCGGCGCCCGCGACTGGCTCGCCGAGCAGGCACTGGACGCCGAGGACGAGTGCGTCCTGCGCCGCGTGATCCAGCGCGGCGGCCGCTCCCAGTCCTGGATCAACGGCCGGCCGGTGCCGCTGCAGCAGCTGGACGAGCTTGGTGCACGGCTGATCGAGGTACACGGCCAGCACGCCCACCAGTCACTGATGCGCACCGAGGTTCAGCGTGCAACCCTCGACGCCTTCGCCGGCCACGACGGTGCCCTCGCCCGGGTGCGCGAGCTGCACGCGGAGTGGCGCCGCATCGGCGACGAGATTCGCCAGCTCGAGGGCGGCCAGGGCGACTACCAGGACCGGCTGGAGCTGCTGCGTTATCAGGTCGAGGAGCTGGACGCCCTGGGTCTCGATGCCGACGGCATCCGGGAGCTCGAGCAGGAGCAGCGCCGACTCGCCGCCGCCGGCGACATCCTCGCCGCCTGCCAGGCGACTCTGGCCGAGCTCTACGACGAGGAACCCTCCGCCCAGGGGCTGCTCGGTGCCGCCCAGCGACGGCTGGAACCGCTGCTGGATGCAGACCCGGCGCTGCAGGAGGCGCACGATCTCTTCACCAGCGCCCAGGTGCAGCTCCAGGAGGGCTGCCAGGGCCTGCGCCAGTTCGCCGACCATATGGAGATGGACCCGGAGCGCCTGGCCTGGGTCGAGAGCCGGCTTGGCGAGCTCACCGACCTAGCCCGCAAGCATCGGGTGGAGCCGGAGGCGCTTCCCGAGCGCCGTGAGGCCCTGCGCCGGGAGCTGGAAGATCTCGAGAATGCGGAGAGCCGTCTCGCGGAGCTCCACGCCCGCCGGGAGGCCACCGCCGAGGCCTACCGCGAGGCCGCCGCGAGCCTCAGCGAGAGCCGTCGGGCGGCGGCGGACCGCCTCGCCGGCGAGGTGGGCTCACTGATGCGCGAGCTGGGCATGCCCGGTGGCGAGCTCCTGGTCCGCGTCGCCCACGACCCGGACGCCCGCCCCACCAGCCATGGCCTCGACGACGTCCGCTTCGAGATCCGCACCAATCCCGACCAGCGCCCCGGCCCCCTCAGCAAGGTGGCCTCCGGCGGCGAGCTCTCCCGTATCGGGCTGGCGCTGGAGGTGGCCACTGCGCATATCGGCCGCATCCCGAGCCTGGTCTTCGACGAGGCGGACGCCGGCATCGGTGGCGGCGTGGCGGAGGTCGTGGGGCGGAAGCTGCGCGAGCTCGGCCGCCAGCATCAGGTGCTGTGCATCACGCACCTGCCCCAGGTCGCCGCGCAGGCGCATCATCAGCTGCAGGTGGAGAAGCGGGTCACGGAGGGGCGTACCCGCACCGGGGTCCGCCGGCTGGAGGGCGATGCCCGCACCCAGGAGCTCGCGCGCATGCTCGGCGGCGTGGAAATCACCGAGAACACCCTGAACCACGCCCGCGAGATGCTGGAGCGGGCGGGGTAGGAGCGACGCCCCCGCCGCGAATCCCCTGGCTGGCTCGGCGCGGGGTGGCTTGCCCCGGCCGCTGCCGCCCCGCAGGCGACTCAGTGCGCGGCCTGGCACTCGCGGCAGCGGCCGTAGAGGATCAGCGAGTGGTCGGTGAGCTCGAAGCCGGTCTCCGCGGCCACCTGCCGCTGGCGGTTCTCGATGGTGCGATCCTTGAATTCCTGGATGCGACCGCAGCCGATGCAGACCATGTGATCGTGGTGGTCGCCGAGGTTGAGCTCGAAGACCGCCCGGTTGCCCTCGAAGTTGTGGCGGACGACGATCCCGGCCGCCTCGAACTGGGTGAGGACTCGATAGACCGTGGCAAGGCCTATGTCCTCCCCGGCGTCCATGAGCCCGCGATAGACATCCTCTGCCGAGAGATGCCCGTCGCGATTGGCCTCGAGGATCTGCAGGATCTTCACCCGCGGCAGGGTGACCTTCAGACCCGCCTTGCGCAGGTCCCGCGTTTCCGCACTGCTGCTGATGCCCTCGTGCCCACTGCGCGCTACCTGGGTTACCATCCCGCTACCTCCTGATGGCCTCTTGAGCCCCGCCCGTGTTCAGAATGATTCCAGTATACACTCTCATTAGAACGCTTCCAGTATGCATCTCACTGCTGGCCCTGACCGCCTGTGCGAGCTTGGTCGACAGCCTGCCCATCGTGTACAAGCCCCATATCCGCCAGGGCACGGTGATCACGGAGGAAGCGGTGACCCAGCTCGAGCGCGGCATGTCGCCGCGGCAGGTGCGTTTCCTGCTCGGCTCGCCGACCCTGCAGCATCCGTTCGCCGACGAGCGGTGGGATTACGTGCAGCGGGTGGTTCCGCGCAGCGATGACGAGCTGGAACCGGTCTCGCGCCGGCTCACGCTGTACTTCGAGGATGAGGCGCTGGTCGGCGCCCGGGGGGATTTCGTCGCCGCGGACAGCCCGCTGCGCGCGGGCATACCGGCGGACGGCTGACGGCCGGCGCGGCGGTCAGCGCCGGCGGCGCTGGCGGCGGGCCCGCTCCCGGCGCTGTGCCTTGGGGTCCGCCTGCAGGGGGCGGTAGATCTCGATCCGGTCACGATCCCTCACCCGGGTGGTGAGCTCGACCACGTGCCCGTATATGCCCACCGGCTGCGCCCCCAGGTCGATCTCCGGGAAGCGCTCGCGGATGCCCGAGGCGTCGATGGCGCCGGCCACGGTGGTGCCTGCCGGCACCTGCACCGCCACAATCTCCTGGCGCTCGGGCCGCGCATAGGCCACCTCGACGCTCAGGTAGGCGGTGGCCTCACTGCCGGCCATAGAGCTCATGGGCCCGGCGTACGAACGAATCCACCAGAGTCCCCGCCACCTGGGTGAACACCCGGCCAAAGGCCATCGCCAGCAGCCGGTTCGAGAACTCGAACTCCAGATCCAGAGAGACCTTGCACGCGTCGTCGGCCAGGGACTGGAATCGCCAGTAGCCGTCCAGATGCCGGAAAGGCCCCTCCACCAGCCGAATATCGATCATCTTGCCGTACTGGATGCGGTTCTGGGTGGTGAAGGACTTCTCGAACCCGCCTTTCGAGAACAGCAGCTCGGCACGCACCGTGTCCGCGTCCCGGTGGAGCTCGCGGCTGCGCTTCACCCAGGGCAGGAACTGCTCGTAGGAGGCGACATCGTCCACCAGGCGAAACATATCCTCGGCGGAATAGGGCACCAGCGCGGAGCGCGCCACCGTCGTCATAGGCTCTTCCAGTCGGCCAGGGGTCCCAGGAGTCCCGAGGCCTGGAGGAACACCAGCGCCATGGCCACGGGCGTGACGAACCTTATCAGAAGCAGCCACACGGGGTAGAGCGCGGGGCTGCGAAGCTCCAGGCGCCAGGTATCCGCACGCACCACCCAGCCGGCGAACAGCGCCGTCGCCAGGCCCACCGCCGGCAGCAGCACGCCGGTGGTGACCAGGTTGTAGAGCTCGAACAGACCGCCCTGCCCCGTCGCGAGACCGTTGTCCGCGAGGACGTTGAACGAGAGCAGCGGCACCAGCCCCAGGGCCCAGGCCAGCAGGCCGGCGATGCTCCCGGCCTGGGCGCGATCCATGCGCGGGCGCTCCGCCAGACTGGCCACCGCTGGCTCCAGCATGGCGAAGGCCGAGGTCCAGGCCGCCAGCGCCAGCATGGCGAAGAACAGCGTGGCGAGATAACGCCCGCCGGGCAGGCTGCCGAAGGCGAGCGGCAGACTCTGGAACAGCAGCCCCGGGCCGGACTCCGGCGGCAGGCCCGCCTCGAACACCAGCGGGAACACCGCAAGCCCGGCGAGCACCGCCAGCAGCGTATCCAGCACCACCACCGCCAGCGCCGTGGGAATCAGCGCCTGTCCGGCCGAGGCATAGGCGCCGAAGGCCATCAGGGCGCCCATGCCGATGCTGAGGGAAAAGAAGGCATGCCCGAGAGCCGCCAGCAGCGCCTCCGGACCCACCTGCGAGAAATCCGGCCGGAACAGAAACGCCCAGGCCTGCTCGAACCCGGGGCGGCCCCAGGCGAAGGCGACCAGCCCCACCAGAGTCAGCGTCAGCGCGGGGACGAACCAGCGTATCGCGGCCTCGACACCGTCCCGCAGACCGCGCCCCACCACCACCACCGTCACGGCCATGAACACCGTGTGCCAGGCGAGCAGCCGCTCCGGGTCCGCGGTGAGCGCGCGGAACACCTCCGCCGCCTGCAGCGCATCGACCCCGTCGAACACCCCGGAGGCGCTGCGGAAGACGTAGGCCAGCGACCAGCCCCCCACCACGCTGTAGCCGGAGAGCAGCAGCAGGCCCCCGATCACCGCGGCAAGACCGAGGGCACGCCACGACGCCGGCCGCGCCTCCGCCGTCACCAGCCGTCGGATGCTGCCGTACGGACCGCGCCGGCCATGCCGGCCGATGGCGAGCTCCGCGACCATCAGCGGCAGCGCCACCACCAGCACGCAGAAGGCGTACAGCAGCAGAAACGCGCCACCACCGTGCTGCCCGGCCAGGTAGGGGAAGCGCCAGATGTTGCCCAGACCGACGGTGGTGCCCACCAGCGCGAGGAGGAACACGAAACCGCTGGACCACTGGGCACGGCCGGAGCCCGGCTGCCCGATCACGCACGCCCTCCACTGTGGAATGGGCCCCGATTGTCAGGGGCGCTTGTCGCGCCCGCAAGCGCACCGTCATTGGCGGGGCCTCCGGCCGTCGCTAGAATGCGCGCGGTGAGCAAGAAAGCAGGCAAGCAGAAGGGCAACGGCACCGGCGGCGCGAGCATCGCCGTCAACCGCAAGGCCCGGCACGAGTTCTTCATCGAGGATCGGCTCGAGGCGGGCATCGCCCTGCACGGCTGGGAGGTGAAGAGCCTGCGCGCCGGGCGAGTGAATCTCACTGAGGCCTACGTGCTGGTCAAGAACGGCGAGGCGTGGCTCATCGGCTGCAGCATCCCGCCGCTGCCGACGGCCTCCACCCACGTCAGCCCGGACCCCACCCGCACCCGCAAGCTCCTGCTGCACCGTCACGAACTGGCCCGGCTGATCGGCGCCACCGAGCAGAAGGGCTACACGGTGGTGCCCCTTGACCTGCACTGGAAGCGGGGCAACGCCAAGCTCACCATCGGCCTCGCCAAGGGCAAGAAGCAGCACGACAAACGCGCCGCCAAGAAGGACCAGGACTGGCAGCGCGAGAAGGCCCGGCTGCTGAAGCACACGGTCTGAGCTAGCCCCTCGCAGCGGAACGCTACAGCGCCTATACTGTCGGTTCAGCTACCGGGGGCGACATGGCTTCGACGCAGGTCGCGAAACCTCAGGTGCATGCCGAGGACGTCACTCACCTCGTAAAACACGTGGCACAAAAGATAGTTGCCAACGACGACAACTACGCCCTCGCGGCCTAAACAGCCGTGAGCCGCTCGCTCCCGCTCGCCTGTGGGCGGAGTTGAGCGGGCATATCACACAGGCTAGCCCCACGGATTGCCCGGCTCCGTGAGGCGAAACCTAACGGGCTCGCCGACTCCACTCCCTGTCCGTCGGGAGGGAGTTGGTTAAAAACAAAGACGGATCTAAGCATGTAGACCCTGAGGCGGAGGTCCTGCGGACGCGGGTTCGATTCCCGCCGCCTCCACCATCTATCCGGACCCGGCCTCGCGCCGGGTCTTTTTCATTGAGTGCGCTGCTGCCGCTGCGTCGGGCTGGCCATGTGCAGCCCACGGCCTATCACTACTGGCGGACCAGGAGCACCCAGTTGTCCCCGGCACCGTCCCAGTCTTCCTTGACCATGGGGCGGGCGGCGCGTTCGCGGAATCCGGCCTGCTCATACAGGCGGCGTGCGGCCGTGTTGGAATCGGCGACGATGATGCTCAGACCGTCGCGGTCGGCATCGCGGCCGAGCCGGGCCGCGATGTCCAGCAGCGCCGTGGCGTGTCCCTGGCGGCGGAATTCCGGGTAGGTCGCCAGCACGTTGACGTACCAGGTGCGCGGCGCTAGGTCCTCGAGCTGCTGCAGGGGCACGAACATCGGCGGGAGCTCCGAGTAGTCCGTGGACTCGGGCGCATCCGGCAGCGGGTAGCCCACCAGCGAGGCGGCGACGCGGCCGTCGACCTCGCGCAGCACGGTATTGCGCCAGGAAAAGGCACCGGTCTCGCGCCGGGCACGCTGCCGCCCCACCTCCCACGGATCCTGGCCTGGCTCGGCCATGCGGCTCCACAGGTACAGCGGCATGCCCTCGCCCGCCATGTTCACCAGTTCGGCCATGGCAGCGGCGTCGTCCGGGGTCGCCGCGCGGAAACCCTTTGGCAGTTCGCGCATGTTTTCGGGTACCCGAGCGCAAGATTCAATTGTTTCCATGGAAGTATAGCTTCGGTCGAGGTTGTCTCTGCTGTCCCGGTTCATCTGTCCCAGTTCCGCGGGATCGCCGCCGTCGAGCACCAAACCGGTGTCGCGCTCGCGCGCGCGATCCGCGCGTGGGTCTGGTAATCGCGCTTCAACACTTCGCGCCCGGCCTCAGCGCCGCTGGTTATCGGTTCTCGATCTCGGCGATCCCTCTGGGCTGCTGCTGTCTGGCCGCTTCTGGCTCATCGGGCGCGCCGCGCCGTGGCTCAAGCGCAGGCTGGATCGCGGGTTCGTCCGGAGATTCGATGACCCGGTGCAAAGCGCCGGTCAGGGTACGTGAACCGTGGACTGCGGGCGTGTCGATGCCTGACCGCAATCTCCCCGAGTGGACCTATACTCCCGGCATGCAGCTTTTCGCACTCGATTCGCGCCACGGTCTCGGCGAACACATCGCGGCGGTGCTCGGCGTGCCGCTGGCCGAGCATGAGGAACGCCGGTTCGAGGACGGCGAGCACAAGGCGCGCCCGATGGTCGGCGTCCGCGGCGAGGACGTCTACGTAATCGAGAGCCTGTATTCCGATTCGGCGCAGAGTGTGCATGACCGGCTCTGCCGCCTGCTGTTCTTCCTGGGCGCCGTCGTGGAGGGTGGCGCGGCGCGGGTGACGGCGGTCATGCCGTACCTCGCCTATGCCCGCAAGGATCGCCAGACCAAACCCCGCGATCCGGTGACCACCCGTTACATGGCCCAGCTCATCGAGGCCATGGGCGTCGACGCGGTAATGGCGCTGGACGTGCACAACCTGGCGGCATTCCAGAACGCATTCCGCTGTCGCGCCCATGCGCTTGATACGCGCCGGCTGTTCGCGCGCCAGCTGGCCGAGCGACTCGGCGATGAACCGGTCGTCGTGGTCTCGCCGGATCCCGGCGGTGTCAAGCGTGCCCGGCTCTTTCTGGAGATGCTGGAGGCCATCTGCGGGCGGGCGTGCGGGTTCGCTTTCATGGACAAGCGACGCAGCGCCGGCCGGGTCACCGGCGACCTGCTGATCGGCGATGTCAGCGGGGCGCATGTACTGATCGTGGATGACCTGATCAGCACCGGACACACGATGCTGCGCGCCGCCGTGGCTTGTCGCGACCAGGGTGCCGTGAGCGTGCGGGGGCTGGCGGCGCACGGGCTGTTCACGGGTGACGCCGCGTCCGTCGTCGCCGATCGCCGCATCGACGGACTCATGGTGACGGATACGGTGCCGCCGTTTCGCCTGCCCGATGGACCGGTCTCCCGCCGTGTCGAGATCGTCAGCAGTGCCCCCTTGTTCGCGGAGGCGATCCGCCGTTGCCACGTCAACGGGTCGCTGGTCGATCTGCTCGAGGGGCCCGCAGCCTGAGACACGCGGTATCGGCGACCGCGAGATATTCGCGGGCGAGCGGCAGCCACCGTTCGGGCGTCCGCGGATCGGGCTCGAGCAGATGGCGGATGGCCAGGCGTGCCCGCAGGCAGGCGCGCATGACGGTGTAGAAGTCCAGCAGCCGCCCGGGTGGCCGCTCGCCGAGCGCGGCCACACAGCGATCCAGCAACAGGGTACCGATCCAGTGCGCACCGAGGCGTCGGCACTCCAGCGCGAGGTCGGTGATTTCATCGAAGGGATCGACCAGCCGCAGCGCACGGTTGAACTCCAGGCAGTCGATGACCACCGGCGTCGGCTCAAGGCAGACGTGTTCCGCGCGCAGGTCGCCGTGCCCTTCGACGATATGTCCGCCATGCACTCTCGTCGCGAGCAGATCCGTCTCATCGGTGAGAAACCGGTCCATCGTGTCGAGGGCTGCGGCCGCCCGGTCGAGCTCGGGTGCGACGCGGGGGTGCGCCAGGACGTCGCGGTTGAGTCGCTGCTGCTCCCGGAACAGCGCGAGGTGCTCATCCACCGTGAGTGCTGCGGGCGCGCAATCGCGATAAAAGGCCATCAGGCGGCTCGCCAGGGTTTCGATTTCTTCGGGATGGACCCGGTTCTCGATGATGAGCCGGTCGAGCATCCGTTCGTCGGGCAGGCGCCGCATGACCACCAGCCAGTCGATCGACTCGCCGGCGCCGTCGATGGCCAGCTCGCCGCCGGCCCCGACGGTCAGTCGCGCCGTTCCGATATAGACGTCCGGCGCGAGCCGGCGATTGAGCCGCACCTCCTCGCGGGCGTTGCGCTCGCGGGCCTCGGGGGTGGTGAGGTCGAGCCAGCGATCACGGATGGGTTTTTTCAGCTTGTAGACGCGCTCCCTGGTCAGAAACACCCAGGACATCCGCGTTTCGCGCGTCTCCACGTGGCGCACGTCGCCTGGATACGAATTCGGATCGCGCAGAAAAGCCACCCGCTCCGCGGTCGGAATCGTACTCGAAGGTTTGCGCTCGTCCGTGCTCATCAGGATTCGGGACTCGGGGTCGCCTGGTTCGGATGACGCCTATGCTAAGGGCATGGCGCGGGAGGCCGTGAAAAGTATTCATGCGTCTGCCGGGGCCCGCATCAGCAGGCGTTTGCTGTCGCCGGCCGTTGCCGGACTGAAAAGGGTGTTTCCATGGACAGAGGATGGATCTTCACCGACCGCGTCGAGGCGGGCCGCCAACTGGCCCGTGAACTGGCCACGCGTGACTACGTCGATCCGGTCGTCCTCGCGTTGCCGCGCGGTGGCGTACCGGTCGCCGCCGAGATCGCGCGCGCCCTCGCCGCCCCGCTGGATCTCGTGCTGGTCCGCAAGATCGGTGTCCCGTACCAGCCCGAACTGGCGCTGGCGGCCGTGGTCGATGGCGAGCACCCGGAGGTGATCGTCAACACGGATGTCTGGCGCATGGCCGGCGTCAGCGAAGAGGCGTTCAGCCGCCTCCAGGAGCGCGAACTGGCCGAGATCGAGCGCCGCCGCGACCGGTACCTGCAGGGCCGTGACCGCGTCGCGACCACCGGCACTACCGCCATCCTCGTCGATGACGGCATCGCCACCGGGGCGACGGTCCGCGCGGCCGTGCGCGCGCTGCGCCGAAGCAGGCCGGCGCGGCTCGTTCTTGCGGTGCCCGTGGCCCCGGAGGACACGTTGCAGTCGCTCGCGCATGAGGTCGATGAAATCGTCTGCCTTCATACGCCATATCCCTTCCACGCAATCGGTTCTTTCTACCGCGATTTCTCCCAGCTCACGGACCAGCAGGTCGTCGATCTGCTCACGCATGATGGTTCGACGGCCAGTCAGTGATTCGGGATGCGGGGGGGGTCGGTTGACGGGGCATTTCTAGCGTTTAGCACCAGAACCTTTTGATTCAAAAATTTATGTGCTTGCCGCCGCCTCCACCCTCTACCCGGGCCCGGCCTCGCGCCGGGTCTTCTTTTACTGAGCGCGCTGCTGCTGTTGCGTCGGGCTGGCGATGCGCGGCTCACGGCGTAAGCTTGTGGTCAGGGGCAGGGCGGATAAGCAGAACGGTCAAGACGTGACGGTTGGCGCAAGTCGCCTGCTGCCGGCCGGGTGGGGCAGCCGGGTATTGATCACACTCGGCCTTTGCCTGCTCTCGGCCGCGGGCATGGCCATCCGCATCCCGGTTTTCTTCGGGGTGGAGTTCCTGTTCGGGTCCGTTGCCGTCATGCTGGCAGTGCCCGTGGTCGGCGCCGGCGCGCTCGTGGTGGCCCTGGCCGGCGGGCTTGCCACCCTGCCCCTCTGGGGACATCCCTATGCTCTCCTCTCGCTACTCGCCGAGGCGGGCGTGGTGACACTGCTCTACCGCCGCGGCTGGCACAGCGTGCTGATGTCGGATCTGGTCTTCTGGATTGCGGTGGGCGTGCCGCTGGTCCTGGTCTGCTATCGCGGTCTGCTTGGCATGCCATGGGATGCCACCACGCTGCTGGCGCTGAAGCAGCCCCTGAACGGGCTCTTCAACGCCCTGCTGGCGGGTCTGTCGCTGCTGGCCGTGGAGCTCTGGCGGCGTCCGCACGTCCGACGGTTCATGGGGCCGACGCAGCTGCAGGCCGTACTGTTCCACGTGCTCGTGCTGCTGACGCTCGCCGCGGCCTCGCTGCCCACCCTCTACCAGGGTTCCCGCATCCGCTCCCAGGAAGAGACGGCCCTCGCGGCACGCCTCCGGGACCGGGCACAGGAGGTGGCAGCACACGTGGCCACCCGGGAGGTCGCCGGAGAGAAAGAGTGGCTACGCCTGCTTGCCGAGGCACGACTGCGGCCGGACATCGGCCTCGCCGTGCTCGACGGCGAGGGGCGCGTGCTCGCTGCTGACGGTCCGGTGATGGAGCTCGCACGAATGCCGGTTGCGGCGCGGGGGACGGTACCCGGGCTTCTCCACTGGGCCCCCGTGGGCGTGACCAACCCCATGCAACGCTGGAAAGCGGGACGCTACCGCGCGACCGTTCCGGTTCGGGGCAACGGACCGGCGAACAGCGTGGTGTCCGAGCAGGCCGCGGCCGCAGTCGTGCAACGGGTGCAACGCGAGGGCATCCGCCTGTTCGGCATGCTTGCCGGTGTATTCGCCCTCGCCACGCTGCTGGCCCGCCCCCTCAGCCGGCTGCTCACGCAGCCCATCGCCCGCCTGTCCCGGGTGGCCAGCAACAGTACCAATGGCGTGATCATCACCGATCCGCTGGGGCGCACCGAGTGGGTGAACGACGGCTTCACGCGGCTTACCGGCTATCCGCTCGAGGCGATGCTTGGCCGCAAGCCGGGCGAGGTGCTGTGCGGCTCCGACTCCGATCGGAACACCGGCGCCCGCATGGCCGCGGCCGTGGCAGAGGGGCGAGGCTTCGAGGCCGAGCTGGTCAACTATCGTCGCGACGGCGCCAGCTACTGGGTACACATCAACTGCAGCCCACTGCACAACGAGCGCGGCGCCCTTGAGGGGTTCATCGCCATCGAGACGGACGTTACCCAGCGCAAGGCCTTCGAGGATGAGCTGAGGCAGGAGCGCGAGCGCTTCGCCAACATCATCTGGGGCACCGGCGCGGGCACCTGGGAGTGGAACGTGCAGACCGGCGAGGTGCGCCTGAACGAGCGCTGGGCCTCCATCATCGGCTACACCCTGGAAGAGCTCGCCCCGATCAGCATCGACACCTGGATCCGCCATACGCACCCGGAGGACCTTGCTCGCAGCGAGGACGCGCTGCAGCGCCACTTCGCCGGCGAGACCGATGCCTACGAGAGCGAGGTCCGCATGCGCCACCGCGATGGCCACTGGGTGTGGATCCTGGATCGCGGCCGGCTGATCAGCCGCACCGACGACGGCCGCCCGCAGTGGATCTTCGGCACGCATCTGGAGATCACCGCCCGCAAGGAGGCCCAGCTGCAGGTGGACGAGCTGCTGGCGCGGCTGCAGCAGATGGTGGCCAAGGTGCCAGGCGTGGTCTACCAGTATCGGCAGTGGCCCGACGGGCGCTTCGCGTTTCCCTACGTCAGCGAGGGCGTGCGGGAGCTCTACGGCCTCACGCCCCGGGACATTATCGAGGAGCCGTCCCGCGCCTTCGAGCTGATCCACCCCGAGGATCGCGAGCGCGTGGCCGCCGGCATTCAGGCCTCGTTCGAGCAGGTCATGCCCTGGAACGAGCAGTACCGCGCGTTGCTGCCCGATGGGCGAACGCTCTGGCTCGAGGGCCATGCCGACCCCGAGCGCATGGCCGACGGCAGCGTGCTCTGGCACGGCTACATCCGCGACGTGACCGCGTTCAAGGAGACCGAGCGGCATCTGCACCACATCGCCCACTACGACAGCCTCACGGGGCTCCCGAACCGGGCCCTGCTCGCGGATCGGCTGGAGCGGGAGCGCGCCCTGGCGCGGCGCCAGGGCAGTCTGGTGGCGGTGGTGTACCTCGACCTGAACGGCTTCAAGCCGGTGAATGACACCTACGGCCATGCCACCGGCGATGCCCTGCTGCGGGAGCTCGCGGACGTCATGCGGCGCAACCTGCGGGAAACCGACACCGCCGCCCGCGTCGGCGGGGACGAGTTCGTGGTGCTCCTGGGCAACCTGGCCGACCAGGCGGCCGCGCTGGAATCCCTGGAGCGCCTGCTGGCGGCGCTGGCCGAGCCGCTGGCCGTGGATGGGCTCTCCCTGCGCGTTACCGCCAGCGCTGGCGTGAGCTTCTACCCACAGCCGGAGCCGGTGGATGGTGAAACGCTGATCCACCAGGCCGATCAGGCGATGTATCAGGCCAAGCACACGGGCCGGGGCGGCTACCGGGTGTACCGGCCGCCGGGCGGAGACGCCGGAACGGCGCCATGGTGACCCGCCCCGCCCATCGCCCCACCCCTTTCCCCGACCCTCGCCGAGGGCCCATATTCGGGGGTTTGTCCACCGATCCGAAGGAGACTGCGCCGTGAGCGCCGACAACATTCCCACCACCATGGCGGCCATGCTGCTGACCGGCCATGGCGGCACCGACAGCCTGGTCTATCGCGAGGACGTCCCCGTGCCGCACCCCGGCCCGGGCCAGGTCCTGGTCAAGGTGACGGCCACGGCCAAGAACAACACCGACCGCAAGGCCCGCGAGGGGCTCTACCCCACCCGGGAGCGCGGCGAAGTGACGTCCTTCGCCATGGGCGGCGCGCCGACGCTGACCTTCCCGCGCATCCAGGGCGCGGACGTGGTCGGTCGGGTGGTGGCCGCGGGCGAAGGCGTCGATAGCGGGCGAATCGGCGAGCGCGGGCTGCTCGATTTCAATCTCTACGCGGACGCCCGGCGGGACATCAACCTGACCCCGGACTACTACGGGCACGGCGCCGACGGCGGCTTTGCCGAGTACATCGCGGTACCCTCGGATCAGTTCCATCGCGTGGACAACCCGGAGCTCGCCGATGCGGAGCTCGCCTCCCTCGGCATGTGCTCCTACCAGACCGGCTACCACATGCTGACCGCCGCCGGCGTCCAGGCTGGCGAGCGGGTGCTGGTGACCGGCGCCAGCGGCGGCGTCGGCACCGCACTGATCCAGCTCTGCCGTGCCATCGGGGCGATTCCCTATGCCGTGAGCCAGCCCGGCAAGGCCCAGGCGCTGCTCGAGCTCGGCGCCGAGGCCGTACTGGACCGCTCCGACATGAGTACCTTCGTCGAGCGCGTGCGCGCGGCCACCGGCGACCGGCCCATCGACGCGGTCATGGATCTCGCCGGCGGCGAGCTCACCGACCATTTCATCGACACGATGATCTTCGACATGCGCGCGCGCCGGACCTACCCGCGCCTCAGCATCGCCGGCGCCAGCGCGGGCAATGTCAGCGAGATCATGTGGACGCGGATCTATCTCTACCAGGTGCGGATCTTCGGCGTCTCCCATGGCACCCGCGAGGAGGCCGAGCAGCTGGTGGCGTGGATCCGTGGCGGGCAGCTCAGGCCCGTGCTGCACGCCGCCTTCCGGCTCTCCCACCTGCGCGAGGCCGAGGACTACTTCGTCCATCGCGGCAGCGACTATCTCGGCAAGATCGTCATCGTGCCGGACTCGGAGTGGGACGCCCACGGCGCCCGGTTCGCACTGGAGGGCCAGTCGTGAGCCACCCCCTTACCCTGCAGGTGATGGATACCCACGCCGGCGGCGACGTCAGCCGGATCGTCACCGGCGGCATCCGCGCCCTGCCCGGAGAGAGCGTCCGCCAGCAGATGGAATACCTGCGCGACGACGCCGACGGCCTGCGCAAGCTGCTGCTGTTCGAGCCCTACGGCATCCCGGAGATGTCGGTGGACCTGATCGTCCCGGCCACCGACCCGGCAGCGGACCACGGCTACATCATCATGGAGGTGATGGGCTACCCGATCTATTCCGGGTCCAACACGCTGTGCACCGCCACGGCCCTGCTCGAGAGCGGCCTGGTGCCGAAGCGCGAGGGCGACCAGTCGTTCACCCTGGAGGCGCCCGCCGGCCGGGTGCAGGTCACGGCGCGGGTGCGCAACGGCGTGGTGGAGGCGGTTACCTGCGAGGGGCTGCCGAGCTACATCGACACCTACCGCACCACCATCCACGTGCCGAGTCTCGGCGAGGTGACCTACAGCGTCGCCTACAGCGGGGGCTTCTACGCGCTGGTGGAGTCGGCGCAGTTCGGCTTCGTGCTGAGCCGCGAGGAGGAGTCGCGGCTTGCCGCCTGCGCCCACGCCATCGTCGAGGCCATCCGCGCCGAGGGCGGCTTCTCCCACTACACACTGGGCGACGTCGGCCCGCTACCCTTCCTCCACTTCATGGGCCCGGTGGAGCACGTGGCCGAGCATTTCTACCGCTCGCGCTCGGCCACCTACGTCCATCCCGGGGTGATCTGCCGCAGCACCACGGGCACGGGCACCTCGGCCCGGCTCGCGCTGATGCACCATGAGGGCACCATCCAGCCGGGGGACCGCCTGGAGACCGTCTCGCTACGGGAGACCGCCTTCACCGGCACGCTCACCGGCATTCGCCAGGAAGGCCGGCACACCGTGGTGGAGAACAACATCACCGGGCGCGCCTACGTGCTGGCCCGCTCGCAGATCGTCGTCAACTGCGAGGATCCGCTGGTGGAGTGCGCGGGCCTGCGGCACATCCTCACCGACGAGCCGATTCCCCACGAGTGAGGTCTCAGGCGTCGTCGCCCGGTGCAAGCGCCTCGCCCTCGGCCGCGACGAGCCCGGGATCGTCATTGCGCGGGTTGCCGACGCGGCGACTGACGGGATAGGCCTCCAGCGCCGCCGCCGGCAGCGCCTGCACGGCGGAGCGGATGGCTTCCCGGTCCTGGCGCGCGGGATCGAGCCATGCCGCCCAGCACGCGGGGTCGAGCACCACCGGCATGCGCGGATGGACCTCCCTGGCCACACCGCGGGCCGGCTCGGTGATGATGGCGAGCCGGCGCCCGCTGGCGACGTCGTCCGCCGGCGTCCAGATGGCCGCCAGCCCGAGCACCGATCCGGCCCGGTGCCGGAACCGGTAGGGACGCTTGCCCCCGGCCTCCGGCCGCCATTCGTACCAGCCGTCCGCCGGCACCAGGGCGCGGCGGCGGGCGAAGGCGTCGCGGAAGTAGCCCGACTCCGCGACCTTTTCCGCGCGGGCATTGATCGGCGCCGGCGCGCCCTCACGTCCCGCGGCGAAGCGCGGCCGGAAGCCCCAGTGCGCCGCTACCAGCCGGCGCTCGCCGCCCACGTCGACGATCACGCAGGCGATGTCCTGACCGGGCGCGATGTTGTAGCGCTCGCCCCAGGGCACCTCGCCCAGGGCGCGAAAGGTCTGCAGCACCTCCTCGGCGCTGCGGGAGAGATCGAAGCGTCCGCACATTCCCGCTCACCCGGCAGCCCGCCTCAAGGATAGCGGGTGGTGCTGCCGAGCCGTCAGTCCTCCGCCCAGCGGCGCAGGAGGTTGCTGCGCGCCTTGAGCACCATGTCGAGCGCCGTGTCGGCGTCCACGCCCCCCTCGCCGTCCGGGCGCAGGGCGTGGGCGGCGCGATCCAGGTCGAATAGCAGCTCGCGCTGCCCGGGGTCGCGGATGTAGCTGCGCAGCCAGCCCACCACCACCACGCGCCGGCCGGCCGTGACCGGCTCCACCCGGTGCAGGGAGGTGGAGGGGTAGATCACGAGACCACCGGCGTCGAGCTTGATGGCGCGCTCGCCGGCGGTATCGTCGATCACCAGCTCGCCGCCCTCATAGCTCTCCGGCGCGCTCACGAAAAGCGTGAAGGACACGTCCGTACGCTGGCCGCCCATGAGGGCGTCATCCACGTGATTGCCGTAGGTCATGCCGCCGTCGTATCGGCTGAACAGCATGCGCACCACGCTGCGCGGCCGCGCCGCAGCCTGCACCACCGAATGCCCCAGCACCGCCTGCTCGGCCTTGCGCAGTACCCCCTTGACCAGCTGGCTGTCACCCCCCTGGAGGTTCTTTTTCAGTCCCTTGGCGCGCCAGCCGGCGGTCTTGCGGCCGTCGACGAAGAGATCATCGCGGTCAGCCAGCTCACGGAACGCCTGGACGGTATCCGGCGGGATCACACCCGGAATCTGCAGCAGCATGACATGGCTCCATGATTGTGAATGATTTGCGTTGATGCTAGCTTTCGGGAGCGACTCGAACAATGCCGAACCGCAAGCAGGAGGTTACCGATGGAGAACCGTACCAAGCTCTGGCTCAGCCTGGGGGCCGTGCTCGCCGGCGGTACCGCGCTGCACGGCGCCGCCGTCGCCGAGAGCGGTAAGCAGCCGGTCGTCCCGGAGGACCCGCAGGCCTGGATCGCTCAGGCCGGGGAAGCCGGTGAGGCGGGTGAAGCCGGTGAAGGCGGCGAGGCCGGTGAAGGCGGCGAGGCCGGTGAAGGTGGCGAAGGCGGTGAAGGTGGCGAAGGCGGTGAAGGTGGTGAAGGCGGCGAAGGTGGCGAAGGTGGCGAGGCCGCCGGCGCTGCCGCAGCGCTGACCAGCGACGCCGCCTACCTCACCCAGCTCGGCCTGGTCCGCGGGCATCTGCAAGTGGGTGTCGAGCTCTACCGCGAAGGCGAGCATGCGGCCGCCGAGACGCACATGAAGCACCCCGGCGACGAGCTCTACAGCGGGCTGATGAGCGCCTTCGAGGCGCGCGGCAGCGAGGGCTTCGCCGATGAGCTCTCCACCCTTGCCGACCGGGTCACCGAGCGGGCGCCGGTTGCGGAGGTGGAGGCGGCCTACGAACGCCTGCTGACGGCCATTGGCGAAGCCGAGGCTGCCGCCGGCACCTCCAGCCCCCGGGAGCACGCCGAGATCATCCTTGGCCTCGTCAACACCGCCGCGGAAGAGTACGACATCGCCGTGGGCGACGGCGGCTCGCTGGAGAACGCCCACGAGTACCAGGATGCGCTCGGCTTCGTGCAGGTCGCCGAGGACCGCCTCGAGGCCTTCCGGGAGAGCGGGGGCGATCCGGAGGTGGCCGCGGAGATCGCCGCCCAGCTGGAGGCCATCCGGCCCGCCTGGCCATCGCTGGTGCCCCCGCAGCGGCTCGACACCGCTCCCTCGGCCCTCTACGGCGCTGCCAGCCGGATCGAGCTGGCCACCCTCTCCATGGGCGGTATGGCCGCCGCCGAAGGTGGTGAAGGTGGCGAAGGTGGCGAAGGTGGCGAAGGTGGCGAAGGTGGCGAAGGCGGCGAAGGCGGCGAAGGCGGCGAGGGCGGCGAGGGCTGAATCAGCCTGACCCCACCACCCGCCCGCCCGGGTCGCCGCGTCGCGGCGGCCCGGGCTGCTCCCGAGCCGCTACAATGGCGCGCCCGTCCCTCTCTACTCGGCCGCTTCGATGCGGTTGCGGCCGAGGCGCTTGGCCAGGTAGAGGGCCCGGTCCGCCTGGCGCACCAGCGTCTCCGCGCTCTCGACATAGTGCCCGGCATCCATGTGTGAGGCGATGCCAGCGGAGATGGTCACCTGCGCCTGCTGCCCGTCGTCGAGCTCGTGGGTCATCCCCTCCACCGCCGATCGCAGCCGCTCCACCACCGCCCAGGCCTCCTGGTGCCCGGTGCCCCTGAGCAGCAGCGTGAATTCCTCGCCGCCATAGCGTGCCAGCAGATCGTCGGCCCGCAGCTGGCGCACCATCTCGGCGGTCACGTTGCGCAGGATCGTATCCCCGCCCTGGTGGCCGTAGCGGTCGTTGACCGCCTTGAAATCGTCGAAGTCGAGGAAGGCCAGGGTCAGCGGCCAGCCCTGCTCGGTCGCCTCCTGGTAGTCCTGCTCCAGACACTGGTCGAAATGGCCGCGGTTGTAGAGGCCGGTCAGCGCATCGCGGCGGGCGGTCTCCTGGAGGCGCTGGCTGAGGCGCCGGAGCTCCTGGGTCTGCTGGCGCTCCTCGCTCACCCTCTGCAGCAGCTGCAGGTTGCGGGCCGCCAGCAGCTCCCGGGCCTGATCGGTCATCGCCGCCGCATCCCGGGAGGAGACGATCTGGGTCTCGAACAGGGACTCGATCTCCGGCAGGGACTCCCGCAGCCGGTCGAGCACGTCGCCGAGCGCCTCCTGATCCAGGTCCAGCCACGCCTCGGCGGCCCCCGCCGCGCAGGCGGTGGCGGTCTTCGTGTCCTCGGCGAGGTAGACGTCCGCCACCGGGCCGGATACCGCCACGCAGGCCATGAACGGGACCAGATCCTGCGGCACGCTGGCCGTGCGCAGCTCGTGACTCTCCATGGTGGCAAGCGGCAGGTACTCGGGCAGCCCCCAGTGCCGCATGAGCCAGGCGCCCGCCTCGCTGTGATCGGTGCCGAAGGCATCCCGCTCGGCCTGCACCAGGATTTCGTGGCTGGCCTGGCCGCTGACGGCGGCCGGGTAGCGGTCGGGATCCGCGGCCTCGAGGGCGAAGATCCCCACGTCCTGGAGCAGCCCGGCCAGAAACAGCTCCTCGCTGGAATGCAGGCCCTTGTGCTCGCCAAGGAGCCGCGCCGCCAGCGCGCTCAGCAGCGCCCGCCGCCAGATGGCGTCCAGGTCCAGCCGCTTGCTGCCCTTTTCCTGCAGGCAGGCGGAGAGGGAGAAGCTCAGCGCCAGGGTAACCGTCGCGTTCAAGCCCAGCACCATCAGCGCCTGGCGCAGGTTGCTGGTGCGCCGGCGCTGGCCGTAGAGGGGGGAATTGGCGACCCGAAGGACCTTCGCGGTGAGCGCCGGATCGCGGGAGAGCACGCTTGCCAGGCGTCCCATGTCCAGATCCGGATCCCGCGCGAGGTCGATGATCTGCAGGGCGATCCCCGAGAGCGTCGGTAGCTGGGTGGCGAACTTCAGTCGCTCTTCCAGTTTGGCGTCCATCGAAAGCCGTGCCCCGTTAAGTGGTCTTCCGCCGCTGCGGAGCCTACTCCATTTGCCACCGGCAGTGGCAGCCACGCAGGCGGCTGTCAGAAGCCCGTCATGGCACTGCCACAGGCCCGACATGCCGTCGCACTACGCTGCAACCGTCCGTCGATCCATTGCCCGGGAGGCTACGATGCCCGCCACCTGCACTCCGCGTCAGCACTCGCGCCTTGCGGTCACCATCGGCCGCGATCTTGCGGCCCGCGACGTTGCCCAGCGCCTGCGCTACCGGGTGTTTGCCGGCGAGCTGGGCGCGCGGGTCCATGGCCCGGCGCCCCAGCGCGAGGGCGACCGCTTCGACGAGCTCTGCGACCACCTGCTGGTCTGGGACCGTGACACCGGGGAGGCCGCCGCCTGCGCCCGCCTGCTGGACGGGGATATCGCCCGGGCCAGCGCCGGCTTCTACTCAGCCTCCGAGTTCGAGCTTGGCCCCCTGGCCCGCCTGCCAGGCCGCACCCTGGAGCTCGGGCGCACCTGCGTGCACCCCGCCTACCGCAATGGCTCGGGCCTGGCGGCCCTGTGGAGCGGCCTTGGCCACCACATCATGGCCCATCGCTACGATTACCTTATCGGCTGCGCGAGCGTGGACATGAGCGACGGCGGACACGATGCGCACCTGATCATGCAGCGCCTGCGCGAGCGGCATATGACCGGCCCCGACGAGCGTGCCGTGCCACGCCTGGCCCTGCCGGCGCCGCCCGCCCCGAGCGCCGTCGCCGCGCCACGCCTGCCCCCGCTGCTGCGCGGCTACCTGGCCCTCGGCGCCCGCATCGGCGGCGAGCCCTGCTTCGATCCGGACTTCAACGTCGCCGACGTGCTGGTGGTGCTGGCCACGGCCACCCTCTCCCGGCGCCATGTCCGGCACTTCCTCGGGGAACCGGACGCCCTCAGCCCCCGGCGCGCGGTGGCCTAACAAGTCGTCGACGACCTGCCCCCGCTGGTCCGCATTTTCGTGCGCCGTTCCACGCGGCGCACCGTGCCGCCGCGCTAGACTGCCCCGGCCACTGACAGGGGGACGGGGCATGACCACCACCACGGAACGCGTGCTCGAGGCGGCCGAGAACGTCATCCTCGGCAAGCGGCGGCAGTTGCGGCTCGCCCTGACCTGCCTGCTCGCCGGTGGCCATCTGCTCATCGAGGACGTACCGGGCGTGGGCAAGACGACCCTGGCGCATCTGCTCGCCCGCCTCCTCGGGCTCGACTTCCAGCGTGTGCAGTTCACCAGCGACCTGCTGCCGGCGGACATCCTCGGCGCCACCATCTACGACCGCGACAGCGGCGGCTTCAGCTTCCATGCCGGCCCGGTCTTCGCCCAGGTGGTCCTCGCCGACGAGGTCAACCGTGCCACGCCCAAGACCCAGAGCGCACTGCTCGAGGCCATGGAGGAGCGCCAGGTCACCGTGGACGGCCATACCCGCGCCCTCCCCGATCCGTTCTTCGTCATCGCCACCCAGAATCCCGGCACGCAGGTAGGCACCTTCCCGCTGCCGGAGTCGCAGCTGGACCGCTTTCTCATGCGGCTCTCACTGGGCTATCCGGATGCCAGCGCCGAGCGCGCCCTGCTGCTCGGGCGCGACCGTCGCAGCCTGATCGCCGGCCTCGACCCGGTGATCACCCCCGACGAGCTGCGCGCCCTGCAGCGCCAGGTGCCCGAGGTGCATGCCGCGCCGGCGCTGATCGACTACGTGCAGGCGCTGCTCGCCCAGAGCCGGCGGAGCGCCGGCAGCGGCCACGGCCTGTCGCCACGGGCCGGCCTCGCCCTGCTCCGCGCCGCCCAGGCCTGGGCACTCCTCGAGGGGCACCGCGGGGTGTTGCCGGAGGACGTGCAGACGGTCTTCCCGGCGGTGGCGGGCCACCGGCTGGGCACCGCGGGCGAGCATGCGGGCGTCGAACACGGCCATGCCGCCGCGCTGCTGGACGAGGTGGCGGTGCCCTGATGCGCTGGCCGGCCTGGTTCGCCGAGCGCTTCGAACAGCGCGGCACACGCCTGCGGCTGCGCTACCGGCGGCTGTACATCCTGCCCACGCGCCACGGGCTGCTGTTCGCCGCGATGGTAGTGGTGATGTGGCTCGGCGCGGTCAACTACAGCAACAGCCTCGCCTTCCTGCTCGCCTTTCTCATGGCCGGCCTGTTCGTCGCGGCCATGCACCATGCCTTTGCCAACCTGCTCGGGCTCGAGGTCGCCTTTTCCCCGGGTGCGCCGGTGTTCGCGGGCGAGATGGCGGTATTCCCGGTGCATCTCGACAACCCCGCCCGGCGCACGCGCCTGGCCGTCGAGGCCGAGGGCGAATCCGTCGAGGCCAGCCCGGTGGACGTTGCCACCCGAGGCGAGGCAGCGCTGGAGCTTCGCTGCCCGGCCCGCCGTCGGGGCCGCCTCAGCCCCGGGCGGCTGGCCCTGGCGAGCCGCTATCCGACGGGGCTTTTCCGGGTCTGGACCTGGCTGCGCCCGGCGGTGAGCTGCCTGGTCTATCCGCGCCCGGAAGCCGGCGAGGTCCCGCCACCACCGGGGCGCGCCGGCGCCAGCCGCGGGCGCGCCGGCGGCAGTGGCGATGACGACTTCGCCGGGCTGCGCCGCTACCGCCCCGGAGACCCGCTGCGGCGCGTCGCCTGGAAGGCGGCGGCCCGCAGCCAGGAGCTGCCGGTGAAGGTCTTCCAGGGCGAGGCTCCCGCGCGCCTGCTGCTGCGCTGGGCGGACACCGAGCTCAGCGACACCGAGGCCAGGCTCTCGCGGCTCTGCCGCTGGGTCCTGGACGCCGATGCCGAGGGCCGGGTCTACGAGCTCGAGCTGCCGGGTCTGCGGCTCGGGCCGAGCTCGGGCGCGGCCCATCGGGCCCGCTGCCTGGCGGCGCTGGCGGAGTTCCCGGGTCATGCCTAAGCTCCGTCGTCCCGCCCGGCGCCGCACGGACCGCCGCCTCCCGGCATGGCGCGGACCGGAGGCCCTGCCCGGCGCGGCCACGGTGGGCGCCGTGCTCGCGGTGCTCGCCCTGGTCCTGCTGCCCCATGTGACACGCCTGCCGCTCTGGCTGACCGCGGCCATCGTCCTCGCCGGGGCCTGGCGCCTGCATCTCGCGCAGCGCCGCGGCGCCCTGCCCCCGCGCCTGCTCCGCATCGCCGCCACGGTGGCGGGGGCACTCGGTGTTTATGCGCACTACGGCACCCTCATCGGCCTCGATGCCGGCGTCGCCCTGCTCGCCCTGATGGCCGGCCTGAAGCTGCTCGAGACCGCGCGGCGGCGCGATCTCGTGATCGCGCTCTACCTGGCGTACTTCCTGGTGGTCACGCAGTTCCTTTACAGCCAGTCCGCTGCCATGGCCGCCTACATGCTGGCGGTGGTGCTGGTGGCGACCACGGTGCTCATCGGCATCAACCGCGCCACCGGCAGCCCGCTGGAGCGCCGGCACCTGCGCACTGCGGCGAGCCTGCTGGCCCAGGCGCTGCCCATCATGCTGGTCCTGTTCGTGCTGTTTCCGCGGCTGCCGGGCCCGCTCTGGCAGATGCCGGACGACGCCTACGCCGCCCGCACGGGCCTCGACGACACCATGACCCCCGGCGCCGTGAGCCAGCTGAGCCGCTCGGACGAGGTGGCCTTTCGCGTGCGCTTCGACGGCGAGCCCCCCGTTCACCGCGAGCGCTACTGGCGGGGGCTGGTGCTGGCGGGCTATGACGGCCGCAGCTGGCAGCGGCTCAACCTCCCGGGCGGCACGCCGGCGCTGTCGGTGGCCGGGGAGCCCGTCAGCTACGAGATCACCCTGGAGCCGCACAACCGCCGCTGGCTGTTCGCCCTGGACGCGCCCACCCGGGTGCCGGCGCGCGGCAGCGTCACCCCCGCGCTGGAGCTCCTTGCCGACGAGCCGGTCCGCGAGCTGCAGCGCTACCGGCTGCGGTCCCATACCCGCCACCAACTTGGCGAGCGCCTCTCCGCCGGTGACCGTCGCGGCTACACCGCGCTGCCGGTGGACGTCCATCCGCAGGCCCGTGCGCTGGCGCGGGAATGGCGCGCCGCCGCCGGCGACGACGACCGCGCCGTGGTGCAGCGGGCGCTGGCGCACTTCCGCGAGCAGCCCTTCCACTACACCCTGCAGCCCCCGCTCCTTACCGGCGATACCGTGGACGAGTTCCTGTTCGAGAGCCGGCGCGGGTTCTGCGAGCACTATGCGGGCGCCTTCACCGTCCTCATGCGGGCGGCCGGCATCCCGACCCGGGTGGTGGCGGGCTACCTCGGCGGCGAAATGGTGGACGGGGAATACATGGTGGTGCGCCAGTCCGACGCCCATGCATGGACCGAGGTCTGGCTCGACGGCGCCGGCTGGACCCGCGTCGACCCCACGGGCGCGGTGGCGCCGACCCGGGTGGAATCCGGGCTCGGCGCGGCCCTCGCCGGCGAGGAGGACGTCCCGGCCATGGCGCGGCAGGGGTTCGGCTGGCAGCGCCGGCTGGGCCTGTGGCTGGACCGGCTCGACGCGCGCTGGGATCAGTGGGTGCTCGGCTACAACGCGAATCTGCAGCAGGATCTGATGTCACGCTTCGGCCTCGGCGCCCCCACCCGCATGGCCCTCGTCCTTGCGCTGGCCCTGGTGACCCTCATGGCCACTGCGGCGGCGCTGACGCTCCTGGGTACCCGGCGCGCCCCCGGGGAGCCGGTGGCACGGGCATGGTGGCGGTTCCAGCGCCGGCTCGCCCGGATCGGGCTGCCGCGGGTGCCGAGCGAGGGGCCCCAGGACTACGTCGAGCGCGTGGCCGCGGCCCGCCCGGACCTCGCCGACCAGGTCCGCCGGATCGGGGCACAGTACCTGGCGCTACGCTACGGGCCGGGGCAGGCGGGTGACCGGGTCAACGCCCTCGCCGCGGCGGTGCGCCGCTTCCGGCCGCGGCGTCGGGCTAAGACCGGGCCGGCGACCGCGCGAGCCCGCCGATCTCGGGGCGCTGCGCCAGTGTCTCCAGGGTGATGCCGTCGAGGAATTCCTGGATCTGGCCGGAGAGCTCGCTCCAGAGATCGTGGGTGAGGCAGCGCTCGGCGTCGCGGCCATCGTCCCGCGCACCGCAGAGACCGGCATCCACGGATTCATCCACCGCCAGAATGATGTCGGCCACGGTGATATCCCCGGCGGGCCGTGCCAGCCGGTACCCGCCTCCGGGGCCGCGCACCCCCCGCACCAGCCGCTGCCGCCGGAGCTGGGCGAACAGCTGCTCCAGATAGGACAGCGAAATCCCCTGCCCCTGGGAGATCTCCGCCAGCGTCACCGGCCCCCGCCCCTCATGCAGGGCCAGGTCCATCATCGCGGTGACGGCGTAGCGGCCTTTTGTGGAGAGCTTCATCCCGGTTCTGACCTCGCTTGGCGTCCGCCCCATTTGACGTCACAAATTCTCTGGCGTTTCCGTTCCGATCCGAAACGGGTCGCAATGAGCCGGGCGCGACGGTCGGCCCTCCGCACCGCTCAGGCAGCGGCCACCCCACCAGATCGGGGCTCGGGGTGCCTCAGGCATGGCCAGGGGCGGTCAGCTCAGCCCGCTCTTCAGAAGACCGAAATTCAGCTCCGAGGCCTGAACGGCCCTGTGCGGGGTTCCCTCACGGGACCGTAGGCGGCAGGGATGCCGCCTTCGAGCCTACAGGGAAGTATTCACGGCGTGTCCCGTGAGGGAACGCCGCACAGGGCCGCGCCCGCGCACCGTGCGGAGGCCTTCTTAAAGACGGCCGGGCCTCTTGCAACCGGCTCCAGCGCCCCAAACACGCCAAAAGCACCGAAAGCCGGCACGGCTCACACCGCCCAGCGACGGGCCTCTGGCCTCGGCGCGGGGGTACCGTCGACCTCCGGCGGGAAGGCGTGGCCCTCACCGAGGCAGTAGCGCAGCCAGCGGTTGAGGAAGCGGTTCACCTCCCAGCGCCAGGCCAGCGTGCCCCGCTCGGGCAGCGCGTGGGGGCGCGAGCCGCCAAAGCCCTGGGGGCTCGACTCCGGGAGCACTTCCGCCACCCGGGCATCGTGATAGATGCGCACCCGCAGGTCCGGCAGCACCTCCGGCATCTGCGCGCGGTCGAAGCGGTGCGTGAGAATCACGTTGGTGGTGTAGGCGCAGCGCTCGGTCACCTCCAGGTGGAGGTCCGGCGAGCCGTCGATGCTCGATACCACCCGGTCCGCGTTGCGATCCACATCCGGGATCAGCCGGCGCAGGAAGATGTAGTTGTTCTCGTAGAGCTCCATCAGCGCCGCAAAGCTGCGCCCGGCCTGGCTCTCGAGCGGATTGTGGGGGGTCGCGAGCATCATGCGCCCGAGCATAGCACAGGGTTTTGCCGGCTCCGGGAACCGCATCCCGCTTGTGGAAAACGGAGGCCCTTTCTAATAAAGTCGCCGCGGCAGTTGACAGGTGTGGATGATCGTCGTCGCGATCTCCTCGATGGACATGGTGGTGGTGTCCGAGACCGGGAGCTTTTCCTGAGCGAACAGCCCCTCGGCGCGGGCGACTTCGTACTGACACTGCCGCAGCGAGGCGTAGCGGCTGTTCGGGCGCCGCTCGGCACGGATCTGCGACAGCCGCTCGGGCCGGATGGTGAGGGCGTAGAGATGCCGGCGATGGGGGCGCAGCACCGCAGGCAGGCGCCCGCTCATCAGATCCTCCTCGGCGAGCGGGTAGTTGCCGGCATAGATGCCGTACTGCAGGGCAAGATAGATGCAGGTCGGTGTCTTGCCGCAGCGGGAGACCCCCACCAGCAGGACATCCGCCTCATCGTACTGCCGGGTCACGGCGCCGTCGTCGTGGGAGAGGGCGTAGTTCATGGCGTCGATGCGCACGTTGTAGGCCCGGGCATCGGTCATGCCGTGGCTGCGGCCGATGGTGTGGCTCGAGCGCAGGCCCAGCTCCTCCTCCAGCGGGGCGATGAAGGTGTCGAAGAAGTCAAACACCACGGCGTTGACCCGGCGCAGCCGGTTGCGGATCTCGGCATCGATGATGGTGCTGAACACCACCGGCCGGAACCCGGTGGCCTCGCCGGCGGCCTCGATGCGCCGCATGGCGGCGTCGACCCGCTCGATGCTGTCGGTGAACGGCAGCGTCACCTGGTCGAACTCGATACTGAACTGGGTCAGCAGGCTGTGGCCCAGGGTTTCGGCGGTGATGCCGGTGCGGTCGGAGATGAAGAACACGGTGCGTCTGGCTGGCATCGCTCACCCGCTGCAGGGATCGGGACCGGGCTGACCGATCCTCGATGAGTACGTCGGCACTCGGAGCAGTGTACCGGCGCGACGGTCTGGTGAAACGGGAGACAGGAAATTGACCGATTACGTGGTGTGGTTCGAGTCGCTCGGCATGGGCGACGTGGAGCAGGTCGGCGGCAAGAATGCCTCCCTCGGCGAGATGATCAGCCATCTTGCCAGTGCCGGCGTTCAGGTACCCGGCGGCTTCGCCACCACGGCGGCAGCCTACTGGGAGTTCCTCGAGGGCAGCGGCCTGCGTGAGCGCATCAACGCCGAGCTCGAGGGCCTGGACGTCGACGACGTCGAGAAGCTCGCCGAGACCGGCGCGCGCATCCGCCGCATGATCATCGACACCCCCTTCCCCGCGCCGCTGGAGAAGGCCATCGTCGAGGCCTGGCGCCAGCTCGAGCAGCGCGCCGGCAAGCAGGATCTCGCCGTGGCCGTGCGCTCCTCGGCCACCGCCGAGGACCTGCCGGACGCCTCCTTCGCCGGCCAGCAGGAGACCTTCCTCAACGTCTGCGGCCTGGACAACGTCCTGCACTCGATCCGCGATGTCTTCGCATCGCTGTTCAACGACCGGGCCATCTCCTACCGCGTGCACCGCGGTTTCGCCCACGAGCAGGTGGCGCTCTCCGCCGGGATCCAGGAGATGGTGCGCTCGGACACCGGCGCCTCGGGGGTGATGTTCACCATGGACACCGAGTCCGGCTTCCGGGACGTGGTGTTCCTCACCGCCTCCTACGGCCTCGGCGAGACCGTGGTGCAGGGCTCGGTGAACCCCGACGAGTTCTACGTCCACAAGCCGACCCTGGAGGCGGGGCGGCCCGCGGTGCTGCGCCGGACCCTGGGTGAGAAGGCGATCAAGATGATCTACGCCAGCGACCCGGCTCCCGGGCGCACGGTGGACGTAGTGGAGACCAGCGAGGCGGAGCGCCAGCGCTTCTCGCTCACCGATGCCGAGGTGGAGAGCCTCGCCCGCCAGGCGCTGATCATCGAGCGCCACTACGGCCGTCCCATGGACATCGAGTGGGGCAAGGACGGCGAGAGCGGGCGGCTCTACATCCTGCAGGCCCGCCCGGAGACGGTGAAGAGCCAGGACGGCAGCCAGACCCTGCAGCGCTACCACCTGAAGGACCGCGGCGCGGTGCTCGCCGAGGGCCGCGCCATCGGCCAGCGCATCGGCGCGGGCCGCGCCCGCGTGGTGGCCGACATCGGCGACATGCACCAGGTCCAGGCCGGCGACGTGCTGGTCACCGACATGACCGACCCCGACTGGGAGCCGATCATGAAGCGGGCCGCCGCCATCGTCACCAACCGGGGCGGGCGCACCTGCCACGCAGCGATCATCGCCCGCGAGCTGGGCATTCCGGCGGTGGTCGGCACCGGCGACGGCACCCAGCGCATCGCCGACGGGCGCAAGGTCACGGTCTCCTGCGCCGAGGGCGACACCGGCTACATCTACGACGGCATGCAGGACTTCGAGGTCCGCGAGATCAGCCTCGGCGACATGCCCGAGCTGCCGTTCAAGATCATGATGAACGTGGGCAACCCGGACCGCGCCTTCGACTTCGCCCATCTGCCCAACGCCGGCGTTGGGCTCGCGCGGCTCGAGTTCATCATCAACCGGATGATCGGCATCCACCCGCGGGCGCTGCTCGAGTTCGACCGGCAGCCGGCGAACACCCAGGCGGTGATCCGCAGCCAGATCGCCGGCTATGACGACCCGGTGAGCTTCTACGTGGACAAGCTCGCCGAGGGCATCTCCACCCTCGCCGCGGCCTTCGCGGACAAGCCCGTGATCGTGCGCATGTCCGACTTCAAGTCCAACGAGTACGCAAACCTCATCGGCGGCACCCCGTTCGAGCCGGACGAGGAGAACCCGATGCTCGGCTTCCGCGGCGCCTCGCGCTATCTCTCCGACGAGTTCCGCGCCTGCTTCGAGCTGGAGTGCCGGGCGCTGCGCAAGGTGCGCGAGGAGATGGGCTTCACCAACGTCTGGGTGATGATCCCGTTCGTGCGTACCGTGGACGAGGGCCGCCAGGTGGTGGAGCAGCTCGCCGCCAATGGACTGCGCAAGGGCGAGAACGGGCTGAAGGTCATCATGATGTGCGAGCTGCCCTCCAACGCGGTGCTCGCCGAGCAGTTCCTGGAGATCTTCGACGGCTACTCCATCGGCTCCAACGACCTCACCCAGCTCACCCTCGGCCTCGACCGCGATTCAGGGCTGGTGGCGCATCTCTTCGAGGAGCGCGACCCGGCGGTGAAGGCCCTGCTGCACATGGCCATCCAGGCCGCCCGGCGCGCCGGCAAGTACGTCGGCATCTGCGGCCAGGGCCCGTCGGACCACCCCGACCTCGCCCGCTGGCTGATGGAGGAAGGCATCGACAGCGTCTCCCTCAACCCCGACAGCGTGGTGGAGACATGGCTTTTCCTCGCCGGCGAGGAGGCCGAGGGTTAGTCCCGACAAACCCCGTGGTAGGCACCCCCTTGCGCCTGATCTCCCCCGCCTGCCGGATTCGCGGCGGGGGCGGCGCTCCTACCGGCCTCCGGGCGTCCGCGGCAAGAACCGGGCCCCCGGGATAACGCGTGACTTTGGGAATGGCTTCTCCCTTCCCCGCCCCCCTTCCATTTTTGCTACCCTGCGTGGTCAGACCAATTTCACGGAGGGTCCGTGATGAGCGCGCATGCCCTGTTCCGCCCTGAGGACACCCGCTTTCAGGTCGATGCCGACCGGCTGATCGAGCGCCTCGCCCGGGTACTGCCCGCGGAGGGGCTGGTGGTCGACGAGGATGCGCGCCGGCCCTACGAATGCGACGGGCTGGCGGCCTACAAGCAGCTGCCATTGCTGGTCGCCATTCCGGACACCATCGCCCAGGTGCAGGAGGTCATGGCCATCTGCTCGGAGCTGAACGTGCCCGTGGTGGCGCGCGGCTCCGGCACCAGCCTGTCCGGTGGCTCGCTGCCGCACCCGCAGGGCGTGCTGCTGTCGCTGGCCCGCTTCAACCGGGTCAAGCACATCGACGCCGAGCGCCGGCTCGCGCGGGTGGAGCCCGGCGTGCGGAATCTCGCGATCACCGAGGCGGCAGCACCCCATGGCCTCTACTACGCCCCCGATCCCTCCTCGCAGATCGCCTGCTCCATCGGCGGCAATGTCGGCGAGAACGCGGGGGGCGTGCACTGCCTGAAGTACGGGCTCACCGTGCACAATGTCGTCGAGCTCACCGTGGTGACCGTGGACGGCGATCTCGTCACCATCGGCTCGGAGGCCCCGGACAGCCCCGGCTACGACCTGCTGGCGCTGTTCCACGGCTCCGAGGGGATGCTCGGCGTCATCGTCGACATCACCGTGCAGCTGCTGCCCAACCCGCTCACCAAGGACGTGCTCATGGCCTCCTTCGACCGCGTCGAGGACGGCGGCCGCGCCGTGGCGGCGATCATCGCCGCGGGCATCATTCCGGGCGGCCTGGAGATGATGGACGGGCCCGCCACCCGGGCCGCCGAGGACTTCGTGCACGCGGGCTATGACATCGAGGCCGGCGCCATCCTCATCTGCGAGCTGGACGGCAGCGCCGCGGAAGTGGCGGACCAGCGGGAGGCGGTGGAGGCGGTGATGCGCGAGCACGGTGCTACCGCCATCCAGGTGGCGGCCGACGATGCCGAGAAGGCGCGTTTCTGGGCCGGGCGCAAGGCCGCCTTCCCCGCGGCCGGACGGCTTGCGCCGGACTACTACTGCATGGACGGGACCATCCCGCGCAAGCATCTCGCCACCGTGCTGCAGCGCATCTCCGAGATCTCCGAGGCCCACGGGCTGCAGACCATCAACGTTTTCCACGCCGGCGACGGCAACCTGCACCCGCTGATCCTCTTCGACGCCAACCAGCCCGGCCAGCTCGAGGCGGCGGAGGCGGTGGGCAGCGCCATCCTCCAGCTCTGCGTCGAGGTCGGTGGCACCGTGACCGGCGAGCACGGCGTCGGCATGGAGAAGATCAACGAGATGTGCGTGCAGTTCGCCAGCGCCGAGATCGAGCAGTTCCACGCCGTGAAGCGGGC
The DNA here is from genome assembly GCF_020883455.1 of Spiribacter halobius. Lineage (NCBI taxonomy): Bacteria > Pseudomonadati > Pseudomonadota > Gammaproteobacteria > Chromatiales > Ectothiorhodospiraceae > Sediminicurvatus > Sediminicurvatus halobius. The sequence goes on along the minus strand of NZ_CP086615.1, from coordinate 1,562,126 downwards.
CTTCGACCCGCAGGGCCTGCTCAACCCGGGCAAGGCGATCCCCACGCTCAACCGCTGCGCCGAGTTCGGCAAGCTCCATGTGCACAAGGGCGAGCTGCCGCATCCGGAGCTGGAGCGCCTGTGATGGCCCGGGTCAGCGACCGCAGCCAGTCGATCGCCGAGCGCATCGCTGCGGCCAGCGAGGCGGGCACGCCGCTCGCCATCACCGGCAGCGGCTCCAAGGCCTTCTACGGCCGTGCCCCGCAGGGCGAAGCGCTGGACGTCACCGGCCATCGGGGCATCGTCAACTACGATCCCACCGAGCTGGTCCTGACCGCACGCGGCGGTACGCCCCTCGCCGAGATCGAGACGGCGCTGGACGCCGAGGGGCAGATGCTCGCCTTCGAGCCGCCGCGTTACGGTGGCGGTGGCACCCTGGGCGGCGCCGTGGCCGCCGGCCTCTCCGGCCCACGGCGGCCGTTCACCGGGGCGGTTCGGGACATGATGCTCGGCACCCGCGTCGCCAACGGCCGCGGCGAGATCATGCGCTTCGGCGGCGAAGTGATGAAGAACGTCGCCGGCTATGACGTCTCCCGGCTGATGGCCGGCTCCCTCGGAACCCTCGGCGTGATCCTGGAGATATCGCTGAAGGTGCTGCCGCGCCCTGTCGCCGCCCACACGGTCGTTCTGGAAACACCCATGGGCGATGTCTTCCGCCACAGCGAGGACTGGCTGCGCCGCGGCATGCCCCTCAGCGCCACCGCCCACGATGGCGAGCGGCTGTACGTGCGCCTCTCCGGCGCCCGCTCCGCGGTGGAGGACGCCACCCGCGCCCTGGGTGGCGAGCGTATCGACGATGCCCCCGGCTTCTGGCGCTCGGTGCGCGACCACACGCATGACTTCTTCACCAGCGAAGGGCCACCCCTCTGGCGCCTCGCCCTGCCCCCCGGGGCACCGCTGCCAGCGCTGGACGGGGCCCTGTTCTCCGAATGGGCCGGCAAGCAGCTCTGGCTCCGCAGCGCCGCCGATGCGGAGAGCATCCGCCGGGAGACGGCGCGCCTTGGCGGCCACGCCACGCTCTTCCGCGGCGGCGACCGCAGTGGTGAGGTCTTCCATCCGCTGGAGGCCGTAACCCTGCGCCTGCATCGGGAGCTGAAGCGCGCCTTCGACCCCGCCGGTGTGCTCAACCCCGGCCGGCTTTACCCGAACCTCTGAGGAGCGGCGATCCATGCAGACGAATCTCGCCGACTTCATCCGTGACACCCCCGAGGGCCGCGAGGCGGACGCCATCCTGCGCAAGTGCACGCACTGCGGTTTCTGTCTCGCCAACTGCCCCACCTACCGCCTGCTCGGCGACGAACTGGACAGCCCCCGGGGCCGCATCTATCAGGTGAAGCAGCTGCTCGAGGGCGCCGAGCCCAGCGAGAGCATCCAGCTCCACCTTGACCGCTGCCTCACCTGCCGCGCCTGTGAGACCACGTGCCCCTCCGGGGTCGAGTACGGCCGCCTGGCGGACCTCGGCCGGGAGATCGTGGAGCGGCATGTGCCGCGCAAGGCGAGCGAGCGCTGGCTGCGCATCGCCCTGCGGCGGGTACTGCCACGGCGGCGGCTGTTCGGAACCCTGCTCGGCCTCGGCCGCACGGTGCGCCCGCTGGTCCCGGGTCGGCTGCGCAAGAAGATCCATCCGCGGCGCGCCGCTCCGACCTGGCCGGACAGCGCGCGGCACGAGCGCTTCGTGCTCATGCTGGAAGGGTGCGTGCAGCCGGCTCTGGAACCGCCCATCAACCCGCAGACCGCGCGGGTGCTGGACGGCCTCGGGCTCGGCGTGGTGCGGACCCAGGAGGTGGCCTGCTGCGGCGCCATCGACCAGCACCTGGGCGCCCCGGATGCCGCGCGCGAGCACCTGCGGCGCAACATCGATGCCTGGTGGCCGCATATCGAGGCCGGGGCCGAGGCCATCGTGGTCAATGCCAGCGGCTGCGGCGCCCAGGTCAAGGACTACGGGCACCTGCTCGCGGACGACCCTGACTATGCCCACAAGGCGGCGAAGGTGAGCGAGCTGACCGTCGACCCCATCGAGCTGCTGGAGCGGCATGCCGACCGACTCGCCCCGGCCGACGACGCGCCGCGCCGGGTGGCCTTCCAGACACCCTGCACCCTGCAGCACGCCCTCGGCCTCAACGGCCGGGTGGATGCCCTGCTCGCGCGCATCGGCTTCGAGCTCACCCCGGTGGCCGATCCGCACATCTGCTGCGGCTCGGCGGGCACCTACTCGGTGCTGCAGCCGGCGCTTGCCGAGCGGCTGCGTGCCCAGAAGCTCGAGAATCTGAATGCCGGCGGCCCCGAGATCATCGCCACCGCCAATATCGGCTGCCTTACCCATCTTAACGAGGCCTCCACGGTGCCCGTGCGGCACTGGCTCGAGCTCGTGAAGGTGAAGGCGGAGGCGGCGTAGAACCCTGACTGCGGCGTCCCCTGACGGCCGCCGCGCCAAACGGAGAGAGCATCCATGCCGGAACGCCGACTGCCCCTTCTGGTCGCGCCCGAGGCCCTGGCCGAGCACCTGCGCGAGCCCGGAATCCTGGTGGTCTACGTCGGACCGGCCGAGCGCTTCGCCTCCGCGCACGTGCCCGGGGCGGTGCAGCTGGAATACCGGGCCCTGCTGCGCCAGGAGCCGCCCGTGGGCGGCCTGCTGCCCGACGCGGAGACCCTCGCCAAGGTGCTTGGCGGGGTCGGCATCACGCCGCAGACCCATGTGGTCGCCTATGACGACGAGGGCAACGGACGGGCCGCCCGACTGCTCTGGACGCTGGACGCCCTCGGCCACTTCGAGTACTCGCTGCTGGACGGGGGGCTCGCTGCCTGGCGCGCGGCCGACCAACCGCTGGAGACCGGCAGCAATCCGCCCGTGCCCGCCGACTACCCTGCCGATCTCGCGAATCCGGAGGCGCTGGCGGACCGGGAGTACGTGCAGGCCCATCTGGGCGATGCCAACACGGTGATCCTCGATGCCCGCTCCGCGGCGGAGTTCCGCGGCGAGGACGTCCGCGCGGCACGCGGCGGGCACATCCCCGGTGCCGTGAATGTGGAGTGGACACGGCAGTTCGATCGCGAGGGTGACTTCCGCCTGCTGCCCCCGGAATCCCTGCGCGAGCTGTTCCGTGCCGCGGGGGTGACGCCGGACAAGGAGGTGATCGCCCACTGCCAGACCCACCACCGCTCGGCGCTCACCTACTTCGTCCTGCGCTACCTCGGCTACCCCCGCGTCCGCGGCTACCCCGGCTCCTGGTCCGAATGGGGCAACGACCCGAACCTGCCGGTGGAGACGGGGGACGGCGTGCATGGGAATGTCTAGAAAACCGCGAAGGCGCAAAGGACGCAAAGACGGACGCCAGGGGACGGGGACTGAAAAATTCGGGAGTCTGCCCCGCGGTCACTAGCGAGCACCGGCCCCATCGAGGTCTTGCAAGGCAGAGTAACTCCCTGCCTTGGCGCCCTTTGCGCCTTTGCGGTCAGTCCCCGTTAACCCCCATCAATCGTCGGCGCGGTTCACCCGGAGGAAGTGCTCGCGGTAGTGGCGCAGCTCGGCGATGGAGTCGCGGATGTCGTCGAGGGCCAGGTGGGAGCTTTTCTTGCTGAAGCCCTGGAGTAGGTCCGGCGCCCAGCGGCGCGCGAGCTCCTTCAAGGTGCTGACGTCCAGGTTGCGATAGTGGAAATAGCGCTCGAGCTCCGGCATGCAGCGGTGCAGAAAACGCCGGTCCTGACAGATGCTGTTGCCGCACATGGGCGAGACGCCTGGCGGCACCCACTGGCGAAGGAAGGCAAGGGTGCGGCGCTCCGCCTCGGCCTCGTCCACGTCGCTGCGCTGTACTCGCTCAATCAGCCCGGAGTTGCCATGCTGGGTGCGGTTCCACTCGTCCATACCGGCGAGGACCGACTCCGGCTGCCGAATCGCAAGCACGGGCCCTTCGGCAAGCACGGCCAGATCGCGATCGGTGACGATGGTCGCGATCTCGATGACCTGATCCCGGTCCGTGTCGAGGCCCGTCATCTCCAGATCGATCCAGATCAGGTTCTCCGGGGAGTGAGGCATGCTGCCCTCGTGGCCGGCCGATTGAGCCCGCAGTCTATCAGAGGCTATGCTCGCCGCCGCCCGCTCGGGGGCGGCCTGACGCGGAAAGCGACGATGGCGGAATGAACGGGGAACAGGCCGGGCTGGTCGTGGCAAGCTTTGGCAGCGACTGCATCGTCGAGGCGGCCGACGGCCGTCTGCTGCGCTGCCATCTGCGCCGCCGCGGCGGCCGCTCGGCGCGGCCGGTGTGCGGCGATCGCGTGGTGTGGCGGGAGAGCGGTGGCGAGGGCGTGGTCGAGCGCATCGAGCCGCGGGTGAGCGTCATCGAGCGCGGCGATTTCCGCGGGCGGCCGCGCCCACTGGCGGCCAACGTCACCCGGCTCGTGGTCGTGCTCGCCGACCCGCCGGGCCTCGATACGCGTCTGCTGGACCGCTACCTGGTCCTGACGCACTCGCTCTCCCTGGCGGCGCTGATCTTCCTCAACAAGGCCGACCAGCTGGACACGGCCGGGCGGGCGAGAGTGACGGCGGCCCTGGCGCCCTACGAGGCTCTCGGAGAACGCATCCTCACCGGCAGCGCGGCCACCGGCGCCGGGCTGGCGGAGCTGCGACAGGCGCTCGCCGAGGAGACGGTGATCCTGGTCGGGCAGTCCGGGGTGGGCAAATCATCGCTCGCCCGCGCCCTGGTGCCAGACCTCGACGTGCGTACCGGGACCCTGTCCGAAACCAGCGGCCAGGGCCGGCACACCACCAGCACCACGACGCTGCATCCGCTGCCCGGCGGTGGCTGCCTGATCGATTCCCCCGGTGTACGCACGCTGCGCCTCGAGCACTTCCCGCCCGAAGCGATCACGCGTGGATTCCCGGAGATCACCGAACGCGCCGGGCAGTGCCGGTTCCGCGACTGCCGCCATGACCGCGAGCCGGGCTGCGCCGTGCGCGCCGCCCTCGCCCGCGGCGAGATCCATCCGGAACGGCTGGCCAGCTGGCGATCCCTGCTGGCCAAGGGTGGCGGTGCCTAGCCCGCATATCTCACCGATTCACGGCTGCGGGCTAAAACGTCAACGTAGCACCCACATAGGCGTTGGCCTCCGGCGCAGGCTCGTAATACCGCCCGCCGAACGCGTTGGCGCGGATGTTCGCAAAGTATTCCTTATCAAACAGATTGTTGACGCCACCAAAGACCTCGACCCGGCGACCGCCCGACAGCCCCCATTCACGACCGCCACGCAGATTCCAGACGCCGTAACCGGACACCTCGACATCATTGGCATTGTCCGCGAACACCGGGCCGACGATCTGGCCATCAAGCGCGGCGTACCAGCCATTCGACCCTTCCCACAGGCCCTCGAGGTAGAGCTGATGCCTGGGCAGCCCCGGGATGCGGTTGCCGGCGAAATCATTGCCGTCCACATCCACGAAGCGATCGAACCGGTAGCGGCCATAGGTATACGCCGCGTTCACCGTGAAGGCATCGGTCGCGAACCACTCAAGCCCGATTTCCAGTCCGTCCCGGCTGGTAGCCCCGGCATTCTCATAAAAATCACGGCCATCCACATCGCCGTCGACGATCAGCTCGTCATCGACGGCGACTGAGAACACCGCGACCTCGTAGCGGACGCTATCCGCGAGGAACCCGCGGGCGCCGATCTCGCGATTGAAGGCCTCCTGGGGATCGATCTCCTCGCTCAGCCCGCCAGTACCGTCACGCTTCGCGAATTCGGTGAACGTGGGGGTCTCGAAGGCTGTAGAGACCGTCGCATAAAGGCTGTGATCCGGGGTCAGCCGGTACAGAAGCCCGGCGCTCCCGCTGACCTCCTCGAACGTGCGGCTGCCCGTATCGTCTCTTCCATCACCGAGGAAACGGTCATCGACCTCGAAACGAACCCGGTCGACGCGCGCACCGAGCGAGGCCGTGAGGCGATCGGTCACATCCAGATCACCCTGCAGGAAAGCGCCCGACGCCGTTGCCTGCTGCTCTTCCTCCTGTGTCCGGCCGGTCTGCGTGCCCGTGCCGTCCACGCTGAAGCGGTCACGATCATCGATCTGCCGATCCACCTCGACACCGGTGACATATCGGAACGGCTGACCGAACAGGCTCGCACTCCGGGCATACTCCGCACCGACGCCAAAGAAGTCGCGGTCAAAGCCAAGCAGGCTGTTACCCGGAAACGGCAACTGCTGCTCGAAGTCCCGGCGTGTGTAGAAGCCGCGCAGGGTGAGCTGCCCGCCGGCGGCGTCAGCGTCCTCGTAGATCAGGCCGAGGCGCTGCTGCTCCACCTCCTGACCCGAATCCAGGGTGACGGCAATGTCCCGCGCCTGCCGGCGGTCCTCACGTACCTCCTCCAGCGTCAGCGCCGAGGGATCCTCCGACTCCGGGTTGTCCAGCACCGTCAGCACGGCGCGCAGGCGGCGGTCGCCGCCGAGCTCCCGGCTGACGCTGAAGTTGCCGAGGCGCTTCCTGGTCTCGCTCTGCTCGCGGTAGCCCTCGTAGTCCAGTGCCGAGGCGCTGACATGGTAGGCCCAGGGACCGCTGACGCCGCCCTGGCGTGCCGCCAGCTTGTAGAAATCGTAGCTGCCCGCCTCGGCGGTGACACTCGTACCGGGGTCCTCGCGGCCGGTGGCCGTGGAGAGATCGATGACACCACCGGTGGCGTTGCCGTAGAGGACCGACGAGGGCCCGCGCACCACCTCCGCGCGGGTGATGGAGTCGAGGTCGACGGCGTCGATCTGGGACTGGCCGTCCGGCAGCGTCTCGGGGAAACCGTCCACGCGGATGCGGATACCCCGGATGCCGAACGGCGCCCGGGCGCCGAAGCCCCGGGTGGAGAGCCGCAGGTTCTGGGCAAAGTTGTAGCGGTTCTGGAAGTAGAGGCCGGGGACGCGGTTCAGGGCCTCGTCCAGCGCCAGGCGCTGCCGCCCCTCGCGGAAGGTCTCGCCGTCCACCACGGTGACCGCTGCCGGGGTCTCCTGGAGGGCGCGCTCGACACGGGGCGCGCTCACCGTGATCGGATCCACCACCACGGGCTCATCCTCGGCCGTCTCATCCTGTGCACTCGCGCCCCCGAGCGCCAGCAGCCCCGCGAGCAGCCCGCATGCTCTCCGCCGAGTAAACGCCGGCATGCCTCTCTCCTCGTCGCGTTGTTGTTACGCAAGAATGACAGGCAATGCCGCCCCTCGCCAGCCGCAACGCGGGGCCGGAACGGGCGGCGGCAGTCGGCAACGGGGCGGGTCAGGAGCTCGCGGCGCGACCGCGGACGGCGGGCGGACAGAGCGTGGCGAGGGGCGCAGGTTTGCCGATCCAGTAGCCCTGGGCGAAGTCGACGCCGAGCTCGCGGAGCACCGCGACGACATCGCCGTCCTCGACGAATTCGGCGATCGTGCGCTTGTTCATGACCCGCGCGATGTCCGCGATGGCCTTCACGAAGGCGCGGCTCACGGGGTCGCTGCCGATGTCCCGGACGAAGCTGCCGTCGATCTTCAGCAGATCCACGGGCAGATGCTGCAGGTAGCCGAAGCTCGACAGGCCCGAGCCGAAGTCGTCCAGGGCCAGCTCACAGCCGAGGCGACGCAGCTCCGCAATCAGCGCCCGCGCCTCGTCGATGTCGGCGATGGCCGCGGTCTCGGTAATCTCGAAGCAGAGCCTCGCCGCCGCCTGCGGATGGTCCGCCAGCGCCGCCATCACGAACCGGTGGAATTCGCGGTGGGTCACGGACAGCCCCGAGAGGTTGACGGCAAGCCGCACCGGCGCCGACGGCCGCGCCTCGAGCCAGGCGATCGCCTGCTCCACCACCCAGCGATCGATCTGAGGGGCGATGCCATAACGCTCGGCCGCCGGCAGAAAGCGCCCGGGCGGCACCCACTCGCCTTCCTGCTCCATGCGCACCAGCAGCTCGTAGCGCGCCGGCTCCGGCGACGAGGTATCCACCGGGACGATAGGCTGGGCCTCCAGGCGGAAGCTGCCGTTCTCGAGCGCCTCGATCAGCAGCGGCACCCAGCGGGCATCCCCGTGGCGGCGGTCGATACGGACGTCCTTGCGATCCCAGACGGCCACGCGGTTGCGGCCGGCCTCCTTGGCGGTGGCGCAGGCGGTATCCCCCGCCTGCAGCACGCCGTCCACACTGCGCAGGGAACGCTCCGGCAGACGCACGAAGCCGATACTGGCACTGATCCGGAAATGCCGCCCCTCCCACTCGAAGCCTGCCGCCTCGATGGCCTGCCGCAATCCTTCAGCCGCGGCGACGGCCTCCTCCGGCGAGGTATCCGGCAGCAGCATCGCGTACTCGTCGCCGGCCAGCCGTGCCAGCACCGCACGCTCGCCGACGGTCTCCCGAATCAGCTCCGCCGCCCGGCGCAGGAGGGCGTCACCGGCCGCCCGGCCGGCACTGTCGTTGACCAGCCGGAACTGGTCCAGATCGATCTGCATGAAGGCCGCGCTGCTGCGCGCCTCCGGCCGCCGCCCCAGCCACTGGGCGAGCTGGCGCTCCAGCTCGAAGCGGTTGTAGAGCCCGGTGAGCCAGTCGTGCGTGGCGCGGTAGGCGAGCTCATCGGCAAGCTCGCGGGAGCGGCTGATGTCGGAGACCACGGCCACGAGCCGCTCCACCTCATCCTTCCCCGAGTAGACCGGCGCGGCAGCGACGCTCGCCCAGACCGTCTCGCCGTCGGCGCGGAGCAGTCTCAGCTCGGTCTGCAGCGTCTCGTGCTCGCCGCTGGCGATACGCTGCCCCGCCTCGGCGACCCGGGCACGCTCGTCAGGGTGCACGAGCTCGGGGACGCGGTGACGCCGCAGCTCGCCCTCGCCATAACCGAGCAGCTCGCACAACGGGCCATTGACCTTGAGTATCCGCCCGTCCCGCGCCAGATGGGCCATGCCGATGGCCGCCCGCTCGAAGGCGCTGCGGAACACCGCCTCGCTCTGGCGCAGGCGATGGGCGTCGCGGTCGCGCTCCATGGCAAACCCGAGCAGGCGCGCGAAACGCCGCAGGCGGCACTCCGCCGGCTCATCCGGCACAGCGGGCATGGGCCAGTAGACCGCGAGGCTGCCCAGCACCTGGCCCGATGAGGCCAGGATCGGCATCGACCAGCAGGATCTGAGTCCCGCCGACCGCGTCAGCGGCCGGAAGGGCGCCCAGCGCGCATCGTTCTCGATGTCCTCGGTGATCACCATCTCCTGGTGCCACATCGCTGTGCCGCAGGAGCCGACGCGCGGGCCGATACGCATGCCGTTAAAGGCCTCGCGGTAGTCTGCCGGCAGACTGTCTCCGGCGACGTGGCGCACCGTCTGGCTGTCGTCCTCGAGGGAAAGCACCGAGCAGGCGCAGCCGGGCATCAGCATCTCCAGGCGCTGGATCACCCCGCTGATGACATCCCCCATGGGCCGTCCGGCCGCCATGGCCTCGAGGGTCATGCGCTCGGCGGTGTCCAGGCCCTCGCCCGGAGAGGGGTCGAGAACCGCCACATAGCCCCCGTCGCCATCGGGGCTGATGCGCAGCAGGGCGGACCGGGGGGTGGCGCCGGCCGGCTGGAGCAGACACTGCTGGTGGGCGCGCCCCGCCGCACTGGCCTCGGCCAGCAGCATTTCCAGCACCATCGTGGCGGGGCGGCCCTCGGTCTGCCGGGGGCGGAGGTAGTCGAGCAGCGGCCTGCCCGCGGCGGCCTCCCCAAGCACCTCGCACGCCGACGCGTTCGCCCCGGTAATGCCGCCGTAGCGGTCCAGATGCAGCGCCGGCACCGGCAACGCCTCGAAGGACAGCCGCCGGGGGGCCGCCGTGGGCTTCAAGCCTTGCTGGGAGTCCTTCATACCGTCAGGCCCAAACCGCTCCGTGGCCATGGATCTCTGCAAGACCATACGTCGCTTCGCGGATCGGCGGCGAGAGGCCCGCGACTCTTCGTCCGTCGCAGTGTGACGGAAATCACGTTTTTACGCGCCAACCCACCGGATCCGGCCGCCGAGGTCTGCTCCGTCGACGTTATCGGCGGCGATGGCAATGCCCTTGAGGGCAGCGTAGCCAACGCCTCGCGGCATCTGCGGTCATGGCGCCGTCATCGATCTGGGCCAGACTGCAACGGTGCAGGCCCATCTCTGGAGACCAACGCCATGTCGGCAAGAACGATCCCAATCATCCTGGCCATCCTCATCGCCGCGGTCCCGTTTGCTGTACTCGCGCAGGACGTCGCGGAGGTCATGCCGCCGGAGCGGATCGAGGTCGGTCCACGCCCGCATTTCCTGGTGGACGACATGGATACCGACTCGCTGCGCGAGCGCAACCTCAAGGCACGTCTGCAGCAGTGCGCCGACGGGCCATTCCGGGCGAGCGACTTTTCCATCGGTCATCGCGGCGCGGCGCTTCAGTTCCCGGAGCACACCCGCGAGTCCTACCTCGCCGCCGCGCGCATGGGTGCCGGGATCCTCGAGTGCGACGTCACCTTTACCGAGGACGAGGCACTGGTCTGCCGTCACTCACAGTGCGATCTGCACTACACCACCAACATCCTCGAGACCGACCTCGCCCGCCAGTGCAGCGTGCCGCCCGCCTTCGACGAGGACACCGGTGAGCTCGTCAACGGCGACGAGATTCGCTGCTGCACCAGCGACATCACCCTCGCCGAGTTCCGTCGGCTGGAGGGGCGCATGGAGGGCTACAACCCCGAGGCACGCAGCATCGAGGCCTATCTGGATGCGACGCCGGACTGGCGCACGGACCTCTATGCGAGCCGCGGCACGCTCATGACCCACGCCGAGAGCATTGCGCTGTTCCAGGCGCTCGGCGTGAAGATGACCCCGGAGCTCAAGGCCCCATCCGTGGACATGCCGTTCAACGGCTTCTCCCAGGAGGACTACGCCAGCAAGCTCATCGCCGAGTACGAGGCCGCCGGCGTGCCGCCCGAGCAGGTCTTCCCGCAGTCGTTCTCGCTCGCCGACGTGCGCTACTGGATCGAGGAACATCCGGACTTCGGCGAACAGGCGGTGTTCCTCGACGGCCGCTATGGCGACGAAGGCTTCGACGTCACCGATCCCGCGAGCTGGGATCCCGGGATGGAGGCGCTGGCCGAGGCCGGTGTGAACATCCTCGCGCCGCCGCTGTGGATGCTGCTGACCGCCGACCCGGACAATCCGGCCAGCCCGGTGGTGCCCTCGGTGTATGCCGAGCGTGCCCGGGCCGCCGGGCTCGATCTGATCACCTGGACCCTGGAGCGCTCGCCGCCGCTGACGGAGGACGGCGCCTGGTACCACCAGACCGTGGATGGCGTGGTGGACCGGGACGGCGACCGCTTCCTCGTCCTCGATGTGCTGGCGCATGATGTCGGGGTGCGCGGGGTCTTTTCGGACTGGCCGGCGACGGTGAGCTACTACGCGAGCTGCCTGAACCTGCCCTGAGCGGGCACGCGGCGCCTTCGCCGCGGCCCGGCGGCCCTTCAGCATTCTCTGCGTCGGCCGTTAACCGACGCAGAGAACATAACAGGTGCCGCCACACGGCATCAGAGGGCCATCCGGAGCGCGCTCTTGACCGCAGTCCCCCTTCAGCGCCGTCGGCGCTCGAACCGCTTGCTTGCCCTGAGCTGCGGTGCGCTCATTGTCATGGCGGGTCTCTCGGCGCTGCTGACGGCGGTGGTGCTGGAGATTCAGGCGGGTGCGCGCGCCTACATCCTCGCCGAGAGCGAGTGGTCCCGCGCCCGCAAGGACGCGGTGCTCTTTCTGTACCTGTTCGCCGAGCACGGCGACCCGCAGTACCTCGCACGGGCGCGGGAGGCCCTGGTCCACCCGCTGAGCGACCGGCGCGCACGCATGGCCCTGGAGGCGGAGCCACCGGACATCGAGCGGGCACGGGCCGAGTTCCTGCAGGGCACCAATGCCCCGGACAACGTCCGCCGCATGGTCTGGATGCACCGCTACTTCGCGGATGCCCCCTACTTCCGCGAGGCGATCGAGCTGTGGCGCGCCGGCGACGACCACCTGCTCGCTCTGGAGAGCGTCGCCGACCGCCTGGAAACGGCGCATGCCCGCAGCTTCGATCCTAACCTGCGCGAGCTGCTGCAGGCCTCCCTTGCCCAGATCGGGGCCCAGCACCGGGAAATCGAGCAGGCCTTTGCGGAGACGCTCACCGCCGGCGCCGAGTGGCTGCAGCGGGTGCTGGTGGCGGGGGCCGCCATGGCGTTTCTGTTCATGGCCACGCTCTGCGTGTTCCTGTTCATCGCCGTGCACCGCCATGTGCAGAGCTCCGAGCGAAAATTCCGCGCACTCTTCGAGCAGGCCGCCATCGGCCTCGCCGAGCTCGACCGCCAGGGCCGCTTCAGCAACGTCAACGCCGCCCTCTGCCGGCTGCTGGGGCTACGCCCCGAGCGCCTGATCGGCGAGCGCCTGCAGAACTACTTTCCGACCCGGGCGGCCGAGGACGAGACCCTGCTGCCGGGCCCGGGAGCCGGCCCGCATCGGCCGGTGGCGACGGAGCGCCGTTACCAGCGCAGCGACGGCCGCGCCGGCTGGGGACGGGTGACCCTGTCCATGGTGCGGGGCAGGGGGCGCGAAGCGGAGCGGCTGTTCGCCATGGTGGAGGACGTCACCGAGGCCCGGGAGCTGGCGAACGCGCTGAGCCACCAGGCCACCCACGACCGTCTCACCGGGCTCGCCAACCGGCACGCCGTGGAGGATCACCTGGAGGCGCTGCTCGCTCAGACCCACGGCACCGCGCGGCGGCACCTGTTCTGCTTCATCGACCTGGACCAGTTCAAGGTGGTGAACGACAGCTGCGGCCACTTCGCCGGCGACCAGCTGCTGGCCCACGTCGCCGACACGCTGCGACGCGCGGTCCGCGACTCCGACCTCATCGGCCGCCTCGGCGGCGACGAGTTCGCCGCCATCCTGCACGACGTCGGCCCGGCAGACGGCGAGCGCACCGCGGCCAAGCTGCTGCAGCGGCTGCGCAGCGAAGAGTTCCGCTGGGAGGGCCAGCGCTTCCGGCTCACCGCCAGCATCGGCGTGGTGACGCTGGACGCCGGCGTGCGCGATGTGCCCTGGGTGCTGCGCGCCGCCGACGTCGCCTGCTACATGGCGAAGGACCGCGGCCGCGATCGCCTCCAGGCCTACACCCCGGAGGATCACTCGGTCGTAGAGCATCACGGCCAGATCCAGTGGGTGCAGAGCATCCGCAGCGCCCTCGCGGAGGACCGGCTGGTGCTGCATGGCCAGCGCATACGGCCGGTCATGCCGGGCCCGGCGCCCCTGGACTACGAGCTGCTGGTGCGCCTGATCGGGTCGGACGGCACGCAGCACCCCCCGGGCGCCTTCATGCCGGCGGCGGAGCGGTTCGACCTGGCCACGGAAATCGATACCTGGGTCGCCCGCCATGCCTTCCGCCGGCTCGCAGAGCACCCCGAGCACCTGGCGGCGCTCAATCTCTGCCATCTGAACGTCTCCGCCCAGTCCCTCGGCAACCCGCGCTACCTCACGCTGCTGGAGGGCCTGCTGGACGAGTACGGCATCCCGGGCCACAAGATCTGCCTCGAGATCACCGAGACGGCGGCCGTGCGCAGCCTCCAGGACGCGCGGGAATTCATCGCCCGCATGCAGGCGCGGGGCTGCCGCATCGCCCTGGACGATTTCGGCAGCGGACTCTCCTCCTTCGGCTATCTCAAGAACCTTCCGGTGGATCTCATCAAGATCGACGGGCTGTTCGTGCGCGACATCGCCGAGGACGAGCTTGACCGCGCCATCGTCGAGTCCATCAATCAGATCGGCCGGGCGCTCGGCAAGCGCACCATCGCCGAGTTCGTCGAGGATGACGCCGTGCTCGCAATCCTGCGCCGCATCGGCGTCGACTCCGCCCAGGGCTACGGCGTCCACCACCCCTGCCCGTTCGAGGAGCTCCTCGCAGCGGCCACGCCACCGGCACGGTTCGCGGGCGGCAGCCCCGCGGGCTGATCACGACAGACCACCACGGGAGACCCATGAGCACGAACCAGCAGCCATCGCAGGGCACCGAAGGCGATACACCCACCGGCTTTCTGCTCGCGGCCGGCTCGCGCCTTCGGCTGCAGCGTGCAGGCAGCACGAAAAAAGCCACCGCCGAGGTCGTCGGCTACGGTGGCCGCGGCGTCCATGCCTACATCATTCTCCGCAGCGGCCACGGCGAGGACGACAGCGCGCTGACCGCACTCGATCTCCGCGCCGACGACACACTGCTGGTGCGCTGCCTGTATGACGGCATCATCTACGGCTTTCGTACCACCATTACGCGCCTGCTCACGGAGCCGGACTACCTGCTGTTCGTGCTCTATCCCCACACCGTGGAGCAGGTGAGCGTGCGCCAGTACCCGCGGCTGCCGTGTGCCCTCCCCTGCGACATCGACCTCGCCGGCGCCGCCCAGCAGGCGCTGATGCTGGACATCAGCGCCGCCGGCTGCGGGCTCGCGGGGCAGGTGGCGAGCAAGGACGAGGCGCCGGCCGCGGGCAGCCCGATCACCGTGCAGCTGCCCCTGCCGGGCACGCAGCCCCCCGTGAGCCTGACCGGTGAGCTCTGCCGCATCGGCGTCGAGGCCAGCCGCTGGGAGGGTGGAGTCCGCTTTGACGCGGAGCAGGAGGCTCTCTTCGAGCAGCTGCGCCGTTACCTCAGCCTTCGCGCCAGACACTGACGCCCAGCCGCGCCGCCGAACCGCGCATGGCCGGACCGGGGGTTCGAATCCCGGCTTTGCCGGTATCCACGAAAAAGGGGGCGCGAGGCCCCCTTGTTCGTGGGTATGGCGGAGAGGGAGGGATTCGAACCCCCGGTCCCCGTTAAGGGACTCCGCATTTCGAGTGCGGCGCTTTCGACCACTCAGCCACCTCTCCGGCGCTCGGACAGGGGCGGGCCCTGTGCGAGTGAGGCGTAGTCTACAATACTCGTCCCGCTGGTCGAAGGGGGCGCACCACCTTCCATGCGCCGACTCCAGGCCCACGCCGTCATCGCGCTGCTGCTGGCCGCCCTGCTCGCCGTCGCCTGGCTGCAGGCCCAGCCCGAACGGGAACCCTTCGACGAGCTCACCGCGCGGGGGACGCTGGTGGTGGGCACGCGCTATGGGCCCACCACCTATTACGAGACCCGGCAGGGTGCCCACGGCCTCGAGCAGGCGCTGGTGCGCCGGTTCGCCGAAGCGCTGGGCTTGGCGGTGGAATTCCGGCCGGTGGCGGAGATCGCCACGCTCCTCGCCATGCTGGAGCGCGGCGAGATCGACATGGCCGCGGGCGGCCTCGGCAAGCGCCCGGGGGACGCGGAGCGCTTTGCCTACTCGCGCCCGTACATGACCGTCGAGCCCCGGGTGGTCTATGCCAATGGCGGCGACCGGCCGACGGGCATCGGTGAGCTCGCAGGCAGGCGGCTGCTGGTGGTGTCCGACTCACTGCATGAGGCCCGCCTGCGCGCGGCCGCCGAGCCCTATCCCGGGGTCCGTTGGGAGAGCCTGCCCCGCGCCAGCAGCGACGACCTCCTCTATCGCCTGACGAGTGGCCAGGCCGATGCCGTCGTCACCGACTCCAACGAGCTCACCGTCAACCAGCACTTCTACCCCGAGGTCCGCAGCGCGTTCACGCTGGGGGAGCCCTACGGCCTGCGCTGGGCCTTCCGCCCGGGGCAGGACAGCCTGCGCGCACGCGCCGACGCCTTCCTGGACCGGTTCGAGGCGAGCGGCAAGCTGGCAAGCCTGTTCGAGCGCTACCACGGGCATCTGCGGCGCTTCGACTACGTCGGCACGCGGCGTTTCATCCGCGATGTCACCCGGGTGCTCCCGCGCTACCGTTCCGCGTTCCAGGAGGCCGCCGCGGAACACGACCTGGACTGGCGCCTGCTTGCGGCCATCGGGTATCAGGAGTCCCACTGGGATCCGGAAGCCGTCTCCCCTACCGGGGTCCGGGGCGTGATGATGCTGACCCTGAGCACCGCGGCCCAGGTCGGGATCGAGGATCGTCTGGAACCGGCGCAGAGCATCATCGGTGGCGCGCGCTACCTCTCGAGCCTGCTCGAGCGCCTGCCGGAGTCCATCGCCGAGCCGCATCGCACCTGGTTCGCGCTCGCCGCCTATAACGTCGGCCTGGGGCACCTGGAGGACGCCCGCGTGCTGACCGAGCGCCAGGGTGGTGACCCCGACTCCTGGTTCGACGTCCGCGAACGCCTGCCGCTACTGGCCCAGGAGCGCTACTACTCGACGCTGCGTTACGGCTATGCCCGCGGCGCGGAGCCGGTGGCCTACGTCGCGCGCATCCGCCGCTACTACGAGCTGCTGCGCCGGATCACCGAGCCGCGCATCACCGAGGGCCCCGGCGTCGAGGCACCCCTGCCCCTGGATCGGCTGCTGTTCGACGACGGCCTGCAGTCAGCCTTCTGAGCGGCGGTCAGCCGTCGGCCCGGGCGAGGGCCTGGTCGATGTCCCAGAGGATATCGTCCAGGGTCTCCAGTCCCACCGAGAGGCGGATCATGTCCGGCGGCACGCCGGCGGCCACCTGCTGCGCCTCGCTGAGCTGGCGGTGGGTCGTGGAAGCCGGGTGGATCACCAGCGTCTTCGCGTCCCCGATATTGGCGAGGTGGGAGAGGAACTGCACCGACTCGATGAAGCGCACGCCCGCCTCGTGGCCACCGCGGATGCCGAAGCTGACGATGCCGCCGGCCCCCTTCGGCAGATACTTGCGGCATAGCTCGGCGTAGGGGCTGTCCTCGAGGCCGGCGTACTTCACCCAGGAAACCTGCGGGTGCCCGCGCAGGAACTCGGCCACCGCCAGAGCGTTCTCGCAGTGGCGCTCCATGCGCAGAGGCAGCGTCTCCAGGCCCTGCAGAAAGAGCCATGCGTGCATCGGCGCAAGCGTGGGGCCGAGGGTGCGCAGCGTCTCGCAGCGCACCTTCATGGTGTAGCCGAAGTCGCCGAAGGTCTCGTAGAAGCGCACGCCGTGGTAGCCGTCGGAGGGCTCGGTCATGCCCGGGAAGTTGCCGTTGTCCCAGGGGAAGCGCCCGGACTCGACGATGACGCCACCGAGCGCGGTGCCATGGCCACCAATGAACTTGGTCGCCGAGTGGACGACGATATCCGCGCCGTACTCGATGGGCCGGCACAGATAGGGCGTCGCCATGGTGCTGTCCACCACCAGCGGCAGGCCGTGATCATGGGCCACCGCAGCCACCGCCTCGATGTCCAGGACATTGCCGACGGGGTTGCCCAGGGTCTCGCCGTAGAGCAGTTTGGTGCGCGGCGTGATGGCGGCGCGGAAGGCCTGCGGGTCGTCGGCATCCACGAAGTGCGTGGTGATGCCGAGGCGCCGGAAGGTGACGTCCAGCTGGCTGAATGTGCCCCCGTAGAGCGTGCGCCCGGCGACGATCTCGTCCCCCGCCTCGACCAGGGTCAGCAGCGCGGCGGTCTGCGCCCCCATCCCCGAGGCCGCCGCCACCGCCGCGCGCCCGCCCTCCAGCGCCGCCATGCGCTCCTCGAACACGGCGGTGGTCGGGTTCGTCATGCGCCCGTAGATGTTGCCGAAGGTCTGCAGGTTGAACAGCGACGCCGCGTGATCGGTGCTGTCGAAGACATACGACGTGGTCTGGTGCAACGGCACCGCCCGCGCCCCGGTGGCCGGGTCCGGCTGCTGGCCGGCGTGGAGGCAGAGGGTTTCGAAGCCGTACTCGTGGTCCATGAGCTTCGCTCCGAGTTCAAAGTTCAAAGTTCAAAGTTCAGAGGCCGCAGCGTTGTGAGGTGCAGCCCTCGCGTGCTGAGTGGGTCTTTGAACTTTGAACTGCCGACTGAAA